>CAYTAJ010000042.1:0-17141 GCA_964435725.1 uncultured Algimonas sp.
GCTTTCACTTTGGCGAGGCCATTCAAACAGCGAAGCAAGAATTCAGGGCGTGTACCCGCACCGACCCAAACATTTTGAAGGTTGGGGTAAAGTTTCGGGAAGAGATTTAATTCTGGCGCTTCGACCGCGCTAAACCGCCTGTCTTCTAAGGGAAGATAATTGCAAGGCGCGATTTTATAACGACGACTTTCGGCTAGTCCGACTATCTGAGTGGCTTGGCCATCGCGCCACGTCTCTATTGGCGCACCTGCATAAGTCAAAATGCCCTTAATTACACTCAGGCCTAATTCTGCTTTTGGAGAAGGGGCGATGCCCAAGCTGATATCTGTGACACTCATATCTTGCGCGAGGTCCCTCACGACAGCACCGCTCAAGGCCGGGCAGGTGCTGACTCCTGAAAGGATTGTCACGTCTGCTTTGATGGCGTCCACATTTAACGCGCCGATATTCGCAACAAAGTCTGCACTGTCGGCTAAGTCAAAATAATTAATTCCCGCCGCAATACAGGCTTTGGCGACATGATAGGGATTATCGCCATAGGCTTGAAACGGACCAGAGGCATCAACAACAAGGTTGGGATTGTGTATGCCTAAGACATCAGAAATCTCATGACGCTCACACCTTACGGCTATAACTTTTGCACTTCCTGGATAAGACGCGCAAAAGGCTTCTGCTTTGCTAAGGCTGCGACCGCCAATCATAATGGTAAGTTGCTCACAATCACCTAATAGCTTCGCGAGATTGCCACCAAAGCGTCCATATCCGCCTATGATGAGAATTTTCATCGCTTAGGCCTTCATGTCCTGAAACATAACGCGTTGATTAAGCAGTTGCCCAAAGAGAGGGTGTTTCAGGTCGAGGCCAAACTCGAACCATGCTGCATCACCAGTTTGACCATGATCGGCATGGCTGACGATAAGGTCGCCCGGAGTCAAAGCTTTGGGGAGATAAATCCGCTTTCCAAAAACGCTCATGAAATATCTATCGCTTTTAAACAGTAAGGCCTCATTTTCGACAGCGAGTTTCAGGGTCATACCAATCCCGTAACCAATATGTTCTTCAAGGCCGGTCGGACCTGCAAAGCGTTTGGCACTGTGTATGATTTGGGGAAAGCCTTTTGGCCCGCCATATTGTCGGCTCCAAATTTGGCCATCACCTTTTGGGTCTTCGGTTACACTCACAACTGCGGCATAATTCTCATTCTCTTGTTTGAGAGGCAAGGGGGCACCAATGATGCGTAGGATGGCGGCTAAAACACGGCCAGCAAAATTCATATCAGTCTTTTGGATATAACCGCGATAAACAGTACTGTCCCCGCGTGGGACTCGTTTGCTGAAACGCTGTCTCACGGCTTGAGGGAGGGCGTACCAATCTTGCTTACGAAGTAGTTGGCGAAATCTAATGTCACCTAGACTTGTCGCTTCAAAAGCTTTTTGGTTTTCATAGTCCCGATTTTCAAATTTAAATTCGACCATCATCTTGGCCTTTCACTTGCGGCGGTGACCGCGCTAACTCTTACTGCGTCCTATATTCAGGAGGCTGACGACCTTATCGCCGAGCCCCACAAGGCGGGAGAGTGTCGTCGAAGGCAGGCTCGCCATTTGGCCATACCAACGATCCATGGTTTGCGTGAATTGCTGCATATCGCGAAGGCGTTTGCGCTGTTCATCGCTCACCCCGCTATCGCCTTCGGCAACTTGGAGGCAGTGCGTGAGAACCTCTAGCGCAGGGTCCACTTCGCGGGCTTTACGGACGGCAGCAATCCGTTTGGCGACTTCCCATACATCGGTTTCAGCAGTGTAATAATCTCTGCGGTCACCGGCCACGGGGACACGGCTAATGGTCTTAAAGGATAAGAGTTCTTTCAGACTATTGCTGACATTACTTCGCGCTACACCCAAACAGTCGGTAATTTCTTCGGCATTAAGCGGCTTCTCCATTATGAAGAGTAATGCATGAATTTGTGCGACAGTGCGGTTTACACCCCAAGTGCTCCCCATATCACCCCAGTGTAAAATAAAACGTCTAACGGCTTCAGGGAGAGTATCAATATTTTGCGTAATTTCTGTCATAACAGAAATATATGTAAATACTGACTGGAAGTCAAGGGCTAAGACTTAACATCTGTAATTTTGGTGATGCCCGCCCTGAGATTCGACTGCTTGACATTTTGCTAACTTCAACCAATGGTTTATATGCGGCATTTGGATGTGTGGAGAGTTTTCATGACTGTAAGCTTAAAAGGTAGAATGGATGCTTTTAGTATTGCGACCTGCCTTACCATTTCGTTTGCAGCTGCGCAGATTTCACATGCGGAAACACTTGCAACTGTTAACCAGACCTATTTCGATTGTACCCATGAGGTTGCGATTGGATCGTCTCCGGGTGATTTTTTGAAAAAAAATATAAATTTCAATAATTTTATCAATGAAGTCACCGATAAACGTCGTAAAAAATACGCACTAAAAGCGGCAGAGAATGCACTTAATGCCGGTTACAATTACGCTTACATGATTCCGATGCGCGTTGATGACAGACGTTTTATGCAAGAAACATCAGGCTTTGGATTCACTTTTAATATCGTAGGTGGAAGACAGTATAAAATGCTGGAGTGTGCAGCTGTCGACGATGTAATGGCCTATGAATTGACCCAAGGTGCAGAGACTTTGAAAAGAAAGAATAGCGCTGTTGCAAGCCTTGTTGATCTCAGGCAAATGGTTCAAGATTTCAGTGGACAGGCTTATAAAAAACCACAATCGCCTCAGATATCAGCCCGCCATCTTACCGAGATCGGAGCACGAGAAAAAATAGCCAGGCAATATCCTGTAATGCAAGCTGCTCTGGAATGTACGCAGTCGCTCAGACCAAAATCAATCTCTGATTTTTCGTCAGATATTACGCCAGAAGCGCGCGCAAACGAAGAAGCTTGTTTAACATCTTTGAAACCACAAGCCCTTTCTGTGGGTTTAAGTTTCAGAACTTTAAATGAAGTCACGAGCGCTACGAGTGGATATGTTCTCAACCAACCTTTATCAGGTGGTTCTGCTACTGGATCAACGCCTTTTGTTTCAGGCGGTAATAAATATGCGCGCCTTATGGATGAAGATGTCTGGGGGCGTGACTGGCTAGACAATACAGCCATGTTTCCAAATTTTGATGGCAAAGTACTTTATAATCCAGACAGGCGACTTGTTTTGGTTGGATCAAACATAAGGCAAGGAACAGACTTATTAGATTATGCCGTATATACAGCCGCTAAAAATAACTTAGATAGTGGTAAAGAAGGAATCAAATTTGATAATCGATTGGATCCAGGCAGCGTTTTCATCGAATATAAGCGTAAAAGAGACTATCAAGATCGACAGGGAAATTCTGGCATTAGGCTAACAGAAGTGACCGATATTCGTCATATTGAAAAAGCCGAGTTTAATGTTTTTGATGATTACAAAAACGTTTCCTATTTCAAAATTTCTACAACAGGTTCGAAAAAAGGTTTTGATAAATGCATACAGACCTACTTGCTTTGTGCTGATATATTGAATGCTTATAATACACTGGGTGTTAAATTAGGGGCTGAAGATTTTTCACCATTAACAACACCAGCCGGATACAGGCCATACCGTTCAGTACCTTATAACACAAAAAAATAAGGTACTACGTAACCCCTTATTAACCTCATCTCTTCGCGGTATGTTTAGTCAAACACGTTAAACGCGATTTATGGAAACGGGTTTGGGATATGTCCGAAAGGGGGCTTTCGGTCTGCTGTTTGGCAGTACGTTGGCTGTTGCGCCCGCGCAAGCCTCAGTCATAGATCGTCCATTTTTCCGTGCAGACTCAATTGTTATCGTGTTCGGAGCGAGTGATTTTGAAGAAAATGGCGGTGTTGCACCCGTTGTCTACGATTTTTATCTCTTAAATTCAGCGTCGGGAAATGCCGGGCAAGACCTTATTGACGCTGACGGGGTCTCCATCAACTATAATACAGGTCGATATAACCCAATTCAAAATGGAGAAGGGTCTGGTTGGGAATTCCAGATTAACAATCCGACTTTCGGTGGACAGTTCAATAGCGCGGGGCCGCATCAGACGCTGGACGCCAATGACAGCTATAATGCCTTCGGTCTTGATGAATCGACGGATATTGACCTGCTGGGAGGTGGAGCCAGGGCTTCCAGGTTCTATGTGGCATCCAATGCGGCGTTTGATATTTTCGGGGAAGCCTCAAATCTTCAGACAACAGGAGATTTTAGCAGTTTAGACTACACGAATATTCGTTATCGTTTGCGTATCAATCGTACGGGTGGTTCAGGCGTCAATCGCTGGGGGCAGATGGCGCAGGACCCTTCTTTGGGTGGTAGTGGTATCGTTTTGGGACAAAACGGGACGCTTTTTACCTTAGATGACCTATCAGGCGGACCACAAAAAGTTTTTGACGGCGGACGCAGGACCGCATCATCACCCGGTTCAATTATGCAGCAAGCAGTGAGTTTTCAATCCCGATATAACCTCCTCGGAGCCGGCATAAACGGTAATAACTATGATTTTTCGCAAGGGATCGGCTCTATTTCCGCTGATGTGACATACACAATCTATACGCCTTAAATGTCGCAGTTCAGACTCAAACCGAGTTTGTTTCTGTAGCGTATCAATTTCGGTAAATACATTTAACCGCTAAAAATTCGGAATTGTCATGACATTGTCGTTAGCTCCCTGTATGGAAGATCAGCCTCACCAGACTAAGGAGAGGGTTATGGCGACCCCCGGGTCAGAGAACAATTACGGCCGTAAGGCCTCTAAGAAGAGCATGAGCGCCGCAAAGCGAGATGCGATATGGCTTCACAACATTGCTGAAAAGCAAGATGCGAAAGCACTATCAGATCTTTTCGAGATATATGGGCCAAAGCTAAAAGGCTGGCTGATGGCGCGTGGAGTCGGCAATGGTACGGCCGAAGACATCGTTCAGGATGTGATGATTAAGGTTTGGACGGGGGCTCACATGTTTGACCCTGCAAAAGCAAGTTTTGCGACTTGGGTTTATCGCATGACACGTAACCGCTGGATTGATCACCAACGTAAACATGGTCGTATGGATATACGGGATCCAGAACTCATGAAAATTATTGCGGATGACGAAGTGCCTTCGGCTGAAGTGAATTTCATGGCGTCGCAAGACTCCGATTTACTACGAGAGCATATTGCACGTTTATCGGCCCCTCAACAAATGGCCATACGTATGGCTTTCATGGAATTTAAAACACATAAGGAAATTGCCGAAGAAACAGGTGTACCACTCGGTACCGTAAAAACCCGTATCCGGAGTGCTATACAAGCGCTTAAAGCAAACATGTCGCGTCACCTCGGAGACGCGTAATGGTCCTCACAGTGAAAGATGACGTC
Organism: uncultured Algimonas sp.; assembly: GCA_964435725.1. Lineage (GTDB taxonomy): Bacteria > Pseudomonadota > Alphaproteobacteria > Caulobacterales > Maricaulaceae > Litorimonas. The sequence goes on from CAYTAJ010000042.1 coordinate 5,401, forward strand.
GTCATGTCTGACGACCTGATTACCGATTATGCAGCGGGGAATCTAAGCCCGGCCAAGCATTTTATGTTAGCTTGCCAGTCCGAGATTTCAGAACAAGTCTGTGAAAAAGTGGCATTCCAAGAAGATATAGCCGCGACTATGATCGACGACGTAAAACCTGTCGCACTTTCGCCCTTGTTCATAGGCGAAGTCTTGGAGAACTTGCCTAAACATACGGCAAATGATCATTTCGGATTCAATCATACGCGCCTTGCACCTGAAAGTTTGCGTAAATCTCTTGGCCATGGTCTTCGTGACATTAAATGGAAAACACTCGTTCCAGGTGTGGCGGTACATGATATCTATGGTAATCGTCGCTATGAAAAAGGTGAGCGTGTTTATCTATTAAAGGCGAAGGGTGGCATGAGAATGCCAGACCACAGCCATACGGGTGAGGAATGGTCTCTTATCCTGACAGGCAGCTACTCAGTTGATGATAAAACTTATCGTCGTGGTGACATTCATATCGAACATGACAACGAAACACACGCCCCCCACATTGATGAAGGGGAAGACTGCATCTGTTTGGTGATGACACAAGGCCCACTTGTGATGAAAGACTTCATTCCAAAGGTGGTTCAGAAAGTCGTCGGGATTTAACTTTATATTTCACGGGCTTTGATTTTAGTCCGAATAAAGGACGTATGAAGCGCCATCGTCTAATAAATAGTTCGTGGATAATGATACACCCGCCAAAGGTTGCCATCGTCACCAATATAAATTCTGTGCCAAGGCTCGTGCCTTGCCGTGTTAACCAATAACCTATCATGATGGTCAGGGTTTGGTGCAGGATGTACCAAGGAAAAATGGCTTCAGTCATATAGGTCAAGATCTGACTGGGTTTGTTCAGATAACGTTGTGCCATTGATAAAAGTAGAGCGATGACAAGCCACGCATATAAGATACGACCAAAGCGGGCCGGCCATAAATAAGGGGTTTCTATCACGGCGTCCCAATTATTCCATGTAACTGTTAGAATAGTCGCGAGAGCCAGAACAAGTAGAAAAAGTGGTTTGAAGAGTCGATCCAATGCGGTCCAAAAATTCCTATCCTTTGCTAAGGTATACCCTGTTAAAAAATAGGTGAAGCTATGGGCATGGTTGGCCCAATCGCTCACGACATCATGTGTCGTTGGGAAATGCTGTCCTAATAACCCGCGGTAAATGAGATGCGGTAGAACAGGAATAAGAATAAGACTGAACATAGCTTTTCGCCCAGTAAATAGCCAATGTGTGAAACGCTTTCCGGTTCTTTCCATAAAGCGAGATAAGGGGCCTGCAAAAGGTGCCAAGATAAGCGTATAAAGCATCAAATAGACAATATACCAAAGATGGTTCCACGTCGGAATAGTGACGGAATATCGTTCAGACGTCCCAATAAAATATTCTGGATAAAACGCCCAAAACCCTTTGGTGATTTCGCCACTCTCTAAGAGTTGCAACCAAGACTGAGGTGCTACGATAAAGTGAATACCGAACATAATAGGTAAGAATAATCGCCATGTCCGCCAGGCCGTGAATTTTGCTCCAGAGATTAACCGTCTTTCGGGGGGCGCATTTAGGACTTTGTCGTAAGCAAACCGCAGAGCAACGCCTGATATTAAAAATAATAGAGAAAGTCGCCACGGGTTTAGCAAGCGCATAAAGGGTTCGGTGGTCGGACCCGCATGGACAGATTTAACATGCCACCCCCAACTCACATAAAACATCCCGATGTGGTAAAAAATCAATAACCCGAAAGCGATGATACGCAACCAATCCAAATCATAACGCCTTTGGTGCGTATGAGCTAAGGATGAGGGGCTGGAAGTGTCTGTCATTATTAGCTCCTTTTTCTTGCATGATGTTTTGACAAACGTCCGCACAGAATAAAGCCGAATGTGACAAATTCCAGTTTCGGGGGGTGAATGACGGCATGAGGGATAAAAAACCGATATTTGGGACAAAAGAATAGAATGTTGCTTTGCCCTGAATTCATAAAATGGCAAAAGAGACCCATGCAAAATAAAAGTGAAAATTTAGAAGTCGCCGCAGACAGGCGCGCTGATAAATCATCCCTAATAATCGTTTGGGCTTTTGTTTGCTTGTCTTGGATTGTTCTCTCTTCATCAGAACAAATGGAAGCGAGTAAAAGTGGACTTGATGTGTTTTGGTTAGAGCCTTGGCTGACTCAATTAACCTCTCATATTGCGATTATCGGTTCTATTCTCTTGATACCGTTTTTCTTAAACCGCTTTCCGCTGAGTTGGACAAATTGGAAAAAACAGCTCCTTATTTATGTGGGACTCTTTTTTATTTTTGGGGCACTTCATATTATTTTGATGGACGTTTTTCGACATCTAAGCTTTCCAATTTTTCTTGGCCGTCCTTATTATGAGGGCTTATTTGATTTTAACCTTTGGATTTATGAATTGAGGAAAGATGCGTATAGTTTTCTTCTTATTTTATCTTTTTTTGTGACAGGGCGTCATATTGAGCAACTCCGGCTTGAAGCGCGCTCTCACCTTAAAGACGCCAAAGATACAGGTCGTCTTACTTTGAAATCAGGCGGGCGCACGATTCTTCTAAACGCCCAAGATATTCTCTGGGTAGAGTCTGCCTCTAATTATGTTGAAATTCATACAGAGCAAGGCATGCATTTGGCGCGTATGACGTTGTCTTCTCTTGAAACATTATTGTCAGAAGCGGGCGATAATCATTTGCGAGTGCACCGGTCTTATCTTGTAAAACGTAACGCTTTACGCGAGATCATTCCAAGTGGCGAAGGTGGTGCGTCTATCACCTTAACAGACGGTACGAAGCTACCTGTCGGTCGAAAATACCGTCCAAATCTGGAGTTAGTCTCTTAGCTTATCCAAACGCATCATAATGATGCGTAATTGCGACGGTTATCTGACGGGTGAGATCTGATGCGCGTTGTAGTGGTTTGATGATGGTTTCTGCTATGTGCGGGAAGCCTCCTGATCCACCCAGTTGCACGCCAGATTTTTCGACCAAATCTTCTGTCCATGTGAGAGCATCACGTTTTTCGGGATAACGATCACGCAATTCTTCGAGAACGCTATCAATTTGGAAGGTTTGCAATTTTTGTAGGACGTTCATTTGTGATGTTTTCTCATCACCAATCGCGGGTAGGTCTGTCGCAATGATGAGCATTTTCATCACCACAGCGAGACGCAGTGCATGAAGAATTTTCAGTGTTTCGGGATCACAATCTGCACAGATTAAGTCAGACTTACCTAATGTTCGATCAGCGTTAAACTGATCCATACGCAAGCGATTGGCGAGGTCCATAATTTGAGACCGCCATGTACTTTGCCCAAGTGTGTCCGCCACAATCAAACTTCGTTCCGCGAGCATTGGTTCATTGCCAGAGAGTGCGCGACTAATCCAAAAGCCCGGATCAAAAAGGCGTCCATAAGCCGTTAATGCCGAGAGTTGTGTCCGGCTCATTGAGATAGCGACAAGTCTGAATATAGAGCGGGCTCGTGCTGAATTCTCCAGAAGGTTTGCAAATTTTTCAGTATCAATTGTTGCTGCACGACCGACACCGAAAATAATATTGGCGGGTGTACCAAGTTGCTGCAGGATCGCATTATGTGGAATGGCGCGTAACTGGCGAGGATTGAACATATCCGTACCTTGACCGGCCTTAGCGCGTTTGGCTGCGCGGGAGCCCGTCGGTATTAATAAGTTCTGACCGAACCCACCCAGAATGGTAATGTAATTTGGATCACGATAGAGACTGTCCTGTTCCGACCCGATGGTGCGGAAAATATCCCAAGAGAAATCATTCTCTGTGTAGAATGTATCCTCTTCAGCTTCATCACGATCTGCATATCTCACACAGGCAAGCGAAGTTGCCGTTGCGTCCGATAATGTTGGAGTTTGGAACCAAAGGAAGCCGTCTCCACCTTGAAAACTAAGCTCATGACAGAGGTGGATACCGCGTTTTTCAAACTGGCGAATGGCCCAGGGGCTCATGGCATAATCAACACGTTCGGCAATCTTACCCGGATGACCCCCTCGGCCCAGACCTTCACCATGTGTATTAAAGACGAGGGCGGTGACGTCCTGCATCTCATATTTCGCCATTTGCGAAGCAAAGTGAGAATGTAAGCGTTCAATGGCAAGCGTCGCAGGGATTTGTCCCATGAAACGACCCGCATCTGAAAATCCGGTTTGAATAGCAAAAACGCCGCGTGCTTTAACATAGTCGCGATAGACGGGATTGCTCAGCATTTTACCAATAATGCGTCCGCCGTTGTTGAGGGCATCTGCCGTTTCAAACAGCGGAGAAATATCGAGGTGATTTTCAAGACCATAGAGACGTGCGAGGTAGAGCACACCTAGAGGGACAAGGCTGTCTTCTGTTTCAGCAATCAACAAACGAATAGGCGTTTTATCATCAATATATTTATGAATCTGCGCTGATAAAATCATCTTCTCATGCGCTGTGCTTTTCTCTAGGGCGAGCGATGCGAAATTGACGGGAGACGCTTTGACAGACTTTGTAAGCTTTGTGGCTTTGTTTAATAATGTACGATTATCCGAACTACGCTGATCCATGCCAAAAATAGGCTTGATTGCAGAGATGACGTGGCGCGCATTTAACCTGAAATGAATACGGGCTGTCCCGAGACCAAAAGCAACCATCTGTGCGCGTAAGGCGATGAGCGCATGGGCAAGGTCGTCATTTCCATTACTTGCGGCCGTGCCAATTAAATCAATTGCATCATCCAAATTTGTAAATCGACGGGTTGAACTCCGCGTCAGATTATTCGCGGCGGCAACGAGGTTTTCAGGAATTGTAATATCTTTTTCAAAAAGTGTCAGATCGCGACGGGCGCTTGAAAATGCATCAGACAGTTTGTCGACTAATGAGTCCAACGCGGCTTCACCCTTGGCTGATAATCCGCCTTTAGCTTGGAGCGATTGTGCCGTTTTTAGGTAGCGTTCTAATTGTGTATGTTTTTCTGATAAGCGGAGACGCAGTGCATCGCCCCAAGAAATGTCTGTTCGACCATCAATATCATAGCCGACCCAGCTATAAGCATCTGCGATATGGGGCGTTAGCTCCATCCAATTCTCTGGAAATGTTTCTATGGCGACCTTTAAGATTTTTGAATTAATGACATTAAGCGAGCCTTGAATACGCTCAAGTGTGGCTTGTGTATCTTCATGCTCTTCAATGAGGGTGGGGGCGCGCTTAGGCAGATAGGGATAAGTTTTTAAAAGCTCTTTTTCTGCTTCAAAAGCTCCCTCTTCTTTCGAAGCAATCTCTCCTAAGCAATTCCGAATATCACGAGACAAAGAGAATGTGGGATGTGCCGTTAAAACAATACCCAAGCCCGGTGTTTCTGCCCAGAGTTTAAACGCGTTCCACCCTTCCGCTGCTTTATCTTTGGCAATCTCTTCAATTTGTGCATTTAACGCGTCAATTTGTTCGACACCTGCGCGATGCCTCAGACGTCTGGCACGGTCAACTGCACCCTGGTCAGAGAGTTGTTTGACGAGTGCTTCAATATCGCGGAATGCAATCTCTCTTTCTTCGACATCTTTGGAAATGTCATAGGCCAAAGACTTGACCGCATTGGCTTGCGGGTCTTGCGTAATTTGGTTTTTATGGTCGTCTAATTGTCTTTGCAGACGTTCAAGCAACTGGTCAGATTTAAGGGGGCGTGTGATTGTCATATCCTATAAAAACTTAGCCATGGCTGACGCTGTATCCAACATACGGCAAGAGAAGCCCCATTCATTATCATACCAGCTAAGCACACGGATCATATTATCCGCCATAACAACAGTTTCATTTGTCACATAGCTAGAAGAGTGAGCATCGTGATTAAAATCAATCGAAACGGTTTTATCTTCAACGAACTGCAAAATACCTTTTAATTCACCCGAAGCTGCTTTTGCAAAAGCGGCGTTTATGGCCTCAACGCTGGCTGGTTTTTGTGTATTCACAACTAAATCGACAACAGACACATTAGGCGTCGGGACACGAATGGCTTTCCCGTCCAACTTGCCAGCCAATTCTGGCATAACAAGGCCGATGGCTTTAGCCGCGCCTGTTGAGGTTGGGATCATTGAGAGTGCAGCAGCGCGGCCTCGATTATAGTCCTTACGATGAATTGTATCGAGTGTCGGTTGATCGCCCGTATAGGCGTGCACTGTCGTCATGAAACCTTTCTCAATGCCAAAAGCGTCGTTCAAGACTTTCGCAAGAGGGGCGAGAGCGTTTGTTGTACAAGAGCCGTTTGAGACAATGAGGTCGTCTTTAGTGAGGCTATCATGGTTTACACCATAGACAATTGTTTTGTCAGCATTTGTACCTGGTGCCGAAATCAAGACACGCTTTGCACCCGCAGCAAGATGCTTTGCAGCCGCATCACGGGCTGTGAAAATACCTGTACACTCCAAAACAATATCAACCTGATTGTCAGCCCAGTTTTGATCTTCAAGATTACGAATTGCGGTAACCTCGATAGGGCCTTGTCCGATGTCGATTGTGTTCCCGTCCACTTTGACGGTGCCGTTGAAACGTCCGTGAACTGAGTCATATTTCAGCAAATGGGCTAAGTTATCTGGAGAGGATAAGTCGTTTATGGCAACGACTTGTAAGTCATCACGCCCTTGTTCAATAATAGCGCGTAAAACATTGCGGCCAATACGACCAAATCCATTAATAGCGAGGCGTGTTGTCATCTTAGTCCCTTTCCCAGCCTAATACGTGGCATCATAATTTTTGACTTTCTTTACAAATTGCAGACAGAGCTGTCATTGAATCTGTACGAAAATTACTTCGTTTTAGAATATGGTGTCATTTATGTTCGAAAACGAAAATATTCAATCGAAAATCTGAGTTGCATAACAATTTTCCAACAAAAAAAGCTCTTTTCATGAGTTAATGCGTAAGCAAAATATGGAAAACGCTGTCGAAATGCTAAATCCGTCCGTGCATGAGACCAAAACTCAGACATCTTCCCCGAAGACGCGCGCTGATATCGTTTCCCATGTTAGGAAGATTTCTCCTTGGCTGGACCCTAAAGATACACATGTTTCAAATTTTATTGGGAGTAGAGCAGAAGCAGAAAAGCGTATTCAATCTATCAACCCGTCTCTTTATGGTCGTACGCGTAACCATCTTGAGGGTGCAGTTACGCAACTATCTCCTTATATCAGTCGTGGTGTTGTTAGCTCGGAGAAGGTTTGCGATGCGGCGCTGTCCAAAGAAACTCCAAAAGAGGCAGAGAAGTTCATTCAACAAGTCGCGTGGCGTGAATATTGGCAAGGTATATTAGAGCATAATCCGCAATGGCTATGGCATGATGCAGAAAACTACAAAACGGGGTTAGTTGCTGCTGATTATATAGATGAGTTACCCGAAGATATTGTGCGCGCTCAGACGGGCACAGCCAGTATTGATCACTTCCTGACACAACTTATGACGAATGGTTGGGTTCACAATCATGCAAGGCTTTATTTAGCAAGTTATATTTGTCACTGGCGACACGTAAAGTGGCAGGTGGGGGCGAAATTTTTCCTCAAGCATCTTTTGGATGCTGACCTCGCGAGTAACAATTTATCTTGGCAATGGGTCGCAAGTACATTTTCACACAAGCCTTATTACTTTAATCTCGAAAATGTTCAAAAATTTTCAGGACCTGATATTGATACATCACCGGAAAACAATGTTGATATTGATGCGAGCTATGAGGTGCTTGCCAAACGCCTCTTTCCAAATTTAGAGCCGAAATAATGGGGGCTGTCATTTGGCTCCATGAGGACGCGTTGCGACCTGACCATCCTGTATTCAATATAGCAGGCCCCGGTGCAAAAGCCATTTTTATTTGGGATGCCGAAGACCTCCAATCGCGTGGTCACAGTTTTAAAAAACTGGTTTTTATTTATGAATGTCTTGAGGATATGGGAGCTGAAATAATTCAAGGCCGGACCGAAGAAATTTTAAGCACTTATTGCGAAACAGGCGACCGGCTTTACTTTGCGGAAACACAAAACCCTGATTTGTTGAATTTAATTGCGCCGCTCCAAAGACGTTATAACGTGACTATGGTCGCGCGTCCTCGATTGGGAAATTTTGAAGTGAAACCAGAAATGAAACGCTTTTTCCGATATTGGAATAAGGCGAGAACCTCCATTCTTAAGAAATAAGCCAAAGAAAATGAAGAGAGCCGATCCATGCGAGTAGGGATTATTGGGGCCGGTGTCGCGGGATTATGTGCGGCCTATAACCTGAAACAAAACGGACATGACGTGAGTCTTTTTGACAAGTCACGCGGCGTAGGAGGTCGACTATCGACACGCTATGCGGGGGCGTTTGAATATGATCACGGGGCACAATATTTTACAGTTATAGATCCACAATTTGCCTCAATTGTGCAAGACGCAGTAGCCCAAGGCGCCGTGGCGCGCTGGTCCGGTCGTGCGCTATATCTCAAGACGGGCTTGCTCACGACGGATACAGGTGCGGAGCGTTGGGTTGGTGCCCCCCGCATGAACAGTTTTGCTAAGTTTTTGGCCTCTGACTTGGATGTTGTTTTGCACTGTCGCGTTCAGAGTTTAAAGCGCGAAAATGATGGGTCTTGGACCCTAATTTTTGAAGACGGCGAAAATGGTCCAATTCAAGATAGAGGCGGCTTTGAGGCCATTATTTGTACTGCGCCATCAGAACAAGCAAAGCTTATTTTACCAGAAACATTCTCTGGTCATGCTGAAATCAATCAAACCAAAATGGATGCGTGTTTTGCTTTGATGATTGGCCTAGAGACGCCATTTGACATTGGTTGGGATACATTAAGAGTAAATAATCTGCCTGTGTCGTGGCTTTCTGTAAATAGCTCCAAGCCGAAGCGAGGTGAGGCGGCCACACTTGTCGTACATGCTAGTCCTGAATGGTCTAATCAAAATGTCGATACCGATAGGGATACTATAACAAATCTCATGCTTGATGTGACGGCGGCTTTGACGCGCCTTGACGTGTCTAATGCCTCTCATATTTCGTTACACCGCTGGCTTTATGCAAGTGTTTCAAAAAGCCCGAATAAACCGTGCTTGGTCGACACGTCTCAAAACCTAATTGCAGCAGGGGACTGGTGCTTAGGCGGTCGTGTCGAAGGCGCAGCGTTATCTGGGCTTGCAGCAGCAGAGGCGATTGATAGGTTGTAAGCCTTGTGTTTTAGGATTGACGAGCCTATTTGCGCCTTATGTCAAAAACACAAAAATATGCTGAAGTTCTCGAAGAAATTAAAGCCGTTATTGAAGGCGAAACTTCACAAACAGCCCGCTATGCAACGACCTCTTGTTTATTGTCGCAGAGCTTTGATTATTTCTTCTGGACTGGATTTTACGAAGTTGACCCATTAAAAGACAACGAACTTGTTGTTGGGCCTTATCAAGGCACTTTAGGGTGTTTACGTATTCCTTTTTCACGCGGCGTTTGTGGTGCTTGTGCAACGCAAGAAGAGACCATCATTGTTGAGGATGTTCATGCTTTTCCAGGACATATCGCTTGCGACAGTCAAACAAATTCGGAAATTGTTGTACCCGTTTTTGATAAAGAAGGAACACTCAAAGCCGTCTTGGATGTCGACAGCACATCACTGAACTCATTTGACGAAGACGATAAAGCGGGGCTTGAGGCAATAGCGGCTATTCTTCACGATTAAGCACAAGCCACAATATGATCGCCTTCTTTCATCATTAAAGGTTCGCGGTCTCGGGGCGATAAAATCTCTTGCGTCATTATCTCGAAGGCTTCTTCAACGGAATGGGCTGACAGAATATCATCTCGCATGCTTTCGCCTGCAAACCCTTCATCCACGACATGTGTGAGTGTATCAATAAGGCTATCCCAATAGCCATTATCACTCAGGAAAATCACGGGTTTGAGATGAAGGTTGAGACGCAACCAAGACAGAACTTCAATCGCCTCCTCAAGGGTACCAATACCGCCGGGAAGGACAATAAAGGCATCGGATTTCTCAAACATTTCGATTTTGCGTTCGTGCATATTATCTACATAAATGTGGTCGACACATTCCAGCATTTTTTCGGCTTCTTTCAAGAAATGAGGGATGATACCTGTTACTTGTGCCCCCGCATCAAACGCTGATTTTGCAACAGTCCCCATCAGGCCAAGCCCGCCTCCACCATAAACAAGACTATGCCCCTGTGCGGCAATCTCTTTCCCTAATTTTTCGGCTAATGCTAAATGTTGAGGGGCTTTGCCCGGGCGTGCGCCGCAAAATACGCAGATACTCTTGGCTTGTAATTCCGTCATATAGGTATCCCTGTACAGTTTTTCAGTTTGATTTAGTGTCAGACATCCTTATGCGTGAGTGACGAATTATACAACGTATCGAATGAAGGTTTATAAGCTACACCCATGATGAAGTCTCGTATCATATGGATAATCATTGGAGGGTTGTGTTTAGCAGTTGCCTTAATCGTAACGCTACAAGTACTGGATGTTCTCGCTCGTCTAGATGGTTCGGCAGAGGAAAGACCTTCTGTTGTCTCAGAACAGCCAACTGCGCCATTGGGTGTAACGCCGACACTCTTTTCCGATATTATAGAGTTTGAAGAAGCGGGTATCACAAAATTACGTCTTACCGGTACGGCAGAACCCAATAGTGTTGTGATTATCCTGGAAAATGGAGAAAATACGCGCCAAATTAGATCAAACGATAATGGGGATTGGTCTGTCACATTAGCAACAGATGATAGTCGTCCTACGGTGCTCGAAGCCGTTTTGTTTAATGAGACAGGTGTGACTATCCGAGGGGATGAAACGATTTATCGAATTGTCATGCCTCTTGAGCTTGATGATGCGCCTGCAGAGACAACAAGTTTTGAAGACTTTCCGGAGAGTGCGGAAGCGCCCGATGGCGAAGAAGTTTTAATAAAGGAGATTCAAGCGCCAGCGCCTCCGACACTGATAATGGTGAGCGCCCCAGGCGGCCCCACAAGAATTGTAAAATCACCTTTCGGCGGGAGCCCAACCAATGGGCCTTTGACAATGGGGCCAATCGACTATGATGATGCGGGTGGTGTAATTTTCTCGGGTATGACCAGCGAGCCGGGTATAGTCAGGCTTTATGCTAATCAGGCTTTAATCGGTGAAACGCGTGTTGGGGCTGAGGGCCGCTGGAATTTCATAGCCGGCAAAATGTTGCCGCGGGGAGAATATGACGTGCGTGCCGAACTTGTTCGTCCCGATCAAGACCCCATTGATGTGACTGTGCCCTTTGAACTTCTAAGGCCGACACAGCTACAGTCCACGAACCAACCCATAGTCGTTTTTGAACCGTTTCGATGGCAGGTGCGTCGGGAATTATTGGGTGGGGGCTTTCAAAGCACGGTCATATTTGCGCCTATTGAAGCAGATCCTCTTATTGCAGAAGACGAATAAATTTATTCTGCAGCCTCTAGTGGTTTCGTTGACTTCTTTCTGGACCATTCCGCTGTAAACAGCCACTTTAGTTGACGCCACATGATGCGGGGCGCGCAAAGAAGTACAGGCGTGACAATCAATGTCAGTATAGTCGCAAATCCTAAGCCACTCGCAACGACAAATGAAATGGGAGCCCAAATCTCTGATGTACTTGTGCCTCGGAAATCTAACTCCCCCGTAAATATGTTCGCTCCCCAGCCTAAAATCAAAGGCATCAGACCGACAAC
>CAYTAJ010000042.1:17241-21284 GCA_964435725.1 uncultured Algimonas sp.
AATTTGACTTTCACGCTGGGGGGTAACTCGGCCTCATTATCAATCCAATTTTGAAGTTCTTGAACTTGAATATTCGTTGCGTAGTCTTCCGCTGTATTTCCGGAAACAACATAGTAGGGCAAAAGATCACGTCGCTCAATTTTGTCTTGGCGCGGTTTAGCGACACGCGTCACAACTGTTGAAAGTGGTAGTGAGCCTGCCTGCGTCTGGATGCGGAGACTATCTAGAGCCGCCAAATCACGTGCGCTAGCGGGATAGCGCACCCGAATGTCGACTTCTTCATCAGCGTCGAGCGGACGATATTGCCCAACCAAAGCGCCTTCGGTTATAAATTGAATGGCGGCGCCAATACGTCCGACATCTAAGCCTAAGCGACCCGCTTCTGCGCGGTCTACGATGAGTTCCCAGTCTACCCCTGGAAGGGGACGGCTATCTTCAATGTCTATAATACCTTCCACAGAGGCGAGTTTACCGCGGACCATTTGCGTAGCTTCAGCTAACTCTTGACGGTTTTCAGTAGAGATCTGAATGCCGATATCTTTACCGATTGGTGGACCTTGGTCGATGGCCGTCACTTCTGTAATGACGCCTGGAATATCGGTTACAGCCTCTTCCAACTGCTTTACAATTGCGGCAACGCTCTGACGTTCGTCAAACGGCAAAAGCTCGGTGTAGACTTTTACGACTGTATCAGAGGGTACATTTGCGGGGCCGGTGAGCGCTCCACCGCCTCCCCCTGCGCCGCCTGCCCCGGCACCGGCAACGGTATAAATCGACTCAATACCCGGAATGTCTTGAATGCGCCTTTCAATATCTTTGCCGATTTCCAAGACCTGTGTAGGCGTTGTATTTCCACGCGCCCGTGCAAGAATGAAAAGTTGATCTGATGGGCTTTGCGTAAAAAACTCAACAGGCTTCGGATGGGCTTCATTTGTGACAGTAGAAATGAAACTCGACACAATCAGAAACAGCAATAGCAACATGCCGGCGATGACTGCAAAAGGATATTTGACCAAGGTCTGGATGATTTTGACATAAAGCCCAGTGATACCTTTGGCTTGACTCGGGTCACCTTCACCTGCGGCTAACAGAGCCGCATTTTCATTGATGTTCTTCTTGGGACGGAAGCCAATCTTTGCCCCGATGACGGGCAAGAAAATAAGCGCCATAAGCGTCGAAGCGGATAAAACGTAAATCATTGTGCGCGGGAAATAGGACATGAATTTCCCGGTCACATCATTCCAGAACAGAAGCGGTAAGAAGGCAGCCAATGTTGTCGCAGTAGAGGAAATAATCGGCCAGAACATACGTTCGCCCGCCATTTTAAAGGCTTCCAGCCGTTCAACACCTTCATCCATTTTCCGGTCGGCAAATTCGACGATCACAATGGCACTATCGACCAAAACCCCGACAGACAGGATAAGACCGAATAGGATCATCATATTGATGGTCTCGCCCCCAACAAAAAAGAGGAAGAAGGCAATCAAAAAACTGGCAGGTATAGCCCAGCCAACAAAGAGCGCAGACCGCCACCCCAACGCTGCAATACAGACGATAAAGACCAATATCACCGCATTAACAATGGAGGCGAAAAGTTCGCTCATCATATCATTGATATAAACTGAGCGGGCTTGGCTGTAGGACATATTAATCGTCTCTGGCCAATCGGGTGAGGCGATGACTTCATCAACCAAGGCCTGAACCTTTTCCGTGGTATCCAGGATATTAACGCCTTGGCGTTTGGAAATTTCTAGAGAGACTGAAGTACGCCCATTAAATCGAGCATAGGTAGTGATGTCTTTATAGCCACGTCTGACCTCGGCAATATCGCCCAGCTTGATGATAGCCCCATTGGCATTCCGGCGAATGACGAGCTCGCTCATATCCTCTGGGTCTTGAATAAGACCGGGGAGTTTTACATTAAACTTACCGCTATCCGTTTCCAGGGCCCCGGCCGGAATAAGGCTGTTATTTCGACTGACAGCAGCCGCGATTTCGTCAAAGGTAATGCCTAGGCTTTCGACGCGTGCGGGATCAAGAACGGCCTCAAGCACATCTGTGCGTTCGCCCGTGATGTTGGCTTCGAGAACCTCTGAAATGCCTTCAATGCGGCGCTGAAGGTCTTTGGCGCGGCGTTGTAATTCACGCTCCGGCGCATCCCCCCAAAGGTTTACAGTCAGAATGGGGAGGGCCGAAAAGCTCACTTCTTCGACAACGGGTTCTCGGGCTTCGGCCGGGAATTCTGCGCGGGCGCGATCAACTTTCTCCAAAACCTCGGCAATCGCTGCGTCTTTATCGACATTGAGATCAAATTCCAAAACAATATAGGCCACATTGGTCGAGGCGATACCGTCGATCTGTTCCAATCCTTCAATCGCTTTTAATTCTGTTTCCAGCGGTCGGATAATGAGACGTTCTCCATCTTCCGGAGAAATACCCGGCACGACGACACGCACATTGACGAAGGGAACGGGCACATCCGGTTCGGCATCGAGCGGCAGGCGGCTCATGGCCAATAGGCCACCAATGACGGCGAAAATCATAATGCCGATCGTCATACGGAAATTGCGAATGGCAAAGCCAACAATACCGGGGAGGCCCGGCGCGCTGTCTGACATTTTCTTAGACTGGCTCATGAGACAGGCCTATTGCGTCGCAGTGATAGAATAATTGCCGTCAGGGGTGACTTCCATACCGACCGCCACGAAGTCTTGTCCTTCTACAATGATACGCGTTTCATCAGGCAATCCTGTGACCCAAGATCCACCGGATGTCTCGTCAATAATGTCGACCTTCGCAAAGCGAACAATGTCCTCATAATCGACAAAGCGCACGCCTACATCACCGCTGTCATCAAGTGTCAGGATATTGGAGGGAATGCGTTGCGCCATCGTCTCGCCGGCTTTGATGCGCACAGTTGCTGTTACGCCTGCCTTAAGCTGATTATCCTCATTCGGGACACTGATTTCGGTGCGGAAGGTGCGCGTAGCCGGGTCTGCTTTGGCTTCGATGAAATCAATCACGCCTTCGACGCGCTCTCCGGTTGCCAGAATAATATCCGTCGTTACGCCAGCCTCAACGAGGCTGACTTGCGTTTCGGTGAGTTGCGCAATCACTTTGAGCGGCGAGAGATCAACCAAGAGACCGCAGGCTTGGCCCGGCGCAAGGTAATCGCCGACCTGTGCGATTTGGCGTTCCCAAATACCACCAAAGGGTGCGCGGATATTCACATTATCCAATTCAATTTCTGCTGATTTCAGCGCCGCCTTTGCGCCGTCTAATTGGGCTTCGAAATTCACGACGCGCGTTTCAGATTGAAAGCCCTTTTCGGCCAAAACTCTGGCGCTGCGAAGGTCGTTTTCAACGCTGCGTAGATTAGCCTTTGCTTGGTCCACCATAGCTTGACGCGCATCCACATCTTGGCGACAGACCAGTGCACCTGTACGAACAGTCGTACCCTCGGCAACAGGCACAGAGACGACAAGGCCTGCCGTTTGCGCTTTCACAGTCACTTCGCGATGGCTCTCTGTTTGACCATAAAGCTCCAAGACATTTTCATGTTGCTGGGCGGAAACAGATTGAACGCGAACTGTTGGCACGATTTGCAGGTTCTCAGCTTGAAACTCTGCTTGCGTTTTCCCCACAGGGGCCTCAGGCGCGTTTATATTGTTCACGAGGAACCAAACAAAAATCGCGAGGAATGCCACACCAGCAATGATGTAAGAAGTATTCAGTTTCATGGCTCTTTTTACGCCTCAAAAAGGGGGACAGTTGCGTCACTGTCCTGATTGTCGCACCCTTAAATCATAAAGCCGCCTTACGACAGTGATAAATTTGTAAATAAGCACTGCTAATTCGCATAGCTGGATTTTGAGGCAGCACGCACAAATCCCTTTAAAAATCTTCTTGTTATCCCAATAAGCCTTGCGAGTTTGCGCTAAATCAGGCTTGCCTTTGTGTCTTAGCTTAGTAACGTGCGCGTTTATGGTTTGATGAGCTTCGTAGGGGATAGCTTTGAGCGATATTGTTGAACAGTTGGAAGA
>CAYTAJ010000043.1:0-1859 GCA_964435725.1 uncultured Algimonas sp.
TCTAAGATAACCATTC
Source organism: uncultured Algimonas sp. (assembly GCA_964435725.1). Classification (GTDB taxonomy): domain Bacteria; phylum Pseudomonadota; class Alphaproteobacteria; order Caulobacterales; family Maricaulaceae; genus Litorimonas. Next base: position 17 of record CAYTAJ010000043.1, read on the forward strand.
GCCGTGTTCGGAGAAATCTTCATAGCCTTGGCGATGAAAGCTTGCGTTTTTCCCGCAACCAGCCACATCATTAATTCAATCTCTCTTGGCGAAAAATTAAAATCAATATGTGTCTCAAGCGCATCCAGTTCAGCATATTTTTGGTGAAGACATTGGAATATTAGATGCAGGCGTCGTTGTAAGAGTGGCGTTATTTTTTCCTGCTTTATGCCCAAACCCATATAGCCTTCTTTAACACCGAGGCCAATCATAGGGATAATCAAACCCTCATAAGCAGAAAAAGCGGAGTAAACCTCAGCCTTTTTATTCCACCCTTCCACACTCGGCGCTTCGATCGGAACTTGATATCCATAAAATGGGGCTTTTAGATCATAGCCTCTCAAGCTCATGAACGGAATTTCTTCATTCAAAGAGACCATCGCCCTAAGAGCCTGAATTTGGTGATCGTTATTATACCCCCAATGATGAATAGCTATGCACTCTTTATTACACAGGTGCTCCCGCGGGATAAAAAGATAAATGGCTGTCGGAATATCAAAATGCGCTAAGATAGGGTCGACTAATGAAAGAAGACCGCTCTTTGTATTTTGCGCTTCAACATCAGAGAGAAGCGCTTCAAAATCGAAAACTGTAGTGATTGTCAGTCCCTCCGGACTGAGGCTTTTATCAAAATTTAATTGATACTTCAAATACAGAAATGTGACAATTTATGGAAAATACGTTGAGCCGATTGTGAAGTGCGTTTCATAACATTTTTAATCTGAAGGTTTTTCTGTCTTCAAAATTAACAATTCTGGCGCCAAGATTTCTATTACGTGATCTGGAGGCGTCAAACCTGTTTCAACAGGGTATAAATATTCCCGCTCACAAACTGATGCAGACTTTCCATAAAGTGTAAAATCCGACTGACACGCTTTCTTCTTTTCAAACCGCTGACGCTCGTAGTCGGTGAGCGCTCTATAAGTTTGGTTTTCAATTAAAAGGTCAATATGCCGACGCCCTAAACCAAGCGCATCCCGAATTGAATATTTTTGTTCGTGCATCCAATCAGTCGCTAAGGCAATTTTATTGTCCTCAATCCATACACATGCCGGCATGCCATCCGCATACCAAATTCCTTCACCATATTCGGCCCATCTCGGTTCAGTAATTAGGTCGTCATTAATAGCGACGACCAATGTACCATCTGGCGATTTTACATAATTCTGCGGTACATAAGCGCGATTAAATAACCCTAAGAAAACAATTCCGATAAGAATAATCTGGTACCAAGCGATACGCCACATCGAGAGCTTAGATACTATCGATGCATTTATTGCGACACTAACCCAAAACATACCGAATATAATGGCTATGAAATAGTTCATCTTCATAACTGAAGGTAAACCTTGCCCTGAACCAATCGTCGCCAACATTTCAGCGCAGGGTGATCGTACGACCTCAAAGATGAAAAATAATCGTAAGGAAATAAAGAAAAGCGCAAATAGAAGTATAAGCCCAACAAAATCAAACGTGGTTAAATGAAAAGCGGTTCTTTTCATTCGCCGCCTTCGTCGTTCCCAACGATAGCTTTTCCTTTCAGCCATGTTCTACATATAGGTATAGTTTCGAAAATTACTACTTTAATAAAATTCGGAGAATGGCGTTTACGTCATTCTCTCAATAATTAAATAATTTCACTCAACTCACGAATGTCGGCAAAACTCTGATCTCTCAAGAGCTTTCCATTTTCCCAAACGGGTTCGAGCAAGTCTTTTGCCTCTTTCGGCAACGCATCTCTACGAACAGATTGGTATCCCGCTGCTGTCTTAATCAGAGACTGAATACCGCGTTTAGAGATTTT
>CAYTAJ010000043.1:1959-19833 GCA_964435725.1 uncultured Algimonas sp.
AAAGCGTCAATTTCATTTTCCCTGCCCCAGCTGGTAATGGTGCTGTGCTCCGCCGCCGGGATAGAGAAAGCCGCCATATCTTCATCGTAATATGTGCGCGCATGTTGCAGCGCGCCGACAGTATCACTTCCCATGAAATTGACCATATGGGCGACACCACCAAGGGCCGCACTTTCATGGCTGGACACACCTCGCGCGCCAAAATCATGAAGTTTGAAGGGGAGCTCCGCCTCCGGGTTTTCGCAAGTCTTTTGCAGATACCTCCGAATAATTTGTTTCACAGTCCAAGATAGAGTCGCCACAGTTGTCGGATACCAAACCGCGCGAAGCAAAGCGGTCTCCATAAAGGATGTGAGCCACGGCACTTTTGGGTCGGTATTAATAATCTGCACAATCGCATTTTGGACGGGCAGGACAGTCCCTTCTTTCACCGCTTCGATGCGCAAAGGCAAATAACCATTATGTTCACGTAAAATGTGTTCCCAGCCTTCACGATTAAACGGCACACCGTGATCCGTCCAAAGGGCTTCAGCATAATTGATTTCGGCTTGGGTAATAGGACGGCTGAGATAGCGCTTGAGATACATTTGCAGTCCAAAAAACACCATATCCTCGAATTTGCCGCCGCGTGCTTCTATATAAGAAGAGACATATTCCGTGCCGGGTGGATATTGTAAAAAGTGAGAGCCTTTATAGCTATCCACATCCAAGAGGACGCTGTGGTCGCCTGGTCTCCATTGGGGGTTTTCGTTTGTCATACTTCAATCTCCTTGAAGGGTTAATCTCCGACGGACTCCCCGCCGGATTGGGAATAATTAGCTCACACCATCGAGCATTTTGTTGATGATGAAGTAGTGGTCTTCAAACACCTCGGTCGGATCGAGACTGCCGATAGGATACCAATTGGCGTCGACCGCATCATCACTGCCGATGACTTTCATCAATTGTTTGGCCGGGGGCAATCTGAACAGAAAGGCATGTGTCAACGTATAACCGCGCACGCTACGCTTTGGATCATCAAATACATCTTGCTTCGCCATAAACCCTTTGAGCTTGCCCATCGGATAAGGCCCGTGTTGGTCGGCGAGTTTTGTTTCCTCGCGCAGCTCTCGAATAGCACTTTCAATCAGGGTTTCATCGTGATTGACGAAACCACCGGGTAAAGCCAAAAGCCCTTTTCCGGGATGGCCGCCACGCCGCACCAAAAGAATATGACCGGATTGCACCACCACATTATCGACGGTCACAAATGTTGGCGGGAACGGCGCACTCGCCCAAGAGGCTTTATACTCTTTCATCCATTGCGCTTCGGCACAGACGAATTTGAAGTCATCGCCCATCATGAAGGTCTTGAGATAATCACCAATCGCCTTGGGCACGATATCATGCGGAATAACGGGTGCGCCTCTGAAATAGCTCTTGCGAATATCGGTGGCATTAAAAATACCGACTTCGTGCTTCACATTCACAGATTTCCATTGCGGAAAGAGTTTAAGGTAATAAGACGTCTTATCCTTGCTGTGACCAATCAGGCCGACAGAGCGCCCCCAAAGGCCTTGATGATTAATGACCTCATCAACGGCGCGTTGGACATTCGATGTCCACGCATCATCATTATAGAGTGTATCGTTTAAAGGCAGGACTTTGAGCTGCCGTGTATTCTTGGTCTCATTCGGATAAACCTTGCTAATCATCTCTTTGCGTTCCTCAAACGTCCAAGGATTTCGAAAAGAGCGTGATCGATTGGCAGATCCGACTAAGACGATAACGTCTTTGGCTTGCTCAAGCGCCGCATCTAAAACTGCTTTATGTCCAATGTGAAAAGGCTGAAACCGCCCAATGAATACAAGTATATCGCACTTGTTCTGTGTCATGTCCGTCTCCCGGATTTATATAAGCCACAGACTCCCTGTAGCCATCCCCTGTTAACAGAATAGGAGAATTTTACAATATGCAGTTTCGCAAGACTGATATTTCACTTTCGCAGAGATTGTTCGCAACTAATCTTTTAGACTGGCAATTGCCTCTCGCGTGGCTCGCCTTACTGATTCATTGGAAAATTTGGGCGGCGTGTTTGTGCTCACGAGAACAATCGCTTGTCGTTCAGGAACGATAACAATCTGAGACAGCCACATGGTATTGGATCCCGCGTGGGAATAAATCGTACCATTCTCTTCGGAGTCAGAAACACCCCAACCCGCCGCATAATCAGCCCCTTCGGGCGCTGTCAGTAAACGCGCTTTCGTTTCATCAGATAAGGACTCAGTGTTATCCAAAAAAGCGAGGCCAAATTTTGCCCAACTATCATGTGTTGCATGCACTGTACCCGCAGGCCCTAGTGCTCTTGGGTTGTCTGCGCCATCAAGCGTTTGGCCAACTGGCTTAAGTTTATTCCGCAAGAAAGCTTTACGATGACCTTCGGGTTGAGCGCCTTGAGGCGGTCCAAATCCCCACCCCTCTTCACCCATAATTTTGCCTGGCAGGCCCGTTCTCACGGCGTCTTCCCAGTCTTCCCCTGTCAGGACTTCAATCGCCGCTCCTGCTAAAATATAACCGAAGTTAGAATACTTAAACTCATCTTTTTGAAGTTCCGGCGGTTTGGATAAAAGTAACTGCGCTGTTTCAAGGCGTTGTTCCTGTATCGGGCGCTCATCGAAAATTCTCTTTACCATCCAACCGGCACCCAGATCCTTAATTCCCGAGCGATGGGTCAAAAGCGCTTCTAACGTTACATCATCCCAAGCCGGATCAATTGACTCCAATTTGCTTTTGAACACTTCGGGAACGGGTGTATTCAGGGACAGACCCCGCTCTGACAGAACGTCAACTAACAACAAAGCCGTCATGGCTTTCGTACAAGACCCAATATGCCACTGGTCATTTAAACCTATTGGCGTTTCTTCATTCGCCTTTCGTAATCCCGCCACACCTTTTTGTACATCCACGCTTCCATCTTGATGTATTTGATACGTACTGATCGCCAAACCAACCAGTCTGTCTTCTTGGACAATGCTTTCAGCCAGCGATTGAAGAGATTGCGCTTCCTGTGCCGCTGCCAAGGGCGCATTAAGAAGGAGGTATGTAGCAACTGACGTGAATAAATATCTAAGCATGAATTAGATATGACAGTTTTGAGCCAGAAAACAATATTTAGAAAATTCAGTATATTTATCCCCTTTTAAAAATGAACCTTTTTTCGGAAACGCCTGACTATAGTATATCAGAATGAAAAGGATGGGTGTGGTAGCGACGCAATCACATAAATTACTGACCAAAGCGCTGGATGATTATCAAGCGAGCTTGGCCGTAAATGGAGATAAGGCCGCTTTTGCGCTTTTGTATAAGCGATGGCGCCCGCGACTTTACCGTTTGGCTTGGCGGATGACCCGTAATGCAGAAGATGCTGAAGACGTCATGCAAGACGCAGCCATGACAATTGCCAAAAACATTCACAAATTAAACGACCCTCGACGATTTTCGGCTTGGGCCTATACAATCGTCAGACGCCGCAGTGCGGATCATATTAAAAAAGCCATCCATCACCGTGACATTCAAGATCGTGCAGAAACTGCATCCACCCTTCAAAGTGAAGACAGGATAGAGGACTACCTCTCTTTAAGGACGACGCTCGCAACACTACCGGAGGCAGACCGCGTCATTTTAATGTTCTTTTATGTCGATGGCCTGAACGGAAAAGAGATAGCCAACGCGCTTGGTATTCCTCTTGGAACTGTAAAATCCCGCCTGTTTACGGCACGTCAAAAACTGAAACAGGCTTATACAAACCCCAAAAATGGAGATAGAAAATGACCACATTTGATGATGCATTAAAAAAACTTCTCAGTGAAGAAGACGAGGCCTTCATCGCCGACACAATCGATGAAACTGGCTATTATAAAACGGCATTTCAAAGCCTAAAAGGACAAGGAAGCGGTCTGCGTATTGGGGCCTGGATTGCTGTTGCAATTTGCTGCTCGCTCATGTTTTTTTGTATTTGGAAGTTCTTTCAAGTTGAAACAACGCAAGAGCATATTTTCTTTGCTAGTGCTGCGGTGTTGCTGAACTCGGGTCAAATTGCGTTCAAACTATGGTTCAACATGCAACTTAATCGACGCGCAATAACGCAAGAAATACGGCGATTAGAATTGGTTATCGCTAAAGGCTTAGCCACTAAATAACAAAAAACCCGCTCTGTTTCCGGAGCGGGTTCGAAAGCTCAATAAAGAGAGGCGTTATTTTTTCGCAAGAAGATCGCGAATTTCAGCGAGTAGCACTTCATTGGCTGGTGGCGCAGCCGGTGCCTCTTCTTCCGCTTTTTTCGCTTTGTTCATACCTTTAATAACCATAAACATAACAAATGCGACTATGATGAAGCTAATGACAGCATTGATGAAAGCGCCATAACGGACGGCAACTTCTTCTGTCAAAACAGCACCCTCTGGTCCCATCGCAGCTTCTTGAATAACGTATTTCATATTTCCGAAATCCACGCCGCCCATGACTTTGCCTAAAGGTGGCATAAAGACGTCATTAATGAAGGATGTCACGACCGTTGCAAATGCACCGCCCATTACAAAACCAACAGCCATATCGACGAGGTTGCCCTTCATCGCAAATTCTTTAAATTCTGAGATCATTCCCATATAAATTCCCCATAGTTAACAAGGCGCTATTGCCTCTCGTGGCAAATTGCACACTGCGGGCTATGCGGTCAATATAGTAAATGCAGGGTTAATTTCTTCGCGTTAAGAGCGAATTATTGGTCTTTGGACGCGTCTATTTTTTCACGAAGGTCTTTTCCTGTGCGGAAAAATGGTACGTGTTTTTCAGGCACAAAGACATCTGTTCCTGTACGTGGATTGCGACCCGCACGCGCTTTACGATGACGCACAGAAAAGGCGCCAAAACCGCGTAATTCAACACGCGCACCGCGCTCTAGGGTCTGTGTGATCGATTCAAGAACAACTGCGACGACTCTTTCCATATCACGACGCGTCAAATGCGGATTGTCGTCATGGAGTTTGTCAATAAGTTCGGATCTTAGCATGGAAAGCTTATAGCGCCCTCGCCCTATGGCTCGTCAAGCGGATTCCTGAAAACCGGACTTAATTTTGGGCAATAAAAAACCCACTTGCGCAAACAAGCGGGTTTTCCAAACTTATTCTAGGACGACTTAGTCGTTTTTCAACGCAGCACCCAAGATGTCGCCCAAAGACGCACCGGAGTCAGCTGAACCATATTGCTGGACAGCTTCTTTCTCTTCAGCGATTTCAAGCGCTTTAATAGAGAGTGAGTAAGTTTTTGTCTTACGATCAACGCGCGTAATCATTGCGTCAACTTTATCACCGACAGCGAAACGCTCAGGGCGTTGCTCTGAACGCTCACGTGAGAGATCGCCTTTACGGATGAAGGCTGTGGCCTCTGCATCGTCTTCACCAAATGTGACTTCGATACCGCCAGAGTTCACTTCTTTCACCGTACAAGTCACAGTGGCGCCGCGTGAGGCACCTGCAACACCGCCTGCTGGCATTGTGTCTTTGACAAGCTGCTTAACACCAAGAGATATACGCTCTTTTTCGATATCAACTTCGAGGATTTTGGCTTCGACTTCGTCGCCTTTTTTGTAATCCTTAAGCGCCTCTTCACCGGACTTCTCCCAAGAGAGGTCAGACAAATGCGCCATGCCGTCAATATCGCCATCAAGGCCGATAAACAGACCAAACTCTGTGACAGAGCGGACTTCGCCTTTGATAGTTGATCCAACAGGGAAACGATCTGCAAAGCTGTCCCAAGGATTATCTTGCACTTGCTTGATACCCAAGGAGATACGACGCTTTTCTTGATCCACTTCGAGAACTTCAACGTCAACTTCTTGAGACGTGGATACAATCTTGCCTGGGTGGACATTTTTCTTTGTCCAAGACATTTCAGAAACATGGACAAGACCTTCAACGCCTTCTTCCAGCTCGATAAATGCACCGTAATCAGCAATGTTTGTAACAGTCCCTGTGTGGCGTGAACCAACAGTGTATTTCGCCGCCGCAACATTCCAAGGATCTTCTTGTAGCTGTTTCATGCCAAGAGAGATACGTTGTGTTTCAGGGTTGATACGCACAATCTTGACTTTGACAGTATCGCCAACATTCAAGACTTGTGATGGGTGGCTGACACGACGCCAGCTCATATCTGTGACGTGCAAGAGACCATCAATACCGCCGAGATCAACGAACGCGCCGTAATCTGTGATATTTTTGACAACGCCTTCGCGTGTTTCGCCTTCGGCCAACTGACCGACGAGCTCTGCACGTTGTTCAGCACGGCTCTCTTCGAGGATAGCGCGACGGGACACAACGATGTTTCCGCGTGAGCGATCCATTTTCAAAATCATGAAGGGCTGCGTTTCGTTCATCAAAGGACCAACGTCACGAACAGGACGGATGTCAACTTGTGAACCCGGCAAGAAGGCGTTGATACCGCCGAGGTCGACTGTGAAGCCGCCTTTAACGCGACCAACGATAGCGCCTTTAACAGGCTCTTCGGCCTCAAAGAATTTCGCCATTTTCAACCAGCTCTCTTCACGGCGCGCTTTGTCGCGAGAAAGAACAGCTTGGCCCAGCGCGTTTTCGATGCGCTCAAGATAGATATCGACTTCATCGCCGACTTTAAGTGAGAACTCTTCACCAGGTGTGTGGAATTCGCGGATATCGATACGACCTTCGGTTTTAAGGCCGATGTCTACAATAACAGTGTCTTTTTCTAAGCCCGTTACGACACCTTTGATAACAGAGCCTTCTTCCATCGAGTTTGTTTCGAAAGAGGCTTCGAACATGGATGCAAAATCATCCTTGGTCGGGTTCATTGTTTGAGCTGTGCTCATGGGGTGGATCTCCAAAATAAGGTCCTGCCAATGGGTCGCTTCTCATAAGGCCCACGGTCTAGTCCGGCCCATCCGGACGTCATTAAAAACGAGAAAAGGGTTTGGAAAACCACATAATTCGCGCTGATTTACTCGGGGCTTGGAAAAACCCGCTAAAATCGAGGGGCGTATAGGCGGGGTGGATGTGAATAGCAAGCGCGAATAACGGTTAAGAAACTCGTCTCACTATGTGTGCGAGCTTGCTACCTCTACCGCCTCCACTGCCGCTTCGAAAGCTAAAAGCGTGGAGGTGTGGCGGGCGGGATAGGCTTTGACGTCTTTTAGGAGTGCGAGCTTTTCAAATCGGCCTGTCGGCGGTTCGCCATCTGCTTTTAACATGTCCCTTAAAGCATCTCGGGCATTTTTCAATTCATCAAGGCTCGCTCCTTCGATTGACTCTTTTAATATAGCCGCACTCGCTTGGCCCAAGGCACAGGCTTGCACGCGCAGGGCCGCTTTGGCCACACGTGCCTCCTCTACGACGACATCAATTTCGACCCAAGAGCCGCACAGTTTAGAGACTTTGCGCGAGGTGCCATCGGGCGCATCTAAGCGTTCATTCCTCAGGGTTGCGGAGAGCGCGAGAATATCCGTGTTATAAAGATCGTCGATCATGCTCCCTATATAAGGGGAGAATTGAATTTATCCATTAGCCTTTCACTTTTGCCGTGATCTCCCATATGATGGGGACAGATATTGAGGAGAGACTTATGGCATCGAGCCCCCGTGGAAAAATCTATGACAGTATTATGGATACAATGGGCGGCACGCCGCTTGTGCGTTTCCCCCGTATTACCGAGGGTGTGCCCGCTGATCTGTGTTACAAGTTAGAGTTTTTCAATCCTATCGCGTCTGTCAAAGATCGTATCGGGATTGCCATGCTCGAGGATTTGGAAAATTCCGGCAAGTTAAAGCCCGGCGGAACGATTGTTGAACCGACTTCAGGAAATACAGGTATCGGTGTTGCGTTTGCCGCTGCCGCCAAAGGTTATAAAGCCATCCTTGTCATGCCTGAGCAAATGTCGATTGAGCGTCGTAAAATGATGAAGCTCTTGGGTGCTGAGCTTGTCCTGACAGAAGCCGCAGGCGGAATTCCGGGCGCGATTGCCAAAGCCGATGAAATTTGCGCAGCAACACCCGGTGCTGTGCAAGCCGGGCAATTCGTCAACCCTGCAAACCCCGCCATTCATTATAAAACAACAGGCCCTGAAATTTGGGCCGATACAGACGGTCAAGTCGATGCTTTTATTGCGGGGGTCGGCACAGGCGGCACGCTCTCCGGCGCCGGTAAGTTCTTGAAAGAAAAAAACCCGGATTGCCAAATCATCGCCGTTGAACCCGTTGGCTCCCCTATGATTTCCAAAGGTGAAAAAGGCCCGCATAAAATCCAAGGGATCGGCGCAGGCTTCTTACCGGATGTTTTGGACACAGACCTGATTGATGATGTCGTCACCATTGATAATGACGCCGCCTTTGGGACGGCCAAACATGTCGCTGCGGCCGATGGAGTGCCAATCGGTATTTCTTCTGGCGCAGCCGTCGCAGCCAGCCTGTTAGTCGGGGCCAGACCGGAGATGCGCGGCAAACGGATTGTCACGATTATTCCAAGTTTTGCCGAGCGCTATCTCTCAACGCCTTTATTTGACTAGGGCCCTAAATGCGCTCGGATCAGCTTGAACGCTATGCCCGCCACCTTATGCTCAAAGAGGTGGGCGGGCCTGGCCAAGCCGCTTTGCTTGGCGCCAAAATCGTGATCATTGGCGCAGGTGGATTAGGCGGGCCTGCGGGACTGTACTTAGCGGCGGCCGGTGTCGGTCATATCACAATTATCGATGATGACGTGGTTGAGGCATCTAATCTGCAGCGCCAAGTCCAATTTGTGCATATGGACCGTGGCATGCCTAAAGCCACCGTTATGGCGGATACGCTCATCGAGCTTAATCCGGATACATCACCGACACCCTTACAATATCGCCTGACCCGCAATAACGCGTCACGCTTGTTGGAAAGCCATGATATTGTCTTGGATGGTACCGATAATTTTGAGGCGCGATATGCCGTCAATGAAGCCTGTCACGCTTTGCGCATTCCGCTGATTTCCGGTGCCTTAGGGCGTTTCAATGGGCAAGTCGGCCTATTTGATAATCGAGGGGACGGGCCCTGTTATCGCTGCCTTGTGCCAGACATACCCCCTAATGCAGAAACCTGTGCAGAGGTCGGAGTCGTTGGAGCCCTCGCCGGCATTGTGGGCAGTATGATGGCGCTTGAAGCGATTAAATATATCACGGGGGCTGGTGAAACCTTATCCGGTCGGCTTTGGCTTTATGACGGGCTCACTTGCGATAGCCGCACAGTCAAACTCTCGCGTGATCCGGACTGTAAGACTTGCGGACATTAAAAAACCCGACTTGAAAACCTACTAAGCGGGGCTGAAATTTACATGACTTGTCGGTTCTAATAATTACCGCGGACGCGCGTGAGACGGCCCCCTCTTGCTCCACCGAAAGCCACAAAGCGGCGGTTGGCAATACGCCGATTAAATCCACGTTGTGTTCGGATAAGGTCTGTTTCTTCGGCGCGCTGGCGGCGCTCCTCAATTCTCACGCGACGCGCTTCTAATTGCAGTGCCACATCGGCACGGCGTTCGGCTGACGCAGAATAGCGGGGCTGAACATAGCCATAACTCGCGGCAACAGGGGCAGACGACTTAGCCTGATGACGGTAGACTTTTACCCCGTTTTCACAGGATACAACGAAAGATCCGTTCATCTGCCCGCATCCGGCAAAAGCCTGTGTCGGCAAAGTAAAGGCAGCGGCGATTAAGGCCACAGATAATGATTTGATGATAAATCCGCGCATAACACTCTCCTAACGTAGAGTGAAAGTGTCAGTCGGCCCCTGCTTTTTCCAGCGAATGCACCCTACAGGCGAAGGCTAAAGTCCGTTTACGTGTCATGGTTAATGAAAAGTTTATATTGCGCGAGCGACGAAAAATCTTGCTGGCACATTTTAAGCAATACATCGTGATAATGCGGCACTGTTGGCATGATTTCGGGCGGCGGGCCAAAACCTGTCGAGTCCTGCACAGACTTATACCAATAAGGCGCCCATGCTCCGTCCTCTGGCCGCGTCCCCTTTTCCCAAGATAACATGGCGCGATCAAAGGGTATGTCTATGGAGTCACATAAAGTCCGCAGTGATTTTTCCGGTGATCTTAAAATATCAAAACTATCTATGACCGGTGGTGGTGTCCCGGTCATATCATAGAGTTGCTTAAATAAGCGCCGTTGCGGCGCGAAGCCTAAATCTTCAACATTAAATTCGTCTCGCCCTTTAAGATAAGACGCAATCACACGCGCCGGCTCTCGGATTAAGAAAAAATGTTTCGCTTTTTTGGCCCAACCTATTGGAAAGCCTTTTAGCATGTGATGCGGCATGTGTTTTTGAAACGCATAACGGCGATCAGTTTTCGGGTTTTCACACAGTTCCGCCACCTTTTCCGGGTCCGTTTCATGTTGCGCCAAAGTCTCTTCACGGCCCGGATGTTCTTTACCGGACACGGCCAGAAACGACGCAAAGAAAGGCTCATCCATGACGGAACAATCTTCGCGGGATCCAAAACTGCGCATCATCGCCGTGGACAGATTGCGAGGGCCGGACCACATGGCGATTACTTGCGTCATGAAGCGGTGTCCGAATGAATAAAGTCAAGATAGAGCTTTTGCAGGCGTTCAACCATCGGCCCTCTTTGACCTGACCCGATCATGCGCCCATCAATCTCGCCAACAGGCGCCAATCCGGCAAATGTACCGGTGGTGAAGGCTTCATCCGCACTATAGCATTTCATCAGAGAGAAATTTTTCTCATAGACGGGAATGTTATTAGATCGGCAGAGGTCGATGATTTTACCGCGAGTAATCCCCCCTAGACAATAATCTCCGCTTGAAGTCCAAACTTCACCTTTGCGCACAATAAAGAAATGCGTGGAATTACAAGTCGCGACAAAGCCTTGAGGGTCAAGCATCAGGCCTTCATCTGCGCCGGCTTTAATCGCCTGGATACAAGCTGTGATACAATTAATTTTTGAATGAGAATTAAGTCCCGGATCCTGCACATCAGAGCGGCCCCGTCTGACGGACACAGTATAAAGTGAAAGAGGCTTTTTGGCTGTCTCAGGATTAGCTTTTTTAAACTCAGGGGCGATGACAATTGTGGTGTCGCTCACAATAACCCGGGGGTCTTGATAAGGCGTACTGCGCAAACCCCGCGTGACCATCAAGCGAATATGCACATCCTCTTCCATGTTATTTTTCTGGAGCGTGTCATAGAGGCGCGTTGAAAGATTAGACTGGCTCAGTCCAATATCGATGTCGAGCGCCTTCGCCCCTTCCCATAATCTATCGAGATGGTCTTTCAGAAATGCGATACGCCCATTGTGAACCCGCAAACCTTCCCATACGCCATCGCCAAGCATGAAGCCGGAGTCAAAAACATTGACCACAGCTTTCTCTCTCGGCAGCAATTTCCCATTTACATTAAAGTAAACGCTTTCATTGCGTGAATCTGGAATATAGGCGTGAGAGCCGTAAGACATGAGCCTCCCTTATCTAGGCCGCTCATTGTCGATTAAACTTACTTCGTAACAGCCTCGAGCGACCGATAGGTTGTTTTGACCATATTCTCTTGGTTAATGAAAGAGGAAAGCGATTTATAATCATCAAGCGTCACAGCTTTCACAGTTTCATCCATGGATAAGCCTCTGTCTTTGGCTGTTTTTACCCGCATAAGAATATCTTTCAAAATATCGCGGCTATTTTCGAGGTCGGCTTTCGTCGCCATCGGACCATGACCTGGAATAATCTGTGTCTCGTCATCTGCCAAAGCAATGGCGGTCTCTTGCGCTCTAATCATACCTTGCAAAGTGCCGCCGCCGTCGACGTCAACATAGGGGAACATACCATTGAAATAATTATCGCCCATGTGAATGATATTGGCGGGCGCAAAGTGAACAATGCTGTCGCCGTCAGTATGCGCATTGGGAATATGTATGGCTTTCACGGTTTGGCCATTAAAATGCAGTGTCGCTGTGTCTGAAAATGTGAGGGTTGGCCACAGGGCTTCATCAACCGCTTCGACCGTACGACCCCATGTTTTATTTTCAAATGTCATGCCCATGCGCTTACGCACATTGTCATGCGCCATAATCGTGGCGCCCGTTTCCTTCATCTCGACATTTCCACCCGTGTGATCGCCGTGATAATGTGTGTTCAAGACATAACGAATGGGCTCACCCGTGACCTCGCGAATGCGGTAAATAATCTGATCCGCAAAACGGGAGAACTTATCATCGATCACATAAACGCCATCTTCACCCGTGGACACGCCGACATTGCCGCCGGGGCCAAATAAGAGATAAAAGTTATCCGCAAGTTTCTTGGTTGAAATATCCGGTGCTTTTTCTTCTGCCTTGGCGTTATCTGAACCATGTTGATGATTTTTATGACGCGCCTCTACAAGGCTTGCTGACGCCAACACAAAGGCAATTGAAATAAGGCTGGCAGAGAGGAAACGGGACATGAGGGCTCTTTCTATCTAAGTCGTTATTACATACGTGTCAGAACGACGCATAGACCTAGGGTTTGAAGGGGCAGCGTCAAATCACGTTGAAGTGACTTATGCCTAATATCCGGCTTAAGACGCCAAACTAATGCGAGCCCCCGGCGGCAAAACACGGTCCGGACAGGCGTGATGGTCCATCATAGCGCGAATATTGATCAGGACTTTTTCGCCCATTTCCAGACGGCTCTCAAAAGTTGCGGATCCAATATGCGGAGCAAGGATAACATTTGGGAGGTCCAGCAGCTTCGGGTGAGCTTTTGGTTCTTCTTCATAAACGTCTAATCCGGCCCCTGCGATATGACCTGCCAACAAAGCTTCTGCCAGAGCCGCCTCGTCTATCACTTCGCCTCGCGATGTATTCACGATATAGCTGTTCTCGCCCATCAGAGCGAGGCGACGGGCATCAATCAGATGATGGGTCGACGGCGTCAGTGGGCAATTGACGGAAACAATATCAACCGCTTTCAACATCTCGTCCAAATCATCCCAATACCGCGCACAGAGGCTGTCTTCGATACCTTTGGGGACGCGGTGACGATTATGATAATGCACGGATAAGCCAAAGGCGTGAGCGCGGCGCGCAACGGCTTGGCCAATCCGTCCCATGCCAATTATGCCAAGTGCCTTCCCTTTCACACGATGCCCCAACATATGTGTTGGGCCCCAGCCTGAAAAATCACCGGCCCGCATGCGTCTGTCACCTTCGACCAAACGGCGCGGCACAGCGAGGATGAGGGCCATAGTGAGGTCGGCCGTATCTTCGGTTAAGACACCGGGCGTGTTAGACACTGTAATGCCTTTGGCATAGGCGGCGGCGACATCAATATGATCGGTCCCTGCCCCGAAATTAGCAATGAGTTTGAGATTAGGTGAGGCCACCGCAACAACCTCTTCAGTGATGTTATCTGTCACAGTGGGAACAAAGACATCACATGTGCTGATCGCCTCTTTCAAGGCGTCTTGCGTCATCGGCGTATCGTCATCCCGTAAGCGCGCGTCAAACAAGTCCCCCATACGCGTTTCAATCGCTTCAGGGAGACGGCGTGTAACGAAAACAATTGGCTTTTTGCGCATAAAGATTCCTCTTATTTCAATTAAGCGCTTTTACGATCGAAAACTCAAGCCTTATGAGCGCTATATATGGTGAAACTTTACCCCTCTTAACCCGCAATTAACCAAAATCAGGTCAATCGCGGGATATGCAAGTAACACTTTTGCGCCATAGCATAACAATCGGGGTCATCGCATCGCTGATGAGTTTTGGAACTGTCAGTGCGCAAGAGTCAGGCATAAAATCAGGCACAAAAACTGAAACAGAACAGCAAACATTACAAGCGGCGCCGTCTCTTCCCCTGCGTATTATAGCAGAGCCTGTTCCGACTTATCGCAATCAGGATTTTTTGCGCAAAACCGCGAATGAAACGCCATCAGGCTATAAGGTACCGCGCTATGTCAGTTTGAAATTTGGCAAAACCAATGGCCGAACTGGGCCCAGCCGTGATCATGCGATTGCTTGGCAATATAGACGGCGAGGCTTGCCCCTCATCGTCGTCGCCGAAACAGAAAACTGGCGCAAGGTCAGAGACGTCAATGGAGACGAATCCTGGGTTCGAAAGTCAGGATTATCAGGCGAACGCTTTGTCATAACCACAGCAGAAACACGTTTACTCGCCAAACCAAAATCAGGCGCAAGAGCCGTCGCCACCAGCGAAGCCGGCGCTTTGATGAAATTGGAAGATTGTAATGAAGAGGGTTGGTGTCGCGTGAAGGCTGGAAACGGGCTTCGGGGCTGGGCCGCTCATCAAAACCTTTGGGGCGCACAAAAGCTTTAAAGCGGTCATCGCTTTAGAGCCCATTTGAAAGGAAACACTATGCTAAGTCTTATTTTTCTAGGGCTCGTCTTGATGGTCATTGCGTCCATCTTTGCCGGAACATTTGTTTAAACGACTATTGCAAGACACGCCCTGCAACGGCCTCTAATTTCGCCAATAATTTTGGATTGCGGTTTTCGGGAGATGTTATAATCGCTACATCTAAATTCGTTTCTATGCCTTGAGCACAGTTGGTGCGCTCTGTTTCAGACAGCATTTTAACAAGCGCTTTGACTGTGTCACGCGCGGTGTTAGCGTTCTTTTGTAAGACCGCTATAATAGCCGCAACATCCACATTGCCATGATCTTCATGCCAGCAATCATAATCCGTAATCATACCCACCGTGGCATATGGGAGTTCGGCTTCACGGGCGAGCTTCGCCTCAGGCATATTCGTCATACCAATGACATCACACCCCCATTGGCGATACATATGGCTCTCGGCTTTGGTCGAGAATTGCGGGCCCTCCATAGTAAGATATGTACCACCTTTATGGGTTTTCACGCCCGTTGTCTCAGCCGCTTTCATGGCCAGTCCCGATAAACGCGAACAAATCGGCTCCGCGACACTCACATGGGCCACGCAACCTTTGCCGAAAAAGCTTTTCTCGCGCTTAAACGTCCGGTCGATAAATTGATCAACAAACACAAAATCACCGGGCGCATATTGTTCTTGTAAAGAACCGACAGCGGAGAGCGAAAGAATATCTGTGCAGCCTGCGCGCTTTAACGCGTCTATATTCGCACGGTAATTCACATCAGAAGGCGAGAGTGCATGGGCACGGCCATGGCGCGGTAAGAAGCGCAGCTTCACACCATATAGTTCGGCAAATAAAATGGCGTCAGACGGCTTACCCCAAGGTGTATCAATATCTATCCATTGCGGGTTATCCAACCCATCTATATCATAGAGGCCCGAGCCGCCTAAAATACCTAACACCCATTCTTTTGCCATGCTCAACTCCTTGCGTGTTCCGCATGGCAGAGACAGGCTATGGGCTCAAGAGGCCAAATAAAAAACCCGCCTCATAATTTTGTGAGGCGGGTTCTATTACAAAGACTGATATATCTTACCAGATTTTGACTCGCTCTTCCGGCGGAATATACATGGCGTCGCCCGGCTGAATATTAAACGCCTCATACCACGCATCGATATTACGAACGATACCATTGGCACGGAATTCACCCGGACTATGCGGTCCGTTTTTAAGCTGCGCACGCATAGCTTCATCACGATATTTGATTTGCCAAATTTGGGCCCAAGCCAAGAAGAAACGCTGGTCGCCGGTTAGACCATCAATGATAGGGGCTTCTTTGCCGTTCAATGAGCGCTTATAGGCTTCATAAGCCATGGTCACGCCTGTCAAATCTCCGATATTTTCACCCAGAGACAAACGACCATTGATAAACTCACCCGGCAGTGGTTCGAATTTATCATATTGATCCGCCAGCTTACCGGCGCGTGCTTCAAAGCCTTTGGCGTCTTCTTCTGTCCACCAGTCGCGCTGGACGCCGTCGCCATCTGTTTTTCGACCTTGGTCATCAAAACCGTGCCCCATTTCGTGACCGATAACAGCGCCGATACCGCCATAATTGATAGCATCATCGGCATTTGGATCAAAGAAGGGTGCTTGTAAAATAGCCGCCGGGAAAACAATCTCATTCAAATCAGGACGATAATAAGCATTCACTGTTTGTGGTGTCATTCCCCACTCATCTCGATCAATGGGACCGCCTAATTTATCAAGGTCTTCTTGCCATCCCCAAGCCCGTGCAGATTTGACTGTGCCAATCAGATTGTCACGATCGACTGTTAGGTCTGAATAATCTGTCCAAACGTCAGGATAACCGATTTTCGGGTTAAACTTGGCAAGCTTATATTGCGCTTGTTCTTTTGTCTCCTCGCTCATCCATTCGAGATTATCAATACCGTCTTTGAAAGCACTGCGGAGGTTCTCAATAAGGACAAGCATTTTTTCTTTGGAGCTTTCAGGGAAATAGCGTTCAACATAAACCTTCCCAACCACTTCGCCCATCGTGCCGTTGATTTGCGCGACTCCGCGCTTCCAACGCTCACGTTGCTCTTCTTGGCCACGGAGGGCTTTATTGTAGAAAGCAAAACTGGCGTCATCGATAGCTTTTGGCAAATAAGCCGAGTGACCGCCGATAAAGCTGACCGTCATATAATCACGGAGGGTTTCAATGTCGGTGTCTGCCAGAATATTGGCTGTTCCCTCAATCGCATCGACCTCACGCACGACAAACTCTGTCTGTTCACCCAAACCACGCGCCCCGAAATAGGCATTCCAAGGCACGCCCGGTGCCATGTCGGTCAACTCTGCGAGTGTCCGTTTGTTATAAGTTTTTGAGCGATCGCGGCGCTGAACGGGCGTCCAGTGTACTTCGGCCAATTGCCTTTCAAACGCCATAATGGCATCTGCGCGGTCAGACACATTGTCCAATCCGGCTGCCCCTAGCATCGTCTCAAGATAAGTTTTGTAAGCCGCCCGAAGTGAGTCTGACTTTTCACCTTCATCCAGATAATAGCTGCGGTTTGGCATGCCCAAACCCGCTTGAGATAAATAGACAATATAGTTTTCATTGTCTTTCAGATCGACACCGACCCAAGAGGCGACGGTCGAGCGAATACCCAATTCAGGGTCAGACATCAGGCGCATCGCTTCTTCGACTGTTTGCACATTACGGATTGTCGCAATGTCAGCCTGAAGAGGGTCAAGACCAGCCGCTTCGATTGCTTCAACATCCATAAAGGCGTTATAGAAATCGCGGATTTTCTGCTCATCAGAAGTAAGTTCACCTGTCTTTGTAGACACTTCATTGATGATACCGCGAACCCGCTCTTCTGAGAGGTCTGCCAAAATGCCAAAGCCGCCATAACGAGAGCGGTCAGCCGGAATTTCTGTATTTTTCAACCAAGTCCCGTTCATGTATTCAAAGAAGTTGTCACCGGGCTTGACGGTTTTATCCATATTCTCAAGCGCTAAGCCGAACGTACCGAGCGTGGCTTTCGCTGTTGCTTCAACTTTAGCCTCATCAGCGGGTTTTGTTTCGACCTCTGCATTGTTACAAGCCGCCAAAGTGATGGCGAGTAAGCTCGGGATAATTAGATGTTTCATTTTCATGATGAAAAACGTCCTCTGTTTTTAATTATTTTTATTTTGCTTGCCCGAGGCCTTCGGGCAAATCTCACTTTTATTACATGGATAATTCTAATGAGGTGGAAAGCTATTCCGCAGGAACGGGCGAACCGCCAGCCACTTTGCCGCCTTTCGCGGCATCATCTATCTCCAAATCTTCCAACGCTAAGATCATGTCAGGATCATAAGTCGCGCCAAGTCCAGGCTGCTTCTCACCGCGCCATAAGCCGCGGAAGAAACGGGTAATATCGACGCCGATACCATACATGGCCGGCACCAACATCAAGGTCAGGAAGAAGTCAAAGAGAAC
>CAYTAJ010000044.1:0-1447 GCA_964435725.1 uncultured Algimonas sp.
CCCGTGCCGGGCTCGCCTTTGATAAGGAGCGGACGTTCCAATGTAATCGCTGCATTCACCGCCATTTTCAGGTCTTGCGTCGCAACGTAATTCTTTGTGCCTTCGAACTTCATAATACCCTCTCAATTGCGCGGTGTTTTAACGCCCTTATCGCTTAGAACAAGTGTTCACAGATTTGTTTACGCAGTTCTGCATTGCGTGATTGCACATCTGAATGACTCGCATTATGTAGCCCACCATTGAGGGGAAACGTCGCTAAGAACGTATTCACGTTAACTTTAACATGTACCGGGGAGGTATTCATGGCAAAGGCAAAGAAGCCCGTAAAATTACCCGCCAATTATGAACCGTCTGACGACGAAGAGTTCATGAACCCAAAGCAGCAAGAGTATTTCCGCCAAAAACTTTTGGCGTGGAAAGCTGATATTGTGGCCGAAACGCGCAACACCGTTGAGTTTCTGAAAGGCGAGAATGTCTCGCACCCGGATCCGGCGGATACAGCTGCGGCCAATGCAGACCGTCAACTGGAACTGCGCACAAAAGACCGCCTGCGCAAGTTGGTTAACAAAATCGACAAAGCTCTAATGCGTATTGAAAATGGCACTTACGGCTATTGCGAAGAGACTGGCGATCCTATCCGCCTCAAACGTCTCGACGCACGACCCATCGCAACGCTCTCTATCGAAGCGCAAGAAATGCACGAACGCGGAGAGCGTTTGCAGGCGGGTTAAGTCATTGCCTAATATAGGTTTGAAATGGCCCGCTTTATGCGGGCTTTTTTAGTCTATCGTATCCAAAACCGCTGCTGTAAAAGCAGGGCCATCAAAATAATTACCCCGCCAATCATAACCTCGCCGCACAATAACGACATCATCTTCTGGAACGATAACTACAAACTGACCGCGATTGCCGAGAGCGGCATAGGTTCCATTCGGAACTCCGGGATAGTTTTCATAGCGCCAGAATTGCGCGCCATAACCGCGCCCTGCTTCATTGGCTTTGTCACCTTGTCTATTGGCGGGTTGGGCGGAGGCTTTTGCAGCCACATAATCAGACCAGCCTTCGGGTAAAATGCGTTCTCCTTCCCAAACGCCGTCGTTTAAATAGAGAAGACCTAAGCGCGCGAGGTCTCGAGATGTCGTCCAGACTTGGCTTGAGAGTACGAAATCGCCGTCCCAATCGACCTCGGGATAGGTGTTATACATACCAATTTTATGCAGCAGAGCCTTGAAAGGATATTGCAGGTAGCGGCGGTCATTATCCATAGCTTCGCGTAAGGCTCGTAACGCCAACATGGTATCATTATTGGCATAACGCCACCGTGTGCCCGGAGGCGCTTCCAGCGGGTTTTGCGTGGCATTTTGAACAACTAACCCGCCGCCAAAGTAAACCGCATCCGTTCGGTTGCCTGCGGGATCGCTGTTAAGCCCACTCGTCATATGGAGTA
>CAYTAJ010000044.1:1547-12806 GCA_964435725.1 uncultured Algimonas sp.
CTTGTGGAAAGGGATTATTCGGAACCACATCACCCATAGGCCAAGCCAAAGTCGTCGGGTCAGTTTTGAGTTTTTTAAACTTCACCTTTGGCAGGTTTTTAATGAAATCTGCGGAGGCCCCTTGAGGCAAAGCGGTGCACCCTAAATGCGGTCGCCAAGCCGCAATACGGGGTGGCATATCATCGGCGAAAGACACGCTAACATAATTTTCGACTGCGTTAATTGCAGTCGGCCCAACTTCGGAAATCGGTTTTTTGTAATCGCTGTAGATGTTATCTAATTCGTCCTGGGCAATTTGTTCTTTTGACTTTTTACCATTGAAGGTCGCCGAGCAGGTGAACATGGCTTTATAGCCTGCGGCCAGAGCCAGCTCTTGTCGTGTTGAACTTTCTTCCTGCGCTAAAGCAGAAAAGGAAAGAGAGGTGCAGATTGCGACACAAGTAAAAAATCTCATCGTTAATTCCCTAAAATAAAAAAGCGGGCTTTCGCCCGCTTCTAAACCTAGCTGCCTTTTGTTTCCGCAATATAAGCATCAACCTGATCCGCGAGCATATCGAGTGGCATGGGCCCGTTTGCGAGAATGACATCGTGGAAATCCCGAATGTCATATTTGTCGCCGAGTTCAGTTTCCGCTTTAGCACGTAGCTCGAGAATTTTGTTCATCCCGATTTTATAGGCCGTCGCTTGCCCCGGCATAACGATGTAACGCTCGATGGCTTTTATACAATCACCTTCGGGGTTGGGCGTATTATCGACAAGATATTGAATGGCTTTCTCGCGTGACCATTTCTTATCGTGCAGGCCTGTATCGACAACCAAACGCGCCGCACGCCATAACTCCATCGCTAAGCGACCAAAGTCAGAATATGGGTCTTGGTAAAAACCCATCTCTTTGGGCAGGTATTCGGTGTAGAGGCCCCAACCTTCGGTATTGGCGGTGTAACGGCCGAACTTACGGAAATTGGGAACGCCTTCCAGCTCTTGCGAAATCGTAATCTGGAAATGATGTCCGGGAATGCCTTCGTGATAAGCAAGGGCTTCCATTTGATAGGTCGGCATATCCTCCATCCGGTAGAGATTTGCGTAGTAATATCCGGGGCGAGATCCATCTATCGCCGGTCGCGAGTAAAAGGCTTTACCAGCACTTTGCTCACGGAAGGCTTCAACAGCGCGCACTTCCATACCGGCTTTGGGTTTAATATTGAAATAATCATCGACCTTGGTTTTCATAATGTCGATGTATTCTGTGGCTTCTGTAAGGTAACGCTCGCGCCCGCCGTCATCGAGATAGTAAAATTGCGGGTCAGTGCGCATAAATTCGAAAAACTCTTGTAGCGTGCCCTTAAATTCGACCTTCTTCATAATATCGCGCATTTCGCTATGGATGCGCGCCACTTCGGATAAGCCGAGGTCATGGATTTCGGTTGGTGTCATATCCGTGGTCGTCATTTGACGCAGACGGTAAGCATAAAAATCATCGCCATCGGGGAGCTTCCAAACGCCGTCCTCTGTTGTTGCGCTTTCATATTGACGTTCCATTTCCGCCAATAGGCGCTCATAGGCCGGGCCAACATTTTCCTGCAGAGCTGTAATCGCTGCCGTGTAAAGGGCTTCACGCTTTTCGTCAGATAAGTCGAGCTTATCCGTTTTCGTTTTAAAATCATTCAGCATCAGATTGAGTTTATCCGTGTCCTCAAAGGGTGCGCCTGACATGATATTGCCAATGTCACGGAACAAATGCGGGTAAACGAATTTTGGTGGGGCGATGCCTTTGTCAAAACTATTGGCCGACATTTCAACGACAGGGTCGAGTTTGTCTCCGACTTTTTGCAAACGCGCGACATAGGCTTCCGCATCTTCGACTGTATCAATGCGGTGATTGTTCAGAAGGAAAGTCGGAATACCTGAATGCACGCCAAACATTTGATTGAATGGATATTGATAATCATACCAGTCTTGACCTTCAAAAGACCGCTCAGCCTGATCAATGAAAATATCATAAGAGAGCTTGCCTTGTTCATTTAAATCGTCGCGGTTGAAATTCGCTTTCATTTCCTCAACGGCTTGACGGCGACGATCGAGCTCTTCGAGATAGAAAGTTTTGGACATGTCATTCCACTCATCCATGCGCTTTTTAATACCGCGCGCGGCCAGCGTTTCCGGATAACGCTGAATACGGGCGTCGTCATATTCGGCAAACCAATCATTCAATCGTTCATTGATATCTTTGGTTTCAGCGATTTTTTCTATGGTGTTCGCAGCTGTATTTTGCGCTGTGTTTGTTGCTGTTTTAGCATCTTCACCTGAGCAGGCCGTTAAAACTAACAAGCTTGCGCTCAATAGAATTGATTTCGTGAATTTCATTACGCGTCCTCTTTTTAATTGTTGTTGGGATTAGTTACGTTTCTTCTCAGTGATCCAATCATCCACTAGCTGTTCTAAAACAGCAAGTGGCACAGAACCATTGGCCAAAATGACATCGTGGAATTGAGCGATGTTGAAATCATCACCTAATTCATCTTCCGCTTTTTTCCGGAGTTCCTGAATTTTAATCATCCCGATTTTGTAAGCTGTCGCTTGCCCTGGCCAGACGATATATCGGTCAATCTCTGCCCGAATGTCACCTTCCGGGTTGGCGATATTGGCAAGGTAATATTGCACGGCTTCTTCCCGCGTCCATTTTTTTGCATGAATGCCCGTGTCCACAACAAGACGAGCCGCACGGAAAATCTCCATCGATAATCGCCCGAAATCAGAATAGGGATCTGTGTAAAGGCCAAGCTCGCTAGGGACACTCTCCGCATAAAGCGCCCAGCCTTCGATGTAAGCGGTATGCCCACCCAGCGTTCTGAATTTCGGCAGACCTTGTAATTCTTGGGCGAGGGCGATTTGCATATGATGCCCGGGGATACCTTCATGATAGGCCAGCGCTTGCTGAAGGTATTTTGGTTGCTCGCGTACATCTTTGAGGTTGATATAATAAGTGCCGGGTCGAGAGCCATCGATAGCAGGGCTGTTATAAAAGGCACCAAAGGCTGTGTCTTCACGGAAAGGTTCAACGCGCTTTACCACCATATCGGCTTTGGGCTTTGTTATAAAAAGAGTGTCCAGGCGACCACGCATATCGTCAATAATGGCTGTAGCATCCGCCATATAAGCGTCGCGCCCTGCATCTGTATTGGGGTAGCTAAATTGCGGGCCAGTCCTGAGGAAGTCGAAGAACTCGCGTAAGCTGCCCTCAAATCCAACTTGTTCCATGATGGCGCGCATCTCATCTTGAATGCGTGCGACCTCCGCCAATCCAATGTCGTGAATCTCATCGGCCGTCATGTCTGTAGTCGTGTAATGTTTCAGGCGCGCCGCGTAATACTCTTCGCCGCGAGGTAGCTTCCAAGCGCCGTCTTCATTATTCGCTTTTGCTTTATGGGCCGCGAACATTGAAATCAGGTTTTCATAGGCGGGTTTGACGGATGTCAGAAGCGCATTTTGCGCATCAGCTTTGAGCGCGTCTTTTTCAGTTGCGCTTATCTCGAGAGATTCGATCTTATTTTTAATATCCGTCCAGAGAGGGCTGTCTGTTTCACTATTTTCAAATGGAGCGCCTGTAATAACATTTTGAGACGCTGAGCTGATTTTATCATAAACGAATTTCGGCAGGATAACGCCTGTCTCAAATTGCGCTTGAGCGCGATTGGCAGCTTGACCGAGATAATCGTCAAATTGGTTCAAGCGCGAGATGTAAGCCTTTATATCCTCGACCGTCTCAACCCGATGGAAGTTAATCATAAAAGCGGGCAAACTACTATGTGGGCCACTCATATGGGTGAACACATAATCATGGTCAGCAAATCCATGCGTCGCCAATTGATCTTCAATATCAAATTCATAAAGGCGATAAGAGAGGCGTGTTTGTGGGTCGAGTCGGTCAATATCAAATCGCGTACGCATTTCTGTCAGCCAGGCCTGTTTAAGCGCAGCGTCTTCATCCAAAGCCATTTCGGAGATATCGTCTAATTTGTCCTTATTGGTATCCAGCCCCAAATAGGTTTGCCCCATGGGAGAACGCGCTAATTCATCTTGGTAGCGTTCTTCAAACCAGGCGTTCAAGGCCGCGCTTTCCTGTTTTACCAATGTCTCGCGAGCCGGGACATCTGATGAAGGGAGGCACGCCGTCAAAGACAGGCCGGAGCCTGTCAGTGCGAGAGCCATAATAAAAGTTTTAGAGAAATGGGACGTTTTGGAAATCATGCGTCTGCCTAGCATAAGGTTCGACAAAATATATAGTACGATTTCATCGATTTTGGACGACCCACACGCATAATTATTGTTAGGGTTAGCAGATGGACAATGTGATTCGCCCCATAGATCAGAGCGTAAATGAGTCCACATCACGCCCCGCGTGGATGTGGAACGGCTTAGTTGTTGTCTTGGGACTAGTTGTTATAGCGGCTTTCATCATCGCCGCTATGCACGCTTCAACACTTGGTTGGGCCGGTTTTGCATTTCTGGGCGGATTAGGGGCTGTTGCTCTTTTGGGTGTCTTAGGCCTCATTTCATCACGTCGTCTGCAGGGCTTGAGTGACCGCCGGGCCTCGAATCGTGACTCAATTTACAGTGAAGCGTTTTTCGAGGGTGCCGAACCGCTTTTGGTTGTAAAAGACGGTAAGCCTGTACATGCTAATAAAGCCTATTTTGATCTCGCAAAATATCTCGGCGTAGAAACTTTGGGCGATACACCACCGTCTGTTGATAGGCTTTTCTCCGGCGCTGAAAATGAAGTGTCCTCTGTTTTGTTCCGACTGCATCATATGGAAACCGGATGGAAGCAGGCAGAAGAAACCATTAATTACCTGACGCCCATAGGCGGTCTGCGCCGTTATCGATTTAATGTGAAGCGAATAGGCGGGTCGGACCAAAACTATCTCTGGCAAATTACAGATATTACGCCGGACCGTTCCGCCCTCGATGCGATGATGACGCATGCGCCTGTCGGGCTTTGCTCTGTCACACAAGATGGTAAAGTGTTGGCCATGAACCCTGTTTTGGAACGGTGGTTAGGGCATGAAGGAGAGCCCCGTCCGGAAAGACTTAAGGAATTTGTCGAAAACCCTGAGAGCCTGTTGGATAGTCCGGCGACGATTGGTCGTACGGTGCGAACGGATACGCGATTGATAACGCGCAAAGGCGTTGTGACGCCAACGGTTATGGTTGGGGTTTGGGATACGCTGGATAGCGGTGAAATGGTTTGCCAGGTTGCGCTTTACGGTCATTCTTCATTATCACAAAGCTCAGTAGGTGAGCGGGCGTCTTCCTCAGGGAGAGATATATTAAGTGAGCAACAATTGGCAGGATTTGCGTCCGCCCCTGTCGGCATGTTGGAGCTTAAGTTGAGCAGTCGGACATCTCCTTTATCCTCGGCCAAGATTGTGAGTGCCAACTCAGCCTTTGAGCGCATGAGCGAAGGTTTGGGTGTAGATAGCAAAACGCTTGCAGATATATTCGTTGATAAGGGAGGTGAAAGCCGTTTCTTAGAGCGGAATTCAGAGCAATGTGATCCGGACAAGCCTTTTGACGTAGTTTTAGCAGGCCAAAAAGCTCTGCCCGTGAGTGTTTATATTGTTACGGATGGTGAGCTGGATAATCCACTCGCTGATAGTGTGGTTGAGAAAACGGTTTGGGCTTTCTTAGTGGATGTCAGCGCGCGAAAATCTCTTGAGGATCAGTTGATACAAAGTCAGAAAATGCAAGCGATTGGTCAATTGGCGGCTGGCGTTGCGCATGACTTTAACAATCTTCTGACAGCAATACGCTTGAATACAGATGAACTTTTACAGCGCCATCCTGTAGGGGATCCGTCTTATCCGGAGCTGCAAAATATCAATGCGACTGGTGCCCGTGCCGGCGCTTTGGTGAAAAAGCTTTTAGCCTTTTCGCGTAAACAAACGCGTCGGATGGAGGTCCTCTCTATTACCGATACTTTGTCTGATATGGTTGTGACCTTGCGTCAAACATTGGGAGAGAAGGCGAAGCTCGTCATGGTGCATGGGCGTAATCTCCCGCCTGTTATGGCAGATAAGAGCCAGATTGATACGGTTCTAATGAATCTCTGCGTGAATGCACGGGATGCCATGGCGGAACAAGGCGGTGGTACGATTACAGTCAAAAGTGCCGAGTTACGTCGCCAAGACATAAATGATGCGGCCTTGCTGGATGCTTTGACGGATTTACCCGGCGATCATTTCGTGACGATTGAAGTCTCTGACACCGGCACAGGTATGAGTGATGAGGTGAAAGCCAAAATTTTTGAGCCCTTCTTTACCACGAAAGAGCAAGGTAAAGGAACAGGATTGGGGCTTGCGACCGTTTATGGGATTGTTCAACAAACAGGCGGACATTTGGATGTTCAAAGCGAGCTTGGCGTCGGTACAACCTTCCGGATTACTTTACCCGCCGCCGATGCCAAAACCATCGCAGCAGAGGCTGAACACGTCAAAGATGCGCCTGCACCGGAAGTGCGTAAGCCGTCTGATCTCGCGGGGCAGGGGACGATCCTCTTTGTTGAAGACGAGGCAAGCGTGCGCGTGATTGCAGCTAAATCCATGCGTAAGCGTGGTTATACCGTTGTTGAAGCTGAGGATGGGGAAGAAGCTTTGGAAATTCTCGAAGACGGCGACCACGTCTTTGACATGATGATTTCCGATGTGGTGATGCCGGGCATGGATGGCCCTACGCTTTTGAAAGAAGGGCGCTCGCTATTAGGAGATGCCAGAATCGTCTTTATTTCGGGTTATGCAGAGGAGCAATTCTCTGATCTTTTATCAGAAGAACCCGATGTAACCTTCCTGCCAAAGCCATTTACGCTGGCGCAACTCGCTGAAAAAGTGAAGGCGGAGATAGGCGATGCACAGTAAAGTCAATGTAAATCAATGGGTTATAGAAAAATGAAATTTGTTCTTTTTTTGTTCTTGAAATAAAAGAACAGATATGGAACAAACCTATTACGGCAGTCCGATATAGCCGTAACTTTATTTTGAGTATCGAAGGGCTCCGATACTTCTCACTGGAGTTTTAAAATGGCCAGAAACAGAACACCTCTTACAGTCGTCGGTAAAGCAGACGATAAAAACAAATCCGCTGCTTTGGATGCAGCACTTTCACAAATTGATCGCGCCTTTGGTAAAGGCTCTGTCATGAAGCTTGGGCAGAAATCGGCGATGGATGTCGAAGCGGTTTCAACAGGTTCCCTTGGTTTGGATATCGCGCTCGGCATAGGCGGTTTGCCAAAGGGCCGTATTATTGAGATTTATGGACCAGAGTCATCCGGTAAGACGACACTCTCACTTCACGCTGTTGCAGAAATGCAAAAGCAAGGCGGTGTCGCAGCCTTTATCGATGCTGAACACGCATTGGACCCAGTCTATGCAGCTAAATTAGGCGTTGATGTAAATGAGCTTTTGATTGCTCAGCCGGATACAGGTGAGCAAGGTCTTGAAATTGCCGATACATTGGTACGTTCCGGTGCGATTGATATTCTTGTTATCGACTCGGTCGCGGCCTTAACGCCACGCGCAGAATTAGAAGGCGATATGGGCGATAGTTTGCCCGGTCTACAAGCGCGTTTGATGAGCCAAGCTTTACGTAAGTTGACAGGCTCTATTTCTAAATCCGGCTGTATGGTTATCTTTATCAACCAAATCCGTATGAAGATTGGCGTGATGTATGGTTCGCCTGAGACAACAACAGGCGGTAATGCGTTGAAATTCTACAGTTCTGTGCGTTTAGATATTCGCCGCATTGGTGCCATCAAATATCGTGATGAAATTGTCGGTAACCAGACACGTGTGAAAATCGTGAAGAACAAAGTCGCCCCACCTTTCCGTCAGGTTGAATTTGACATCATGTATGGCGAGGGGATTTCCAAGACAGGTGAGTTAATCGATCTGGGTGTAAAAGCAGATATCATTGAGAAATCCGGCTCTTGGTACTCCTATGGTGATGAACGCATCGGGCAGGGTCGTGAGAATGTTCGGACATTCTTGAAAGAGAATCCTGATATTATGGAAAGCATTGAAACGCGTATCCGCCAGAATGAAGGTCTTTTGGATGAAGAGCTGTTGATGCCGAAAGACGAACACGTCGAAGATGACGGTGATGCGTCTGCACTCGGTCTCGCTTAAACCTTACTACATGAAGGCAGATCCCGACCCTTAAATCTGCCTTTATCGCATTGCCCTCTGTCTCTCACGAGCCCCTCGAGCGGATACTTCGCGTTTTCGTTCTATAATCAAGCCTGAAAACCCTAATTGTCAGTTTTGATGTGATTGATGGACGCTTTGCATAAAAGAGCGCTTGGCACTGCCGAGCGCTCTTTCTATAGGAGCGTGTAATATATCTTTTCTATCAATGCGGACGCTCTAATGGCCAGTTTGAATGATATTCGTCAGCAATTCCTCGATTATTTCGGGAAGAATGACCATGCGGTTCTACCGTCTAGTCCGCTCGTGCCCGATAATGACCCAACGCTTCTCTTTGTGAATGCCGGGATGGTGCCGTTTAAGGACTATTTTACAGGTGCTGTTAAACCTGAAGTCCCAAGAGCGACGACATCGCAGAAATGTGTGCGTGCGGGTGGTAAGCACAATGATCTCGATAATGTCGGTTATACGGCGCGCCATCACACATTTTTTGAAATGCTAGGTAATTTCTCTTTTGGGGACTATTTCAAAGAACAGGCCATTCACCATGCTTGGGAGTTAGTGACAAAAGACTATGCTCTGCCCAAAGATAAGCTCTTGGTGACCGTTTATCATACAGATGATGAAGCGTTTGATCTGTGGAAGAAAATTGGCGGTCTATCAGACGATAGAATTATCCGTATACCAACCTCGGATAACTTTTGGGCGATGGGTGATACAGGGCCGTGTGGTCCGTGTTCTGAAATCTTCTATGACCATGGCGAGAGCATCCCTGGAGGGCCTCCCGGATCCCCAGATGAAGACGGTGACCGTTTCATCGAAATTTGGAACCTTGTCTTCATGCAATATGAAAAATTTGCCGATGGTCGCGAGGAAAACCTGCCAAAGCCTTCCATTGATACGGGCATGGGCTTAGAACGCATTGCGGCTATACTACAGGGCCAACATGATAATTATGATGTGGATTTGTTTAAAACGCTTATCAATGCCTCTGTTGAATTGACGGGTGTAAAAGCCGAAGGTGACGCCAAGTTCTCCCATCGTGTTATCGCAGATCATTTGCGCTCATGTTCATTTCTTATGGCGGATGGTGTGTCTCCGTCTAATGAAGGGCGCGGCTATGTCCTTCGCCGTATCATGCGACGGGCCATGCGTCATGCGCATCTTTTGGGCGCTAAAGACCCGCTAATGCATCGCCTGGTCCCAACATTAGTTGAAGAAATGGGAGGCGCTTATGATGAGCTTAATCGTGCGAAAGCGTCTATCACCGCGACCTTTGAGCAAGAAGAAGAACGCTTCCGTCGCACACTCGGCCGCGGTACAGCTTTATTAGAAGACGCCGTTTCAGGTCTGTCAGAAGGCGATAAGCTGGATGGCGAAACAGCGTTTAAACTCTATGATACTTATGGTTTCCCGATTGACCTGACGCAGGACGCGCTTCGTGCCAAAGGCTTAGGTGTTGACTTGGACGGGTTTGACGCGGCGATGGAGCGGCAGAAGTCCCAATCCCGCGAAGGCGGCTTTAATTCTGGCGACCAAGGGACGGATGATGTCTGGAACGCGGCAAAAGAGACAGCCGGTGATAGTGTGTTTACCGGTTATGAAGTCCTGTCATCTGAACAAGAAATAAAGGTCTTGGTCCAAGACGGCGTCATCGTTAAAAAAGCGGTCTCGGGTCCCGTCATGTTCTTAACACATGAGACACCGTTTTACGCCGAAAGCGGGGGTCAAGCGGGTGATAAAGGGACTGCCACATTCGAAAATGGTGCGAAGATTAAAATTAGCGACGTTCAGAAAAAAGCGGGAGGCCTTCACGTCCATATTGGCGAGTTAAAGGGCGATATAAGCCAAGGTGATAAGGCGCAAATCGCTGTTGATCCTGACAACCGTGAAACGACACGCCACAACCATTCCGCAGCTCACTTAGTGCACGAGGCCCTGCGCCGTGTGTTGGGTGACCATGTTGCGCAAAAGGGCCAAATGGTTGATGGCGAACGTGTGCGATTTGATATCTCGCATGGCGCAGCGATTACGCGCGAAGAAATTGCGAAAGTCGAAGCGCAAGTAAACGCGATTATCCAGCAAAATGTACCGGCTGAAACCAAGCTTATGAGCCCGTATGATGCCATCAAAGCCGGGGCTCTGGCTTTATTTGGTGAAAAATATGATGATGAAGTCCGTGTTCTCAGTCTTGGGCTGGATCCTGAGGACACAACGAAAGCTTATTCGGTCGAGCTTTGCGGCGGCACTCATGTGCGACGCACGGGCGATATTTCACTCTTCAAAATCATCAATGAAGAAGCCGTTGCAGCGGGTATTCGCCGTATCGAAGCCGTCACGGGCGAATTGGCCCGCCAATATCTCGAGGACCAAGCCGGATTAGCGCGTCAGGCCGCAGATACACTCAAAACCCGCCCAGAAGATGTGCCGCAACGCTTAGAAGGGCTATTGGCCGACCGAAAACGGCTTGAGAAAGAATTGGCAGAAGTCCGGAAACAGCTCGCCTTGGGTGGGGGTGGCGGAGCTGCCTCAGCCGAAGACATCAATGGCATTCATGTGATGGCCCGTGTCTTGGAGGGGGTTTCCGGTAAAGAATTACGCCCGATGATGAATGAGCAACTCGATGCGCTTGGTTCCGGTATCGTAGCTTTTGTTGCCAAAGACAGTGGTAAAGTTGCTGTGGGCGTGGCTGTCAGTGATGATTTGGTCGGGCAATATTCCGCTTCAGACCTCGTCAATGTGGGGGCGCCACTAGTAGACGGGCGCGGCGGCGGAAAACCCGGCATGGCCCAAGCCGGAGGTTCTAAACCCGAGGGTGCAGAAGACGCTTTGGCGGCGATTAAGGCCGCCATATAAATGTGGCCGATGCGCTCCACATAACGCGGAAAACCTATATTCCCATGGCAGAGATCGAGTTCTCTGCCATTCGCGCCTCAGGTCCGGGTGGGCAGCACGTCAATAAAACATCTTCGGCCATCCAATTGAGGTTTGATGTCAATGCCAGCAGCCTGTTGGAAGGACAAAAGCAACGTATTCTAGAATTTCGCGATAGCCGAATTTCTGA
>CAYTAJ010000044.1:12906-18610 GCA_964435725.1 uncultured Algimonas sp.
TGTTGGAAGGACAAAAGCAACGTATTCTAGAATTTCGCGATAGCCGAATTTCTGACTCAGGTGTGATTGTTATCAAAGCGCAAAACCATCGCTCTCAAGACCGCAATAGGGCAGAGGCCTTGGACCGCCTGAAAGACATTATTGATAAGGCGCTAAAACCTAAACCCATACGCCGCGCGACTCGCCCGTCACAAGGCGCTGTCAGACGTCGCCTCAAGGCTAAAACCATACGCAGTGAGGTGAAATCTCTGCGCGGAAAGGTGAGAAGAGACGACTAAAGCGGCGAAACTTACCGTTTGAACAGGCAAAAACACTTGCCCATTGGTGATAGACTCGCTACATGCGCGCTCAAATACACGCTCCTCTTTATGAAGGGGCGTTTTTAAATGGCAATATTGGAGGCCCCGATGGCTGTCCCTAAGAGTAAAATTTCAAATTCACGTCGTGGTATGCGCCGCGCACATGACCGTCTGTCGGCTGTAAACTATGTCGAAGACAAAGATAGCGGAGAATTGCGTCGTCAACACCACATCGACCTAAAAACAGGTATGTATCGTGGTCGTCAAGTTTTGACACCAAAAGACTAAACTTAACACTATACATTAATAGCTAAGACCGGAGATACCCATGGTCGAGATCGAAACAGTTTTCGCCAGGGAAATCCTGGATAGCCGTGGAAACCCCACACTTGAAGTTGACGTTACGTTGTCAGACGGAAGTTTTGGCCGCGCCGCCGTACCGAGTGGCGCGTCAACGGGGGCCCACGAAGCCGTAGAGCTTCGCGACGGCGATAAGTCCCGCTACGGCGGAAAAGGTGTGATGAACGCCGTCACAAACGTCAATACAGAAATTGCTGACACGCTATTCGGTCTCGAGGCTGATAACCAACGCGGTATTGATCGGGTCCTTATTGAACTCGACGGAACAGAGAATAAAGGCCGCCTTGGGGCCAATGCAACGCTCGGTGTGTCTTTGGCGCTCGCGAAAGCGGCAGCAGACTCACAGCAAACTCCGCTTTATCGTTATGTTGGCGGTGCCAATGCGCGCGTTTTGCCTGTACCGATGATGAATATCATTAATGGTGGAGAGCACGCCGATAATCCAATCGATGTACAGGAATTCATGGTCATGCCTGTCGGCGCGTCCAGCTTCCCAGAAGCCCTGCGCACAGGTGCTGAAATCTTCCACGCGCTGAAAGCTAAATTAAAAGCTGACGGTCACAACACAAATGTCGGAGACGAAGGCGGTTTCGCACCGAACCTTGCGTCTACACGATCGGCGCTCGACTACATCATGGCATCTGTTGAGGATGCAGGCTTTAAACCGGGTGATGATGTGATGTTAGCCCTTGATGTGGCCTCTACCGAGTTCTTCGAAGATGGCAAATATAACCTGAAAGGCGAAGGCAAAACGCTCTCTTCTGATGACTTTGTCGACTATCTGGCTGAATTAACGGAGGCCTATCCTATTCTTTCAATCGAGGACGGTATGGCCGAAGACGATTGGGACGGTTGGATGAACCTTAACGCGAAGATCGGTGGTAAAACACAATTGGTGGGTGACGATCTGTTCGTGACAAACCCGAAACGCTTGAAGACGGGTATCGAGAAAAAGGCTGCTAATTCAATTCTTGTGAAAGTGAACCAGATCGGCACGCTCTCTGAAACGATGGACGCCGTCGATATGGCGCATCGTGCAGGGTTTACATCTGTGATGTCACACCGTTCCGGTGAAACAGCTGATACAACGATTGCAGACCTCGCTGTCGCGCTGAATTGCGGGCAAATCAAAACAGGGTCTCTGGCACGGTCTGATCGTCTCGCGAAATATAATCAGCTACTGCGTATTAATGAGCAGTTGGGCAGCATGGCAGAATATGCCGGGCGTTCTATCTTACGTGGCTAACTTTCTATCTTAAGTGCGTGGCCTAAGGGGATATTGATTCTCTCTTTGCTACTTCGTAAAGAGTCTTAAGTTAGTCTTAACCCTAATCCGTAATAGCGGGTTATGCGTTATACACCGCAAATCAATGTCGAAAATGAGGGAGGCTTCAGGCCTCTCAAATTTTGGCGTGATGTGACTGAGCGGGTGCGCTGGCCGGTTATGGCGATCATCATCCTCTACCTATATTTGGCCTTTCATGCCCTGTCAGGATCTCAGGGTATCGTGAATTGGATGAATAATGATGCGCGTGCTAATTCTTTGCGTGTTAAGCTCGAGACATTAGAGGCCCGTCATGCGGCGTTGGAAGAGCAAGTTGACGCGTTAAACGGCAAACATCTTGATTTAGATGCACTCGATCAGGTGTCGCGTGAAAAATTATTTTATTCACATCCGAAAGAGTTGACGATTTGGCTTGACCCGCAAGGGTAATTTCGACGATTAAGCGTTCCAGAGAGACGACCTCGGTCGACAAATTAGTTCGTATCCAAACTATTGAGATATTTATGGCCACGAAATCCCCTAAAAAAGCATCTAAGAAGAAACCTGCTTTCAAGACCAATGCTGATGAGTTGCTCGGTTATTACCGCGATATGCTCTTGATCCGCCGCTTTGAAGAAAAAGCAGGTCAGCTTTACGGCATGGGGCAGATTGCCGGGTTCTGTCATCTTTACATTGGTCAAGAGGCTGTGGTCGTTGGCTGTCGTGCGGCTATGAATGACGGTGATCAAATGATTACGGGCTATCGTGACCACGGTCATATGCTGGCATGTGGTATGGAAAGCCGCGGGGTTATGGCTGAATTGACCGGACGCTCCGGTGGATACTCCCGCGGTAAGGGCGGTTCCATGCACATGTTCAGTACGGATAAGAAGTTTTACGGCGGTCATGGTATTGTGGGTGCGCAAGTGCCGATTGGAGCCGGTCTGGGCTTTGCGAATAAATATCTGGGCAATAACGCCGTAAGTCTTGCTTTCTTTGGCGATGGGGCGTCTAACCAAGGTCAGGTCTATGAGACATTTAACATGGCCAAGCTCTGGGACTTGCCTGTCGTTTTCGTCATTGAGAACAATCAATATGCGATGGGGACCTCCGTTGAGCGCTCCTCTGCCGAAACAGAACTCTACAAACGCGGTATCAGTTTCGAGATCGAAGGCATTCAAGTTGATGGCATGAACGTGTTGGAAGTGCGCGATGCCGCGCAAAAAGCGATTGATCATGCACGTAACGGCAAAGGGCCGATGATTTTAGAAATGAAGACTTATCGTTATCGTGGTCATTCTATGTCTGATCCGGCGAAATACCGTTCACGCGACGAAGTAACAAAAACACGCTCTGAGCGTGACCCAATTGACGCCGTGCGCGCGCAATTGATTGATAAAAAGTGGGCGGATGAAGCCAAACTCAAAGCGCTCGACAAAGAAATCAAAGAAATCGTCAAAGACGCGGCTGATTTCTCACTAGAGTCCCCAGAACCTGATCCGTCAGAGCTTTGGACAGATGTGTTGTTGGACGCGTAAGTCATGCCAATTGAATTGACTTATCTAGCAGCTTCAGCCTTGCTGATGTTTGCGCATATTCTGGTGCAGGCCGTATCCTCCATTCAGTCACATAGCCTGTCTTTTCTGGTTGGGCCGCGTGATGGTATAACGGATAAGACGGCCTTCGCTGAGCGTTGTCGTCGTGCTAATGCAAACCTGATTGAGGGTCTTGTCATGTTTGCGCCGCTTGTTTTGATTGTCGCGCATTTGAACTTATACTCGTCGCTTACTACGTTAGGCGCAGCATTGTTTTTTTGGGGTCGTGTTGTTTTTGCGATTACCTATTGGCTAGGCGTACCTTGGGTTAGAACCTTGGCGTGGGCCGCTTCTATAATTGGAATTTTCTGTATTGCAGGGGAGATTTTTCTCTAATGGCGATTGATATTAAAATGCCCGCGCTTTCTCCCACGATGGAGGAAGGCACGCTCTCGAAATGGCTCGTAAAGGAAGGGGATGAAATCTCTTCCGGCGATATTTTGGCGGAAATTGAAACCGATAAAGCGACCATGGAAGTTGAATCTATCGACGAAGGTACGGTTGGTAAAATTGTGGTTGCGGCTGGCACAGACAATGTGAAAGTCGGCGAAGTTATTTTGCAGTTGTTAGAAGAGGGTGAAACCAAAGCTGATCTTGGTAAACCTGCGGCAGCACCCGCAGCGCCAGCACAGCCAGCTGTCGAAGCGGTGCCTGCGCCACAAGCGGCAGCGGCTCCTGTGGCGGCTGTTATACCGAATGATCCGTCCATTCCGACAAACATCAAAATGGTGGATACGACTGTGCGTGACGCTTTGCGTGATGCTATGGCTGAAGAAATGCGCCGTGACGAGACGGTCTTTGTCATGGGTGAAGAAGTCGCGGAATATCAAGGCGCCTATAAAGTTACGCGTGAATTGCTCCAAGAATTTGGCTCGCGCCGCGTGGTCGATACGCCGATTACAGAATATGGCTTTGCGGGTATCGGTGTCGGTGCGGCGATGGGTGGTTTGAAACCAATTGTCGAATTTATGACCTTTAACTTCGCGATGCAGGCGATCGACCATATCATTAACTCTGCGGCGAAGACGCTTTACATGTCTGGCGGTCAGATGCGCTGTCCGATTGTCTTCCGTGGCCCGAACGGGGCGGCGTCGCGCGTGGGTGCGCAACATTCTCAGGATTACTCCTCTTGGTATGCGCATGTGCCGGGGCTCAAAGTTATTGCGCCGTATGATGCAGCGGATGCGAAAGGCTTGCTCAAAGCCGCTATTCGTGACCCGAACCCGATTGTCTTCCTTGAGCATGAATTGATGTATGGCGAGAGCTTTGACGTGCCGGATATGGATGATTTCC
The DNA here is from genome assembly GCA_964435725.1 of uncultured Algimonas sp. GTDB lineage: Bacteria > Pseudomonadota > Alphaproteobacteria > Caulobacterales > Maricaulaceae > Litorimonas. The sequence continues at coordinate 17,718 of CAYTAJ010000044.1, forward strand.
TTATCCCGATTGGCAAGGCGAAAGTACGTCGTGAAGGCTCTGATGTGACGATTGTCTCTCATTCTCGTATGGTAGGCCGCGCCCTCGAAGCCGCTGAAATTCTCGCAGGCGAGGGTATTAGCGCCGAAGTTATCGACCTACGTACGCTCCGTCCGCTGGACACAGATACGGTGATAGAGTCGGTCAAGAAAACAAACCGCCTTGTCTGTGCCGAAGAAGGCTGGGGTCAACATGGTGTCGGCGCGGAAATCGCCGCCGTTGTGACCGATAAAGCCTTTGACTATCTCGACGCACCGCCCGCTCGTGTCTTCCAAGCCGATGTGCCCCTGCCTTATGCCGCTAATTTGGAAGCCTTGAGCTTGCCGGGAACAGAGGATGTCGTGGAGGCGGCGAAGAAGGTTTGTTATAAGTGAGTAAATTAGCAGTATTCACAGCAATACTGTTTGCTTTCTTTTTTGGGGGAGTAATCGGTTGGTGGGTAAGCGCCTTGGACACAGTTGGATGGAATTATATTGAAGAGACTATAGAAGCTCAAGAAACACACATAAGCTCTCTACATGATTTCACCATAAAGAGACGAAAATTTCAAAATGATTTAATTGCATTCGAGAAATTGAACTTAATCGATGAAAATCAATACGATGGAAAATATGAACCTTGGATGGTCACAAAATTAGGTCTTATTAAATTTGATGATACTGGATTTATTGAAAATATTTGTGGAATATCATCTGGATTAAATAATCCAAATTGCCCTCCGGAACTTTGAGATACATTTATGCCGATTGAAATCTTAATGCCAGCTTTGTCCCCAACAATGGAAGAGGGGACCTTGTCTAAATGGCTTGTCAAAGAGGGTGACACGGTCAGCTCAGGCGACCTCTTGGCCGAAA
>CAYTAJ010000045.1:0-11332 GCA_964435725.1 uncultured Algimonas sp.
GGTGTTGGATATTGGCCCATTTTGAATGACCTGCCATGGCGAGTCCTTTTTACTATATATGATTTTTCAGCGGTATTAGCAGATGAAACGCAAGGGGCAAGGTTATGCTTTCAGTCAGTACCCGAAGCGCGATGGCCTTTCTGAACTCCGTTTTTGATTATGCTTGATTAGATTCGCCTTTAGCATCTGAAAACGGGAAAGCGTTTGAAGAGCTTCAAGAGAAAGCACCTCCCTTTCATTATGCGTGCCTTTAAAATTTTTGGCTAAGAAAGAGAAAGCTTAAAGTGGTTTGGTTTTGGGTATAAGATCAAAACTATGGTAATTTATCCAAATAGAAAAATATTGAAATCAACTGCGCATTGGCATTTAGTTTTTTGCTTATTCATACTTGGTGTAATTCTTTGGTATATAACCAGTGACGAATTTTTATTCGGCAAAGAAGCCTTTTTATCTAATCCAGTAGACTTCTTGATCATAAATATACCTCTCACTTGGTTTTCCATCTACTTTACTTGCGAAACTATAAAGATGTACAAACTAAGTGATTTTCAAGGTCCGCTCTTAACGATAAACAGTGACGGCATTATAGACCATTTTAATCGCTATGGTCAGTTAAGTTGGGAGCAGATTAAGTTTGTGGGCTGCAAAGAAACATGGGGTCGAGAGACTTACAAATATTTTGTTGTAATTCCCGCTAAAAGAACTTTATCTTATCATATAAGAAGACCATTTTCGAGGCCTATGAGGTATAAGTTAGAGCGTCTTGCAATACCAGAAAGCGACATCCCAGAAATATATGATGTTACCAAAGACGATTCCTTGGAATATGTATATGAAGCAGATATCACTGAGGCTTTAAAGAAAGTTGCACCAAAACATATTCTTTAATTTAGCATGATATTGTATTAGGTTTACTGTTATTTCGTCTGCTCTTGAAATGCGGTCTTTTCTGTTTGCAATTGGTTTTCAATCGAAGATTTCTTCACACCACTTACTAACCTCTTCCATAGATTTGCGGAGATATATGGAGCTAATTTTTCTCACTTCTGAATAGATTCCTGTCAAGCAACTAAAAATGGATAAACCTTTCAGTCACTTACAAAGAAAACGCCCGTTTTAATTCACGTTACTTCAACCTGTGTCATATTCCTTATGTTGTTTTTGACAAAGCTTTGCTTTGGCTTTGACAATTTTGATTGTTCGGAAATCGACTTTATCGATTTCTGTTTCAATCAAACAAAATTGTTCTTTTACTTACGGACAGGGAGACGTCACCTCTCGGAGTAAGGGACAGCGGGACTGAGCGGCCATCTGTGACAAGAGGGTGTGTGCCGGGTCTGGAGAGATGTGTTAGCCTGCCGTACCGGGCGGTTCCGCGCTGAAATAAACGCGGCGAGCCCGACTGTCGGAGAAACAAGAGGCCGTCTTTTCATAAAACCGCTGCCGCAGAGTTTATCTCTTGCGAAACACATATTTATTTCGGTCTCCGGCAGGAGCCGAAGCTCTGCGGACTGTCCACACTTTCCGCTCATGCTGTTCCCGAGTGCATTTCGAAAACGGAATTGCACGGATGGGCAGTCGCAAAAGTTACATGCTTACTTGATATTTGAAATCGTCTAAGACCCTATAATCCTGATCGATCCTACTTTTCATCGAAATGTAGGAACGGCTTTAGAAAGCTTTGTAAGAATAATGGTGCCCTGGAGAAGACTCGAACTTCCACGTCCATAAGGACACTAGCACCTGAAGCTAGCGCGTCTACCAATTCCGCCACCAGGGCACGGTTTTGGGATGCGGGATTTAGCGTTGAGGCCTGCAGGCGTCAATTAATTTGAGACACACTTATTTTGAGACCCAGGGAGCTGCGCGTTTACGCACAGTTGCAGGATTGCAAAGCGGCTATGCACCCCGGACTATTCTCAACAGGGTTTGGAAAGCTTATCTGTATAGTAACAGGAGAGCCTTTATGGACAAACGTCCCGTATTTGAAAATCCGCTCAGTGCTGAAGCGATCACAGCACATTATTCATCTGATGATCCTGACCTTGAGGTGCATGCGCCAAGAGAAACCATGAGTGATCATATTGCTTATGGCTTTACCAAAACTTTGCGTTTTATCGCTGATCGCTTCTTTGCCAAACGCTATGGGCATCGAGCTGTCGTGTTGGAAACCGTGGCGGCTGTGCCAGGCATGGTCGGCGGTATGTTACAGCACCTCACAAGCCTGCGCCGCATGAAAGATGATGAAGGCTGGATACGCACGCTTTTGGATGAAGCTGAAAATGAGCGTATGCACCTGATGACCTTTGTGGAAATCGCTCAACCCAATTGGTTTGAACGGCTTATCATCCTTTTGGCACAGGGCGTTTTCTTTAACGCCTATTTCCTACTTTACCTATTCGCGCCCCGTACGGCCCATCGTGTTGTCGGATATTTTGAAGAAGAAGCGGTTTTCAGCTATACTCAATATCTCAATGAGATTGATGCGGGTCGGCAAGAGAATATACCGGCACCAGAAATCGCGATTAATTATTGGAACCTGCCTGAGGACGCCACTTTGCGCGATGTCGTTATCGCCGTCCGTGCGGATGAATGCGAACATCGCGACGTCAATCACGGCTTTGTTGACCTAATTGATCAAAGACGCGCGTCCTAAACGCTAACCCAATAACGGATAGCTCGCCTCCAGACGATAGGTGTTTGGGCCATTAGGCTTGCGCCAACTTGAAAACAAAAAGAACTCGTCAACGAGGAACGGTCCGGCCTCGAATGTCGCGAGGCGCTGCTCGAACTTTATTATTCTGTCGAGAGGTGCGCCTTTCTTCATATAGGCCAATGTCACATGCGGCATGAATTTGCGTTTCTCCATCACGATGTTCGCGCGACGCGCTGCCGTTTTGCAGTGCTCGTGGATACGCGTGAGGGATGGGTGGGGCGGGACACCCGCCCAAATGGCGTGAGGTTCTAAGGTGCCAAAATGGCCTGCGCCCTTAATCGATAAATCAAAAGCCGTAAGACGCAGCTTCGCAAGCTCATTATCAAGCATCTCTGCTCTGTCATCATCGACTTCACCAAAATAGCCCATAGTAATATGGAGCTTTTCTGGATCTTGCCAGCGGGCGCCGGACACACCTTTTTGAACTCGCGTAAGGGCCGCGACGGTGCGCGGCTGCATTTTAATCGCAGCAAATAATATCATATATAATCGGGGTTAACCCGCAGCAGGTGAACGATAGGTTTTATGAATACGCGTCGCTTCTTTTTCCATCTCTTCGGTCCAAGTTATCTCATGCGCATCAATATTTTCTTTTAACTGATCCAGTGTTGTGGCGCCAATAATATTACTGGTCACAAATTCTCGGCTCTCGACAAATTTTAAGGCAAATTGAGTGGGTGTTATACCAAGCGCCCTCGCCGTTTTGTTCGCATCTAGAATAGCATCCCCTGAATCTTCATATCGCCCTAAAAAGGTCGGGAATAAATCTTTTCGAGACCCTTTGGGTGTATCACCTTCATCATATTTTCCTGTCAGCAAACCCATCGCCAAGGGTGAGTAGGCCAACAAACCAACCCCTTCGCGCATCGCGACTTCAGCCCTGTCATAATCAAACCGTCGAGCGACAAGGCTATAGACCGCCTGATTAGAAACCATACGGGGCCAACCTTTTTTCTCGGCAATTTCTAAGTATTTCATTGTCGCCCAAGCACTCTCATTGGAGACACCGATATGACGGATGTTCCCTTTTTCAACATGGCGATTAAGCGCACCAAGAATATCTTCTAAGGGAACCATCTCTTCGGCATCATAATCATGATAGGCATGAAAGCCGAACCCGCTAAAAGCGCGGTCCGGCCAATGAAGTTGGTAAAGGTCGATATAATCCGTCTTGAGGCGTTTTAAAGATTTCTCAACGGCTTCGTCAATTTGCTCCGGCGTATGACGCGTCATCCCGACGTCGCCGTCGCGCGTCCATACCATTCCGGAACGTCCAGCGACCTTTGTCGCCAAAATAAATCGATCTCGGTTTTTGCGCTCCGCAATCCAATTGCCGATATAGCTTTCAGTGCGGCCTTGTGTCTCAGCGCGCCCCGGCACCGGATACATTTCTGCCGTATCAATAAAGTTGATACCTCTCTCTAGGGCATAATCTAGCTGCTCAAAGGCCTCTTTTTCACTATTTTGTTCGCCCCAAGTCATTGTTCCGAGGCAAACAGAGGTGACGTCTAAATCTGTCAGGCCTAATCGGCGCTTTTCCATAGTAACCTATCCTTATCTTAACGGTCGTAATATCTTGGTATTTTCGTAAAAATGGCTTATATAGAGGGCAACGTGTAACGCAACGCTCTCTTCAGTGATGAGTGATGTTACACATTTATTGTTGATTAAGGAGCGTTTGATGAACGATTTCAACACCCCTGTCGGCGCCAGTGCAGATACTGATGTCGGCCTCAAAAACTTTATGTTGGGCACCTACCGTTATATGGCGATGGCCATGTTGGTTACGGCCGGTGTGGCCTATGTAAGTGCTCCCTATGTAGCACAAATCGGCCTTTTCCGTAGTCCATTTGCACTTTTGGCTTTTGTCATCGCCATTCCCGTGTTGTTTGGGGCTGTTGGTGCCAAGCTTCACTCTATGAGCAAAGGCGGCATGATGGCTTTTTTGTTCGGCTTTGCTGCCTTCTTGGGCTTGTTTATGTCCGCGATTACGATCGCATTCCCGGGTGTCGTACTGGCAAAGGTTTTCTTTATGACCGTGGCTATGTTTGGGGCCCTCAGCCTCTTTGGTTACACTACGCAAAGAAACTTAGGGACATTTGTGAAATACGCATTTGCCGCTTTCATTGGTTACGTCGCAATTAGCCTGCTTGGCGCGTTTTTCCCGTCACTACGTCCAACTGGACCACTCGACGTAATTATCAACATCGTCGCGTTGGCTGCGATTGCTTTGATTACAGCGTGGGAAACACAAATGTTAAAGCGCGTTTATTACGGCGCATCTGGCGATGCAATGATGATGGACAAGCTATCAGCTTATGGCGCAGCCTCTTTGCTCCTAGCTTTTGTGAACATGTTCCAAATTCTACTGAGCTTGTTTGGTCGCGAATGAGTCGACCAAAGCTGAAAACGCGAAAGCCCGCCAGTTTGGCGGGCTTTTTTCATGCCTTACAATCAAGTGGCAGTCTGTATTTAAACAAACTCCAGTTGCTTGATAATATGACAGTTTTATGACACGCAGGTGACAGGTTGACGCATCATAAGACTGCGCAACCCTATCGCAAACAGCGACATGAGGGGAGAAAACTATGTCACTTGCAAAAATCATCTGGGCCGTCAGTGCCCTCGCCGCTCTTGTATTGGCCTTCGTAAGTACGGGTCATAACGGGATGATATTGGCCATCTTAGGATTAGCGTCCGGCTTTTTCTTAGATCACGACCATAGGCGCGGGGTTATCATTGCAGCCATATTTTTGATGTTAGGCGGTGCAAATGCACTGAACGGCATTATCGGTATTGGAGACCATCTAGGGGCAATACTGGGCAGCCTTGGTGCCGTCTTTAGCGCCGCAGCCGTTATGGCCATTCTCAAGACATTGATTGAGCGTTTGTTCTTGTCGAATAAGGCTTCAGCAACATCATAAAAAAAGAAGATTCTGTTAGGCATTCAGCCCGCCTTCTGGCGGGCTTTTTTGATACGCTAAACAGAACGAAAACGCTGTCGATCAAACACGCGCAAAACGCTTGCTAGATCATGACCCCGTTTTAGAATAAGCCCTCCGGGCGCAATGACCGCAAATTGACCTTGCTTCTGTCGAAGAGCAGGGACTTTCTCAATACGATATAGCGCGTGTTCTGACGCTTTTCGATAGACGGAAAAAACGGCCTTATCCTTAAGAAAGTCAATCGCGTAATCTTTCCAGTCACCCTTGGACACCATTTGTCCATAAACGTTGAGGATCAAACCAAGCTCACGGCGATCAAACGCTGTTTGCGATGGCTTTTTTCCGGACGTGTTTGTGATTGGAACAATGTTCGTCATAAGGTAAGTTTAGGGCCGAGCCTTATATAGGGCAAGTATAAGGACGCAAAACAGGGTTAATCCAATTTAAGAACCCTGTCCTAAGCGTAACGTCTTGCCTTAATCTTGCCTTATTTCGGTCTCTATCCGAACAGATTACAAAGCCAATAAGACAGTGTTGGTTGGCAAGATTCGGAAGAACACGGTTTTCTTACAGCCCCCCAGCCCCCGGGTTTTATCAAATCCTGTCGGCCAACACTTTACGTTCCCGCGTTTGGGTTCACTTTGCTTTAGATTAGTCAAACGCAATTTGAACGAAATACTGCCGCTTGTGTTATGGGGCAGACCGGAAAACGGGTTTTTGCTTCTCAGCCCAGCAAAAATCCGTTTTTTGTTTTTGGAGGGCTTATTATTTCAGAACAGCTGCTGTTACGACCTTTGACGTCTCTGGCGCATGGAATAAAGCTGCAAAAGTTTCACCTTCCGGCATATCCGTTGTCAGACGGAGCGGCGTTCCATTCCAAGCTAAATCACGTATGTCGGTAACAACATTCTCGACTTTTAACGTGCGTCCGCCATTCTCGCCGCGTTTCACCTTTACTTCTTGTAGGCCGGGCTTAAAACGCACCAATGAAAGTGTATGCTTGGATGAAGTATCAGAAGCGATCGTCAGAATACCATTTTGGTAACTCAGAAAGACTTCAGGCATAGGCTTTGGGAGTGGCATAGAGATCACATCTGATTTCGAATAACGTGGGCTATGTGCTGAGCCGTTGAGAACAATTTGTGGGGTGTAAATTGTTGCACCAAATACTTTTCCATATTGGCGCTGGCGTTCAGTAAAGACAGGATCGCCAAAAGTATCCTTCCACCCCAGATAGTCCCAATACGTCACACCATAGGATAAGACTAAGGCATCTTCTTCGCTTTGTGCTAATTTAGACACGAATTTATTCGCAGGCGGACAAGAGGAGCAGCCTTGAGAAGTAAAGAGCTCGACAACATAGGATGGCTGAACCGATGTAAGATCGTTAGCGACAGCGCCAGATTCAAAACTTGTTACTATAAAAAGACTTGTGGCGATTGATGTCAAAAATAATTTCATAGGCAGCTTATAGAAGGCCTGAGATGAATAAGCGATTGACGACTTCATCACAGCTGCGTGACTATTTGTCTATAACCCTACATGGATGGTTTTGCATTTTTCGCTTTCTTCTCTTCAGGATCTAAATCCGGTTGCCCATCGGCTGAGAGCAATACAGCCATCCATCGCGTCGTTGGGAACTGTGCGAGTATAATCATAATAATGACAGTCAGAGGCGCTGAGAGAAAGGCCCCAACGCCGCCCCATAAGGCACCCCAAAGGGTCAAAGATAACACGACTACAAGCGCTGAGAGGTTCATACTATCGCCCATCATTTTGGGCTGAATCGTATTACCGATGATAAATTGCGCGCCGAACAAACCGGCTGCCAGAATAATAAGGGGCGTTGCTGCCTCAAACTGTACCAGGCCAAACATGAGCGGTAGGACAATGGCTGCTAGTCCACCAATAATAGGAATGTAATTTAAGATGAAAATTACGAGCGCCCAAAATAACGCATTTTCCAGCCCAATCGACGCCATGATGATGTAGCTCACCACGGTTTGCATCAAGCTGATGATTGTTTGAACACCTAGGTATTTCTCAATGGAATGGCGGATACGTTCTCCGACCTTAGCCGCTTGTGCTCGACGATTGAGGTCAGGAAATAAATCATCCATTTTTTTCGGAAATGTTGACTGCGCCGCAAAAAGAAACGCAACATAAATTGCGATCAACATCAAATTTGACAACACACCTTGAATAGAAGACGCAAAGCCAGTCAGACCCGTTTGTAACTTCTCACTGAGTTCGAAACGTTCATTTAGTGTCGCGAACGAAATATTTTCTTGCCCCGTAATATTTCCAATCCAAGCAAAAATCTCATTCAAGCGGCCTTGATATAGGGGAGCCTGTTTTGCAACATCTGAGGCTGTATCTGCGATAATAAAACCAATCCCAACAAAAGCCGCGACGACTGTTAGCACAGCAACAGTCAAAGCCAGCCAATAAGGAAACTTGGGCGATAACCTCTCCAGCCAACGCGCGAAAGCATCAATAATAAGCCAAATGAATACGGCGAGTGCAAAAGGTGTCACTAGGTCTCTGATGACATAAAGACCCGCAATCCCAAGTACAAAGGCAATAAAGAGCAAAGACGCGTTTAACGTGCGCTCTCCGGTATTCATATTCTCTGGCATATATTCTCCCTCTCCTTGAGACTCATATTGCATTCATCGTGACTATTTCATAACAAAAATCCACTCAAATTAAGAGGTTGTTGAAATGAGCGATCATATTTTCGTCGGTACAGACTCAGAGGGTAAAAAACAAAACCTCTTATTAAAGCTTGCTAACCGTCATGGGTTAATTGCCGGGGCTACAGGTACGGGGAAAACAGTTACCTTGCAAATTCTGACAGAGGGCTTTTCCAAAGCAGGCGTGCCTGTCTTTGCCGCAGATGTTAAAGGTGATCTGTCAGGTATTTCCCAAGCTGGTTCAGAGAAACATAAACTTCATGACAAGCTCATCGCACGAGCCGAAAAAATCGGGCTGATTGGCAATGACTACGAGGCCCTCCTTGGTGAAGGCTATGTCTATTCAGCCATGCCGACGATTTTTTGGGACCTTTATCGCACGCAAGGCCACCCGGTTCGCACGACAATATCTGAAATGGGGCCAACTCTCTTAGCGCGGTTGATGGATTTGAATGAAACACAAGAAGGTATTTTGACAATCGCCTTTGAGCTTGCGGATGATGAGAGCATGCTCCTTCTGGACCTTAAGGACCTTCGCGCGCTCCTCAATCATCTCTCTGATAATCGTGAAGAAGTCAGCCGCGCCTATGGTAATGTCACGAGCCAATCTGTGGCGGCGATAATGCGTAGCTTACTTCGGCTTGAACGTGCTGGGGCGGAAGAGTTCTTTGGCGAACCTGCCTTAAAACTCGAAGACTTAATGAACGTTGATGATGAAGGGCGTGGTATGGTTTCGATCCTCGCCGCGGATGAACTTATCAATTCTCCTGCACTCTATTCGACATTCCTTCTTTGGTTGCTTTCCGAATTATTTGAAGAGCTCCCAGAAGTCGGTAACCCGGATAAACCAAAAATGGTTTTCTTCTTTGATGAAGCTCACCTACTTTTTGATGAAGCGCCAAAGGCTCTGGTCGAGAAAATTGAACAAGTCGCCCGCCTTATCAGATCAAAAGGTGTCGGCATTTATTTCGTGACACAAAACCCAATGGACATTCCGGACAGCGTTTTAGGACAGCTCGGCAACCGCATCCAACATGCTTTACGCGCTTACACGCCAAAAGAACAGAAAGCGGTGCGCGCCGCAGCAAGTTCATTCCGCGAAAACCCTTCTTTTGACACTGAAGAGGTGATTACAGATCTCGGCATTGGAGAAGCCCTTGTGAGTCTTCTGGACGCAAAAGGCGTTCCCGGGATTGTGGGGCGGACACTCATTCGTCCCCCTTCCAGTCGTCTTGGTCCGGCAACGAAAGCAGAACGCAAAGCTATCATAGCTGATAGTCCTCTTAGTGGCGTTTACGACGAAGCAATTGATCGTGAGAGTGCTTATGAAGAGCTAGAAAAAAAGGCTGAAGCCCGCGCCAAAGAGGAAGTCGCAGAAGTGAAACGCGCGGAACGCAAAAAGGCGAAGGCAGAAAAAGCGAAAAAGTCTTCTACAAAAAGTCGGTCTACAACACGTAAAAAAGAAAGCGCTTTTGTCAAAGAAATCAAAAGAGAAGGCCGATTAATCGCACGCCGCGCTATGCGCAATGCCGTTCGCGGTATTCTTGGCAGTATGATGCGGCGCTAAGACACGATGCGCACACGCTTCGCGCCCTCTCCAACGGGGTTGCTTCACATTGGTCATGCCCGAGCTGCTCTCGAAGCTTTTAACTATGCGAAAAAGCTAAAGGGTCACTGCTTATTGCGTATTGAAGACACGGATCACACCCGTTGCAAGCCCGAGAATACGCAAGCCATTTTTGCTGACTTAGACTGGTTAGGGTTTGACTGGCCCTTGCCCGTCCGTATTCAAAGTCAACATTATGCTGATTATGCGAAAGTCGTTTTGACCCTCATTGAACGCGGTCTGGCTTATCCCTGCGAATTGACGCGTTCAGATATAAAATCGGGTCAAACTCCAAAGCCTGCAAATTTTGATAAAGTGCGGGTCATGAATATTGTCAGCGAAGCCTCATACCATGTAGCCCCAAGCCTCCCATTCGCTATACGCTTGGATTTGAGCAAAGCATTTGACAGCTTAGACAATGATGACCTCCTATTTGAAGAGTTAGGCCCTCTTTATAAAGGTATTCACGATGTTCGAGAGAAACTAGGCAGCAAAATTGATTCCATTATTGCGCGTAAAGACATTAGCTGCAGCTATATGATTGCAGGGCCACATGATGATGCGAAACAAGGTATCACACATGTTGTTCGAGGAGCCGACCTCTTTGAGGAAACACCAATGCAAGTTCTGATACAATCCTTGATGGATTGGCCACGGCCTCTCTATTACCACCACGACTTAGTTCGAAATGAGGCTGGTGAAAAACTGGCCAAACGAAATCTGGACACAACGCTTCAAAGCTTACGGCAGGCAGGCCAAACATCTGACGATATTTGGACCATGGCTTTATGACGTCAGCCTTCTTTTTCGACCTTTTTGATTGGATGGGCGTTTTTGTCTTTGCGCTTTCAGGCGGCCTTATCGCCATTCGTCAAAAAATGGATATTTTTGGCGTCATTGTGATTTCCATGCTCCCGGCCATTGGCGGGGGCACGTTACGTGATATTCTTTTGGCACAACCTGTCTTTTGGTTAGACGATCAAATCAGCTTGTTGATTGCAGCCGGAGCAGGCATGGCTGCTTTTCTTGCGCCTCGCTTTTGGACAAAATTTCGAGCCCTAAGATGGCTAGATTCTGCCGGGCTGGCGCTTTTTGCTGTCGTCGGGGCCTCCAAAGCCTATTCATTGGATTACAATTTGTTGATTTGCGCCATTATGGGTATGATTACAGCCACGGCAGGTGGGCTTCTTCGGGATGTTGTCTGCAATGAAACACCCATGCTTTTAAAGGCCGATATTTACGCCACGGCGGCTTTCGCCGGTGCCGCCGTATATTTTGTGTCCAAGCAACAAGGCTTTTCAGAACTTATCAGCTTGTCTTTAGGGGCAGGTCTTGTCTTCACCTTACGCGCCGTGACTATCCTTTATAA
>CAYTAJ010000045.1:11432-18065 GCA_964435725.1 uncultured Algimonas sp.
TGTCTTTAGGGGCAGGTCTTGTCTTCACCTTACGCGCCGTGACTATCCTTTATAAACTTAATCTGCCGACTAGTAAGGGCGAGTAAGCCCAGATATAGATAAATTATGGTCGCCTCTACCTCTGCATTTGTGAAAGATATTTGGTATTTTGCCGGACTTTCGACTGACGTGAAATCAGGTGATATGGTGAGACGAGAAATTGCCGGCATCCCTATCACACTTGGACGAGATGAAAGCGGAAAGATATTTGCCCTCAGCGACATTTGTCCACATCGCGCCGCCCCTTTGTCAGCAGGCTGTTTGAAATCCGACACAGTTGAATGCCCTTATCATGGATGGCGTTTTGGTATTGACGATGGCGAATGCAAAGAGATACCCGCCCTCACCTCTGATCAAGATATGGCCGTTGAAAAAATATCTGTCCGCACATTCCCTGTACGCGAGGAAGGACACCTTATCTGGGTTTTCATTTCAGAAGACAAAAAATTCAAAGGCACGCCGGATATAGACCCACCTGCTTTTCCTTTTGCCAATCGTAAAGCAGTCTTGGAAGATTCCCTCATTTTAAATTGTCATGTCGATCATGCCGTTATTGGGTTGATGGACCCAGCCCATGGTCCTTATGTTCATCGACAATGGTGGTGGCGCTCTGAACGCTCTATGCACGAAAAGTCAAAAGACTTTGCCCCGCGTGAACGCGGTTTTGCTATGGTGGCTCACAGCCCCTCGTCTAATAGTTTTGCTTACAAACTCTTAGGCGGAAAACCTGTCACCGAAATTAGTTTTCGACTCCCCGGTATTCGTACTGAAGAGATTAAAATCGGGAAACGTACGGTGTTATCGTTTACAGCCGTCACACCTATTAATGAAACTCAGACCGAAATCCGGCAAATATTTTTCACGGATCATAGAGTTTTCAAACTCCTTATACCTTTCATACGCTTAGGGGCGCGTGCCTTTTTAAGACAAGACGCGCGTATGGTGGACCTTCAACAAATGGGCCTTAAACACAATCCAAGTCTTATGCTGGTTGAGGATGCGGACACACAAGCTAAATGGTATTTTGCTTTAAAAAAAGCTTGGGCAAAGTCTCGCAAATCAGGTGAAGGTTTTGTCAATCCGGTGAAAGCCAAAACTCTTAAATGGCGGAGCTGATGAAAACCTTTTTTAAATATGTCGGCGTTCTGGTTCTGTCGCTCATTGCTTCTGCCGCAATTTATGTCTTCGTCATTCTCGTGCCGGGAGTCGATAAAGACCTGAACCGTGTTTTATCCCATGGTGACTATCCTGTTTCCGAACGGGCCAAGGCCATACATAAAGACTTACTCATTGCTGATCTTCATGCCGACAATCTTTTATGGCGGCGTAATCCAGAAAGACGCAATGATTATGGACAGGTTGACTTCCCTCGTTTACGCGAAGGCGGTGTCAATATTCAGGTTTTCTCCGCCGTCACAAAATCACCACGCGGACTTAATTTTGATGGCAATGACGCTGATGCCCCAGATGATATTACGCTTCTTGCCAAAGCCCAACTTTGGCCGCCGCGGACTTGGAATTCAATTTATGAACGCGCCGCTTTTCAAGCGCAGCGTCTGCACAAATTAGCCGCCAGAGAGCAAAACAACCTTATTATTGCTAAATCAAAAAGTGATTTGGAACAGCCTGACGACACGCTTATTGGCCTCTTACTCACCGAAGGGTCTCATCCACTCGAAGGCGACATTAAAAACGTTCAGCGCTTATATGACGAAGGCTATCGCGCCATGGGATTGCAGCATTTCTTTGATAATGAATTAGGCGGTTCCATGCACGGGCGCAGCCAAGCCGGTCTTACGGAATTTGGCAAAGGCGCTGTCCGAGAGATGGAACGCATAGGCATATTAATTGATGTCGCGCATTCTTCGGTTGCAACCGTCAAAGACACTTTGGCCATTACGCAACGCCCCATTTTTATCTCACACGGAGGAACAATCAGTCATTGTCCGCGCACGACAAATCGTAACTTGCCAGACGACATATTGATTGAGATTGCTAATCGTGGCGGCATAATCGGCATTGGTTATTTCCAAGGTGTTATCTGTGACATCACCCCGAAAGGCGTTGCCGCCGCCATTATTCACGCTGTAAATTTGCTGGGGCCTGACGCCGTTGCACTTGGCTCTGATTTTGATGGCTCTGTCACAACAGCTTTTGATACCTCAGAACTCGCCGCTCTTACTCATGAATTATTAGCGCAAGGCATGAATGAGACGACCCTACGCAAAGTTATGGGCGAAAATGCCAAACGCTATTTTGCAACCTATCTACCGGATTAAAATATGAAATACTCACTTGTCTCTTTAACAAGTTCAATGGCCCTTCTGATATTGGCAGCATGTTCACTTGCCGTTGCACCTGATGCGCAAATGGATACAGCGATGGATGTTTTTGAGACTCTCACAGCCGATGACATGCAAGGCCGCGCCACAGGTACGCCCGGTGGTGACAAAGCGCGCGAATATCTGAAAGCTGAAATTAAAAAGCTGGATGTATTCGATAAAACAACAGCTCAAGTTTTTGCCTTTATCCCGCGTACGCGCGAAGGTGAAACAGCAACAGAGCTAGAAGGCACGAACCTCATTGGATTATTTGACACAGATGATGGAGATACCGGACCCTTGCTTGTCATTACGGCGCATTATGATCACCTCGGTATGCGCGATGATGGAGAGATTTATAATGGCGCCGATGATAATGCTTCCGGCAGCGCAGCGCTCTTCGCGATTGCACAAAGTTTTTCGGACAGCCCGCCAGAACATGATGTGATGTTAGCCTGGCTAGATGCCGAAGAACGCGGCTTGCAAGGCGCGCGCGCCCTTGTCGCTGAAAACCGTTTTAATGGACGTCCCGTCTTTAATCTCAATCTTGATATGGTCAGCCAAAACCAATCTGAAATTTATTATTCAGGTACATATCATTATCCGGATGCTAAACCCTTCATTCAAAAAGCCGCGAAAGGCACAGGCCTAAAAGTAATCTTTGGAAATGATAGTCCCGCAGATGGCCCCAATGATTGGACGACACAATCCGATCACGGTATCTTTCATGCCGTCGGGATTCCCTTTGGTTACTTCGGCGTAGCCGACCATCCCTATTATCACCGCCCAACGGATACGTATGAGACTATCCCACAAGGCTTTTATGAAAAATCTGTGCAGACACTTATTAACGCGGCGCATGTTTTAGATGAAAATCTTGACGCTTTAGCAAAACCGGCAGAAAGCAGGCCATCAAACTAATTTTAAAGGACATCCCCATTGATGGTGCTTTCAAGGGCATCCAACCGTTCTTTTACGGCTTTCAATTGAGGATGAAGCTTATTGGCCTCACGATAGGCTTCGAGAGCTTCTTCGCTACGGCCTAATTGCTCAAAGACATTGCCCATCGTCCAAAGCGCATAGAAATGGCGGGGCTCAAGCGTGAGTGTCGTGGCTGCTTCTGTAAGCGCGCGGGATAAGTCTTTTTCCTGTAGAGCCAAACGCGCAGAACGTGCCCAGCCTTCGGCATAATCGGGTTGAAGCGTAACTGTTTGATCAAACATACGACGCGCTAATTTTATATCCCCACGCCCTTGGGCCGCCGTTCCGCGTCGTAGGATAAAATTGATAGAGGCTGATCCACTATCCAGCCAAATTGCCCAGATTTCTTCCGCGATGAGTTCAGCTTGCTCATCGTCATCTGCATCTGCGAGTCGAATAAAAAGAGCGTCTAATCGCGCGGCTCGTTCTTCTTCTGCGGACAGTCTTGAATAATCCGGTTTCTCAATGACAGGCTTATCACTAAACTCCTCGGGCGTTGTCTCTATTTGAGGCTCTAAAAGTTCAGGTAAAATTGGTTCCGGTGGTGGAAGATCTTGTTCATCCGGAGGTGTAACGACTTGTGCAGACGCCATGGGAGCCGTCATGATGAACGCCGCGGCAAAGATATGTGAAAAGGTTTTCAACATATAGATACACTGACGCCTCCCGCTGTAAGAGGCAAGAGGCGTTAGACATGTTCGGTGCGCCAATTGACGCAATTTAATGTGAAGGCGTCGCAACGCCGACAAAGCTAGCCTTGGCGTGCTTTAAAACGCGGGTCAGTTTTGTTGATTACATATAGACGGCCCTTGCGACGCACGATTTGGCAGTCGCGGTGACGGTTCTTAAGGGATTTAAGTGAACTACGGACTTTCATCGTTCTATTCCTCTGGCTTTCCTTCAGGCATGACGACGTCCGCCGTTAGGCCATATTTATCTCGAACGCGGCGTATACGGAGGCCGAGCCCCTAAGTCAACGCGCAAAACTGCATATTTGGACCCGTTTTAGACGGGTTAATGTGCATTAACCACGATGACGGCCTTGTCATACTAATTCTCTGGTCGGATTCTCTAGCCTTTGCTATAGTTTGGACATGATAAATCTACGTTATAGTGCCATTTTCCTCGGATTTGCTGTTTTGTCTCAGGGGTGTGCCGCCTCCCCTGATGCGCAAGCACAGACGGTGCCAGCCGCACCAGCAACTGTTACAGAGCAAGCTCCAGAGCTTTCTCAAAAACAGCGATTCGATAATTGGAAAGTGGATTTCATCTCTCGCGCAATTGCCAAAGGGTATGACCGCGAAATGGTGACATCCTTAATTGAAGACGCAGAAATTAATGAGCTGGCCTTAGATCGCGATCGGTCTCAGCCTGAATTTACGAAACCTGTTTGGTCTTATGTTGATAATGCGGCATCAGCAGATCGTCTGAATACAGGGCGGGCTAAATTGGCGGAAGTAAACTCAATCTTCGACGCGGTAGAAGCTCGTTACAATGTGCCTCGTCATATTCTGACAGCGATTTGGGGGCTTGAGACAAGCTATGGCCGTATTATGGGTAATCATGAAATTATCAGCGCCTTATCAACATTCGCTTTTGAGGGTCGTCGAACACGCTTTGGCGAACAACAGCTTTTTGCTTTATTGGACATGGTCGCGGCGGGTGATGTGCGGCCCGAACAACTCACCGGGTCTTGGGCTGGGGCTATGGGGATGACACAGTTCATCCCAACGACATTCCGCGACTATGCCGTAGACTTTGACAATGACGGCAATAAAGACCTTTGGGGCAACCCTGAAGATGCGCTTGGCAGCGCAGCACACTATCTCGCGCGGCATGGGTGGCGAAAAGCGGAACCTGTCATGACAGAAGTGAGCGTGCCTGAAGGTTTTGATTATTCCCTTCTGGAAGGTACGAAAAAAACAATCAATAATTGGACAGCATTGGGCGTAGCGCCTATCACCGGACAGCGTTGGAGTGCTGAGGCCGGTTTCTTGGAAGCCAAAATGATTGCGCCGGGCGGGCATCGTGGACCGAAAATACTGACCTTTAAAAATTTCGATGTCATCAAAAAATATAACAACTCCACCAGCTATGCGATGGGCATAACAGTCTTAGGTGATGCCCTCCGCGGACAGGCCACACTGCGGACACCATGGCCCCGTGATGATAAACCTCTCTCTTTTGAAAACAAGAAAGCCTTGCAAACCAAGCTTACAGCTTTGGGCTATTCAACGGGTGGCGTAGACGGACAGATCGGACCAAATTCTCGTAAAGCAATACGTGCTTGGCAACGCGCCAATGGGTTACCCGCTGATGGCTATATGGAGCAAACGCTCTTCCAAAGACTGATGCAGCAATAGCCTGAATTGCCTCAAAATCATCCCGAATATGGCCCTAAAGCAGCCATAATTCACCTCATGCTCCATTGATTGCCAAACCGTTTTGGTTGGCACAATTGATTGGAGAGAAACCAATGACACAGATTAATTTTAAAACTTTGGTCCTATTAAGCACCACGACTATTTTAATGGCCTGTTCTGGTCAATCAGAAACAAATGATGCCTCCGGCGAAATTGATGTATCTGTTGAGACTGTGAAAACAGACGCTCAATTAGCCGCTGAACGCACCGCCGAGAGTTTAAAAGAACAAGGCGAGCGATTAGTTGACGAGGCTAAAGCGCAATCAGAACGACTTGAAGGCGCTGCAGAGACTGTCAAAAATGCGACGGCAGAAAACATTCAACGCCTAAAAGATAAAGGCGAAATTACTGAAGAAGAAGCCAAAGTCTTGATGGACGCCGCCGAGGAAAAAGCCGGTGAGCTTATGCAAGATGGTGAAACGGTCATTAATCAAGCGAAAGAAAAAGCCGAAGCAATGGAAGAGACAGGTGAAGCCATGGTTGAAGAGGTTAAGTCACCAAACTAGACTCATATTTTTATTTTGCCCGTCTCATTTTGTGAAACGGGTATTTCAAACTTATAATTTCTCTACCCATGACAAGGCCCATGCTTTCGCCTAAAGCACAGCTATGCCTGCCCCTCGCCCGCTTACCTTATGCCCGCCGGCCAAACTCGATTGGTCTAGACCGGGCACGCCAGCCGCGTCAGATTTTGGGGATATTTACTTCTCGACAGATGGCGGATTAAACGAAACACGCACTGTGTTTTTACAGGGTTGCGGTCTCCCCGACGGTTGGCAAAACACAGAGCGTTTTGTCATCGGGGAACTCGGCTTTGGCTCAGGTTTGAATTTTCTCGCGACATGGGAAATGTGGGAGAAAACAAAACC
>CAYTAJ010000046.1:0-17690 GCA_964435725.1 uncultured Algimonas sp.
GCATCAGCCAGAGATTTGACTAAAGCGAGCGCGGCGTCTGGGCCATCTTCGTGCATGGTTTTGACAATGGCTGTACCGACTACGACACCGTCGGCGTCTTTGGCGACTTCACGGGCACGCTCGGGTGTTTTGACACCAAAGCCCACGACAACGGGTAAGTTGGCTGCCTCGCGAACACGCGCGACTTGTTCGGTCACGGATCCGGCTTGGGCAAAACTCGCGCCTGTAATCCCAGTCATGGACACATAATAAACAAAGCCCTTCGTGCCATTGACGACTTTTGGGAGGCGCTCTGCATCTGTCGTCGGCGTTGCCAAGCGGATAAGTGCGAGGTCGTAATTTTTAAACGCTTCGCGGAGTTCACTGTCTTCTTCGGGCGGGAGGTCGACGATAATCGCGCCGTCCACGCCGGCCTCTTTGGCCGCTTTGGCAAACCCCTTATAACCCATATGGTGAATAGGATTGCAATAACCCATAACGATGATGGGCGTGGTGGTGTTAGTCTTGCGAAATTCTGTTGCCATTTCCAAAACAGACTCGAGAGTCGTTCCTGCCTTACGCGACCGAATACCGGCCTCTTCGATAACGGGGCCGTCGGCCATAGGATCGGTAAAAGGAATGCCAAGCTCGATAATATCCACGCCATGTTCGGGAAGGGCATTCAGCATTTTCTGAGACGTCGCATGGTCCGGATCCCCGCCCATAATATAAGCCACAAAAGCAGCTTGGCCTTTGGCTTTGCGAGCGGCGAAGGTGTCTTTGATACGCTGTGTCATAATCGCGGCTCTTACATTTGGAATAATCGGTTGGCTAGAGTTAACAAGCCAAGATAAATTCTCATTTTTCTAATCCATATTTATGGATTAATATATCATGAGAGTGCTTCGTTTTTCTTTTCAATGTCTCGAATTGATCTTGATTCTCAACTTGGAAAAAGTAATTCAGCAATTTGGCTGAATTCGCATCTCCATTTTCATAAGCGTAAATCAGCGCAGCAGCACATATATCTTTATCTGTAACAGGGGCCTCGCCCGCGCAATACATACTACCCAAACCCCGCAGAGCATGAGCGCTTCCTTGACGAGCCGCTATTTCATAAGTTTCGAAAGAAGCTTCTAGGTTTTTTTCTGTCCCTTGGCCCAAGGCGTGCATGACGGCTAAACTCAGAAGGCCATTCGTGTAATCTTGAGCCGCAGCTTTTTGCACCCATTGAAAAGCCCTTTCTTCACTTTTTTCGATGCCCTCACCATTCAGATATTTCATTCCCGTAATCCATTGAGAGCGCGCTTCACCCAGAGACGCAGCGCGTTCGAAATATTGTGTACTACGTTTTAAATCAGTGGTACCGCCCCAGCCATGTTCGAAATCACGTCCAAGGATGAAAGGGCAATAATGTTCGTTGGGAAGAACCTCTAAACATTTAAGTGCAATTTGCCTTGCTTGTTCCGCATCAGAATATTGTGTGTCTTGCGTTCCATAAAGGATTTCGAGCAGATAAGGATAAGCCATTTGCATAGATTGTTCATCAGAAGCTGACTGTTTTAGATAGTTAAAAGCCCGTTTAGATTTTTCTGGATCTTCATCAGTTATGTAACGAAGGCCATAATTTAACTGGGCTACACCACTCCCTCTTTCGGATGCCTCAATAGCGATTTTATCTGCTTTCTCGAATTCAGGGGCGTTACCAATTTCGCCATAATAATAAAGTGTCAAAGTGGAATTCGCTGTATCGTGACCCTTATCATGTGCTTTTTGCAATAATGGCAAAGCCTTTACAAAATCAGCATTTTCTTTGACAGACAAATCCTCGTTAAAAATCAAATTAAACCCCTGAGTGAATATGGCATGAATGTCTCCGTTATTTGCCAAAGCTAGGAGTTTTTCATCACTATATGCACTGTAGTCTTTGTCAGCTTCAGAAACAGTTTGAGCGTTGATAGATTCTGAATATGTTGAAGTCAGAACAATAGCCAAAAATGATATTGCTAAATGAGGTATTAGTCTGGGGTTCATAAGCATCCTTAATATAGTTGTTTCTTGTCGAATGTTCTCGTTCAATAATGAACGGAGCTCACTCCGTCCCCTCACTAATATGCTCACCTAGCGCATCGGCTATCGTGAACACATCTTTGTCGCCGCGCCCGCACATATTCATGATGATGAGGCCGTCTTTGCCTAGTTCTTTGGCGAGTTCGACTGTGCGGGGGAGGGCGTGGCTGGGCTCTAGCGCGGGGAGGATGCCCTCAAGCCGTGCGCATTCTTGGAACCAATGCAGGGCTTCATCATCTGTGGCGCTGACATATTCGGCGCGGCCAATATCGTGGAGGTGAGCATGTTCCGGCCCAATCCCCGGATAATCCAGTCCGGCAGAAATAGAGTGAGCGTCAGCGATTTGACCATGTTCATCTTGGAGGAGGTAAGTCCGATTTCCGTGTAGCACGCCCGGCGTACCGCCTGTGAGGGATGCGGCATGAAGCCCTGACTTTACCCCTTTGCCGGCGGCCTCTACGCCAATCAAACGCACCTCTTTGTGCGGGACAAATTCGTGAAATAACCCCATGGCATTTGATCCGCCTCCAATACAGGCGACAATGGCATCGGGCAGGCGACCTTCGGCGTCTAGGATTTGAGCTTTGGCTTCGCGGCCAATCACGGCCTGAAAATCGCGGACCATGGCGGGGTAAGGGTGCGGGCCAGCGACTGTGCCGATGCAATAAAATGTATCGCCCACATTGGTGACCCAATCGCGTAGGGCTTCGTTCATAGCATCTTTGAGTGTCGCTGTGCCGGAATGCACGGCGCGGACTTCGGCCCCGAGCAAGCGCATGCGAAACACATTCGGCTTTTGGCGCACAATATCGACGGCGCCCATATAAACGATACAGTCCATGCCCAAGCGTGCCGCCACTGTGGCCGTTGCGACGCCGTGCTGCCCTGCGCCAGTCTCTGCAATAATACGTTTCTTGCCCATACGTTTGGCGAGGAGGAGTTGGCCGACGCAATTATTGATCTTGTGCGCGCCTGTGTGGTTGAGCTCATCCCGTTTGAAATAAATTTTCGCGCCACCCGTCTCTTCGGTCAGGCGTTCGGCAAAATAGAGCGGGTTCGGGCGACCGACATAATGTTTTAGAAAATAGTCAAATTCGCTCTGAAACTCCGGATTTGCTTTGGCCTCTGCGTAAGCTTTTTCAAGCTCGAGGATAGGCGGCATCAAGGTTTCGGCAACATAACGCCCGCCAAAATCGCCAAATCGTCCGTTTTCATCCGGCGTGGTTATATTGTCTTGCTTACCCATGATTCCGTCATCCATCATTTAAACGCCGCGTCTTCTATGAGTTTAACACAGCATTGGCTAGTGTGGATACAAGTCTGAAATATATTGTTTTCACAATTTTGGCGTGTCAATTGTCGCATATGGGACTTTTCAAAACACGTTTGGTGGATGACGCTGTTGTCGATTGGCAATTTGAAGAGTTCGCTTTTCTCATTGATAATTTAAGCTCGGGGCCGGGCCTATCTGATGGAGAGCTGTGGCTTCCGATTACGGAGCACTTTGGGGCACCCGATGGGCAGTTATTAAAAGGGGAAGAACTCGCTTACTTTACCTATCACCGCATTCTTTCACAATGTGGTGTTTCCGCGGACTTCCCGGTTGATCTCGTTATGGCAGAAACAGCCCCGACAGGATTTGTGGGTGAGTCAGCCATTTTAAACAGCGATAAGAAAGCCTGCGGGCTATACACAGCTGAAAAGGTGGGTGATAATCAATGGAAAGAAGCGATTACCATTGATTTTGAACTGACCAAGAAGCCGACCAATCTCATTGCGACGCTCGCACATGAATTGGCGCATGCGTTACATAATCGTATGCCTGAACCTTATGAAGGTGATCCGGCGCTTTATGAATTGTTCACGGACTTAACGGCGGTCTATTTTGGCTATGGTGTGTTCCTCGCCAATAGTCGCTTTGAATTTGAGAGCAATGCTGTGGGGTGGCAAGCGCAAGGTGCCGGCTATTTGCCGGAAGCGGACCTCGTTTTTGCAACGACGTTATTTATGCGGATAAAAGAAATTCCGATAGAACGGGTAAAAGCCCATCTGAAACCGCGTCTTCATAAAATGATAGATAAAGCCTTCAAACAATTATCGCGATATGAAAGCGATATTAGCGAATTAAGAGATCGCGTGCCGCCTAAGCGCGAACAGCCTGCATAAACGCTTTAATTTTGCCTGCGTCTTTTATGCCGGGTTCCAATTCAACACCGGAACTTACATCCACGATTGGGGCGTTTGTTACCTCTATTGCACGTTTTACAGTCTCAGGCGTCAAGCCACCTGCAAGCGCATAGAGTTTTGGTGTAGGGGCACGGCGGATGATCGTCCAATCAATCGCAATCCCATGACCACCACGCACATCTGAGCCTTTTGGAGGCTTGGCGTCAAACAGGATAAGATCCGCCACCCCCGCATATTCGCCCGCCGATTTCATATCGTCATCAGAGGCAATGGCGCAGGCTTTGATAATTTTGAAATCGTAGCGACGCGAGATGCCAGCTAATCTATCCACGGTTTCGTCTCCGTGGAATTGTACATAATCAGGGGTAAGCTTCGTGGCGATATCATCCAATAGAGTGTCATCCGGGTTAACGGTGACGGCCACACGCTGCGCCAAACCTTTTGCCCCGTCAAATAAAGGTTTGGCCTGTTCGACCGTTAACCGACGCGGGCTCTTGGCCTCTATAATAAAGCCAAGAAAATCTGCGCCAGCGGTGATAGCCGTTTGCACATCTTTTGCACGGGTCAGACCGCATATTTTGACTTGGGTTTGCATAGGCGCGTCATAGCAGAGTCCCCAAGTCTTACCAGAGAATACTCTTCATTAACCCTGTTCCCGCACGTCAAATTAAGGCTTTTTCCCTAAAACCCGTTTCAACTTGGCCGAAATGTAAAAACAGGCCTGAATTGTGAAAGTGGGTTTTCGGGATGGCATTAGCGCCTAAATTACAGGCCAAACAGGGCCAACAATTGGCCATGACGCCGCAATTGCGACAGGCCATTAAGCTGTTGCAATATTCAAATATTGAATTGGCGGAGTTTGTTGAAGAGCAACTCGAATCTAACCCGCTCCTTGAACGTGGCACTGGGGATGAAAATCGTCGCGGTGAAGATGTCGCTGCTACACTCAATGAAACACTTAACGCGACAGTTGATAATGCCACCCTTGATAAAGTGAGTGTTGGTGAAAAAGCGTCCGATCTGGATGCACCGGCTCATGCCATCGATTCAGAGGCGACGGTGGCGGATGTAGGTGGGTCTGTTGATTGGTCTCGCAATGATAGCTCGGGCAGTTTCTCCGGAAGCGGAGATTATGATGCGGCGTCTAATTCAGCCGCAGAGGTTACACTGGCAGAACATGTGCAATCGCAACGCGCGCTTTTGCGTTTGGATGCGCGTGACGGGTTAATTGCAGATTATATGATTGGGCAATTAGATGAGGCCGGATATCTCCGCATGTCCGTCAATGACATTGCTGAGAATTTGGGGGTTAGTGCCGCGCGTGTCTCCTCTGTTTTGACACAGCTTCAGACTTGCGAGCCGACAGGATTATTTGCGCGCGACCTCTCAGAGTGTCTGGCGCTTCAACTCCGAGAAGCCGGGTATTTGGATGAGCCTATGCAAGCCATGCTCGCGAATTTAGACGTCTTGGCCAAGCATGATCTCTCTAAATTGATGAAAGTATGCGAGGTCGGACGCGATCGCATGATGGCGATGATTGCGCGTTTACGGGATTGCGCACCCAAGCCCGGGGCGGCTTATGGCGGTACTTTGGCAGCTGTAGTTGAACCCGATGTCTTTATTCGTGAAACCCCGCAAGGCGGTTGGGCCGTGGAGTTAAACGCCGATACGCTGCCGCGCGTTTTGGTGAATAAGCGCTATTATAATGAAATTCAGCGCGTAGGCGGTAAAGATGAGACGGCGCGAGAGTTTATTTCCGAATGCCATGCCAATGCCAACTGGCTTGTCAAATCACTTGATCAACGCGCGCGGACGATTTTAAAAGTCGCCAGTGAAATCGTAAAGCAACAAGATGCGTTCTTCGCTTATGGGGTGGATCATATGCGCCCGCTTAAGCTCAAAGATGTGGCGGATGCGATAGAGATGCACGAGTCGACCGTAAGCCGAGTGACCTCGAATAAATTCATGCACACGACACGGGGTTTGTTTGAGCTGAAATATTTTTTCACTGCCGCTATTCCGAGCCTGGATGGGGGAGAGGGGCATTCCGCCGAAGCCGTGCGTAATAAAATTAAAATTCTCATCTCCGAAGAAACGGAAACGTCCGTGAAATCTGACGATAAATTAGTGCAGCTCTTACGTGCGCAAGGCATTGATATTGCCCGCCGCACAGTCGCAAAATATCGCGAGAGTATGGGTATACCCAGCAGTGTTGAGAGACGCCGTATTTTCAAACACGCGGTTTGAGCCGCCACATCTTTGCCTCACTCTCTAAGATTTAGCCGAAACTAAGGCAGTTTGCGGTCATAACCACGCCATACTCGCTTTGTAATCCATGCCCATCAAATCAAAAACGAAGGGTTGGACAATGCAAACGATGAGCTTAGTAAGAAACAATGGATATTCACCGCGCAATGCTGCGTCGGGGAATGGGCTGACTAAGGGTAAACGTATGTCCAGAATTTATTTGGTCGACGATGACGAGAATATTTTGACCTCAGTGTCTATGTTCCTCGAAGGAGAGGGCTATGAAGTACGCAAATTTCATGACGGTGTGTCTGCACTCGAGGCGTTGAAAGCCTCACCCCCGGACCTCGCGGTCTTTGACGTGAAAATGCCACGTATGGATGGTTTGGAATTGCTCCGTCGCTTGCGCCAGACGTCAAACCTACCGGTCATTTTCCTCACCTCCAAAGATGACGAATTTGACGAAGCGATTGGTTTTAACATGGGCGCGGATGATTATATCACCAAGCCGTTTTCGCAGCGTCTTTTGGGTGAGCGTATCAAAGCCGTGCTACGTAGGGCCAATCTTACATCGATTGAGATGCCGGTGCCGCAAGAGGGCGATGAGAAGGTTATTCGTCGCGGAAAGCTCGTGCTTGATCCTAATCGCCATGCTTGTTCTTGGGATGGCAATCCTGTTCGTCTGACCGTGACAGAGTTCCTTATTTTAGAGAGCCTCGCCCGTCGTCCCGGTTATGTAAAATCACGCGATCAGCTTATGGACGCCGCCTATGACGACCAAGTCTATGTCGATGACCGCACGATTGACAGCCATATAAAACGCCTGCGCAAAAAATTCCGCAAACATGATAAAAGCTTTGACGGTATCGAAACGCTCTATGGTGTGGGGTATAAATATAAGGAAGCTTAGCTTGTCATAAGAAAACCGAGCGTATAGCTCGGTTTAATATCTAGGCTCTCCCAGAAGATACTACGATTTAAAATCGATAGGTTGCGAATAATTTTCAATCCGAATTTATTCTATGGAGCAATTTATTCTGGGGCGCTATTTATTCTGGGCGTAGCTTCGTACAGTTGTCTTTATGCCCCAAGTCTCATTGTGCACTAATGTCAAGAGTGGATTATTTGTTGACTTAATGACTTTCGTTAAGATTTCTTTTTCGCACTGGCGTCTTAACCAAGTTGATGACTCAGTTTTTCTAAATCCAGCACGTCTGGCTTCTTTTTGACACGCGACGTGAGCCTGTTCCTGGAGCGAGTTATAGTTCTCTTCTATAGAGATTGTATTATCATATGTGAACGCGACTTTGAAGGTGTCATCATTAGCCATCGCGTTTGTTGTAGTTCCTAATGTAATCATTGAACCGATAATAAATGTTTTTGTGAAGTTATTCATGTCTAGTCTCTCTTGTTAATATTAAGCAGCTTTTTTGCTGCCAAAACAACATGCCCCAAAGTGACAAAAATAGTCCTGAGGAAGAAATGTGGATTAACATTTATTTTTATGATGAAAATACGAGGTCATTGATTTTAAATAGTATTTTAGGGTCGCACTCTCTTGTTTGGGAGAGAAAACATTGTTATTCATCACTTTGCCTTAGGGGTTGTGATGGAAACAACAGACGCTGAAAAAGAAAATAGTTTCGCGATAGGTTCAATTATTGTTGAACCAAGCCGCAATATTATCACTCATGGAACAAACGTTTTTGCGCTTGAGCCAAAAATTATGGATGTTTTACAATATTTGGCCCTTCGTCAGGGGCAAGTTTGTTCTCGTGATGATATAATTGCCGCGGTTTGGCAGGTCGAATATGGTGCTGATGAAAGCCTGACTCGTGCAATTTCAGTTATTCGAAAAACTCTTGATAAGGCAGGTGGTGAAGCTAGCTTTATTCAAACGATACCAAAGCGTGGTTATTCACTGCAAGAAACCGTTTCAAAAATTGATCCTCTAAACGCTAAACCTACTGAATTTTCCAAACCTTCGAACGTCGGTTCGCCAATTGCAATTACAAAACAGAGTTATACTCCTCATTCAAATATTATGGCGGATGATATCAATGATGAAACCCCAAACCCAAGAGGTGTATTTAACATAGCAAATGCTAAAGGTGTTGGGTTGGTTTTTCTTTTTATAATTGGGATGGCTGGAGTTTTTATTGCTATGAACCTGCGGCAACCAGCAGACTCTTTTGGTACTGAGTTAGCCGTCAGTCCATATGGTCGCTCCGTCGCTATTATTCCATTCGTTGATATAAGTGAGGATAATGGCTATCAGTATTTTTCCGATGGTGTTTCTCAAGAGCTTTCTAATGAGCTTAAAAAGATAAAATCTTTACGTATAGTCGTTCCACGCATTGGCGCAGTATTTGATGATAATACTATGTCTTATAAAGATATTGGTGAAGAGCTTAAAGTCTCTCATATAATTCATGGCTCAGTACGTACCCATCAAGATAAAGCGAGGATCACGGCCGTTCTCATTAATACTGTCGATAACAGTCAGGTTTGGTCCTCTAATTATGATGGAGTTTTAGACAACGTGTTTGAGCTTCAGAACCATGTTGCATCTGATATAGGCCTCGAACTATCACTCATATTCAGTGTTAATAACTCTGAGACCATTGATCTCGAAGATGTGTTGCCGACACCAACCACGGAAGAGCAGAATTAAAAACTTAGGTGTAAACTTAACAAGCTTAAATTTCAGAGAGACTACAACTCTAATAGGCACAAATTTTTCAAGTCAGAATACTGCTTTTGACTGAAGATGGTTTTACGTTTCGTTTTACAGGCTTAGTCACAAACTCGCCATGGTTGAGGCTGATTAACAGATGATGGACGTCCGCAGAGAAACAATGTTAGAGACAGGTAATGACTGACCCTGTCGAAAATTCCCCCGCCAAAGCGAAACGTGTAAGGTTGCGTGACCGCCGTATGGGGCCGCGTCGTTCGCTTCTGACGTCTCGTTTGACGCGAGTTATATTCATGTCAAACCTAATTGGCCTTGCGATTTTGGTTTCGGGCGCCTTGACCATGAACCGTTTTGAAGACGGTCTTATTCAGGCCAAGGTCGATAATCTTCAGTCTTTGGCAGCAACAATCACGACTGTCATCGGTGAACAAGCCACGGGTGCGGGGTCTCTTGCGGAATTAGATGTGGACGGCGCGAAACAAGTTCTACGCGGAGTGAACGTCCCAGAAGGGTGGCGCGTGAGGCTGCATGATAGGGGTAGTGCGGTTGTCGCTGATACGGAAACCCTAGATGACACAATTACTGTTGGCACATTAGATCCTATTATACCCGAACAAGAACCTACGCCGAAACTGGAATTATGGCGTGAAAATGTGCGGAATTGGATCTCCGATACAAGCCATAACCTCCCTTGGCGCAAGGCGAAACGCAATAGTCTACGCCGTGACTTGCGTGGCGATATACGGTCAGCCCTTCAAGGCACTCCGGAGATGGGACCTCGTTATGATGCGGAGGATAACCTTATTGTGACCGTATCTTTGCCGGTGCAACGGGTTCAGCAGGTTCTGGGTGTGGTTACGGTCGAGAGTAATGATGTCGGCAGCATAGTGAACGCCGAACGGCAAGCTTTAGCGCCGATTATTGGACTGGCTTTTTTGGCAACGTTTCTTAGCTCCTTGGCGCTGACATTGTTCATCGCTTTACCCATGCGAAAATTGGCGCGGGCAGCAGAAATCGTGTCTCGAAGCTCACGCAAAAGGGATGCTATTCCTGACCTCTCAAAGCGGCGTGACGAGATAGGCGATTTATCGGCTGTGATGCGCGATATGACATCCGGTCTTTATTCGCGTGTCGATGATATTGCGAATTTTGCGGCGGATGTGGCGCATGAAATAAAGAACCCCCTGACGAGCTTGCGATCGGCCTCTGATACCTTGCGGGTCGCAAAAACAGACGAGCAGCGCGAAAAGCTTATCAGCATTATCCAACAAGATGTGTCGCGCATGGACCGCTTAATTACGGATATTTCGAAAGCCTCTAAAGTGGATGCCAATCTTGCGCGAGATACGGCGCAGACGCTCGACGCCGCTGACATCATTCACAATATTGTCGGGTTCTATCAACAGACCCGGTCGGGGGAAGGACCAAAGGTCGTGGATAAAACTGACTTTGATACGGAAGAGCCCGTTTTTATCCGCGCTTTTGAAACGCCTTTTGCACAAGTCTTGAGGAACTTGATTGATAACGCGCTTACATTCTCTTCGCCTGATGGAGAAGTGCGGGTCTATGCTGAACTGGAAATCATTGCGAAAGATGAGACGGTTGTAATCTATGTTGATGATGACGGCCCCGGGATTCCACCTGATAATCTAGAGACGGTCTTCGAGCGTTTCTATACCCAACGCCCAAAGGGCGCACAGTTTGGAAGCCATTCGGGCTTGGGTCTCGCGATTTGCCGGCAAATTATCACAGCGCATAAAGGCACGATTGAAGCAACGAACCGTGTGGATGGCGTAACGGGCAAAGTGATTGGGGCCAGATTTGTTGTGAAAGTGCCGCGTCAGGTTCCACGCCAAAACTAGTGCCGAGATAATGTTTCACAGAATATGTGTTTTCGTCTGAATTACCGCATTTTCTGACTTCACAGACAAAGATTAATTTGATTAGGTGAAATTTCGTATTTCGGAGTTTTGCCTTGATTGGTTTCGTCATCGTCACACATGGACAGCTCGCTGTTGAGCTTAGGCGCGCGACCGAGCATGTCGTTGGCCCTCAAAAGGCGGTTGAGACAGTTTGCATTGGCCCTGATGATGATATGGAGCGCCGCCGCGACGATATTGGTGTGGCGATTAAAAAAGTTAGTCAAGGGAAGGGCGTGATTATCCTGACAGATATGTTTGGTGGCACCCCCTCAAACTTAGCCATATCCATGATGCGTGAAGGCGAAGTCGAAGTCTTGGCCGGTGTAAACCTGCCTATGCTGATTAAATTGGCAGAAGCCCGTAGCACATCAACCTTAGAAGAAGCCTCCATCAAGGCAAAAGACGCGGGACAGCGCTATATCGCGATTGCGTCGAAAATTTTAGCGGGTGAAACGTAAAAAACGTTATGAGCCAACTGGCCCAAATCACTGTCAGGCTCACTAATAAAAAGGGCCTTCATGCGCGGGCGTCCAATAAATTTATGGAGACGGTTGCGCGGTTCAAATCCCAAGTTTGGGTGCGCAGCCATAATGATGTCTGTGCGGACAGAGTTGAGGCTGACTCTGTCATGGAGTTACTCTTGTTGGGCGCAGCCTGTTCCGAAGAGATCACAGTCACAGCACAAGGCCCGGACGCGCCCGAAGCGATTGATGCGCTTGCTGAATTAGTCAATGACCGTTTTGGTGAGGAGGATTAGATGCCGTCCTTCAAAAATGTGGCCTTATTGGGCTTGAGCGTTGCGGTCTTGACCGGTTGCTCGACCTCAAAGGCGTTTATGCCAACCAGTCAATATCCGCCTGATCCTTGGGTGAAAGGCTATTCAAATCCTGATGATTGCTTAGGGGGTGAACGCTTAGCGGCACGGTCGTTTAAACTTCCTGACTATCCAACACTGGCTTATCGCACGGGTCGTCAGGGTTGGGTGATTATCCGACTAGATGTTGATGCAGAGGGGGAGACGCAAAATGTAGAAATTGAGCGATCTGTTCCTGAGGGCCTATTTGGTGGCACAGCAAAACGGGCTGTGAATGCCTGGACTTTTGCCCCCCCCGAAGGCGGCGGTCTTGAAAATTGCCGTGTTCTTTTACGCTTTCGAGCCGGAAGCGTCACGCTCGGCGGGTAATCCATCCATTTTTATGAAATGTTTACGATAACTCAATTTCCATTACATCTTTAAGGTGCTTTAAAGAAAATTTCTGCTATAGGGCTCACATGAGAGATGCAGGAAAAATATTGCCGGTAATAATGTCAGGCGATGCCTCTTTTGAGGATAAAGGCAAGACGCCTGTTCAACTCAAAACTCGACGCTTTGGGCAGAGCCTTCTACAACATACAGCCGCCCGTTTTGATAGTGATTTGTTTCACAAGCCTGTCTTCATCGCGCCCGAGAACCAGCTGGAGACTATTCGGGCTCATATTGACGAATTAGGCATCGAGATTGGCGCTATTATTATAGAGCCTGAAGGGCGGGGTACGGCAATTTGTGCCATGATAGCTGCGCTATACGCGTCAACATTCGATACGAAGCCTTTAGTCTTACTCTCCCCTTCAGATCAGTATGTGGAGTACCCGCAAGCGTTTCGTCGCTCAATTGCGGCAACAATCCCAGTCGTTAATGATGGTTTTATAGCCACCTTTGGTATGGAAGCCTCTTATCCGGAAACGGATTATGCCTATCTGCGTAAAGGCGAGTCACTACGGCCGGGAACCTTTTTTGTCGATCACTTTGTAGAAAAACCTGATAAAGAAACAGCTGAACAATTACTCGCTTCTGGGAATTATTATTGGAATGCGGGTACATTTTTATACAAGGAAGATACGCTTCTAAATGCGGTTAGACGCTTAATGCCAGACCTCTTAAACCATGCTGATGACGCATTCGATAATGCTGCGCATGAAGACAGTGTGATGCGGTTAAATGCTGAGGCTTTTTTGAAATGTGAACAGGCTTCATTTGATAAGGCCATTATGGAGCCTATTGAGAATAAGGCGCTTATTCCGATCCGTATCGGGTGGTCGGACCGTGGCAAGACTTTCCCTTCGGTT
The DNA here is from genome assembly GCA_964435725.1 of uncultured Algimonas sp. Lineage (GTDB taxonomy): Bacteria > Pseudomonadota > Alphaproteobacteria > Caulobacterales > Maricaulaceae > Litorimonas. The sequence continues at coordinate 13,207 of CAYTAJ010000046.1, forward strand.
GGAGAGGAGTTGAATAAGGTTGATATAGCGTCTTAACTCGGTTGAAGAACAACCAAATTGGGTCTGTTTTTCATCGCGTTTTAATCCTAATAAGATTATACTATTTAGTTCCAATGGATTTCCTGATGACGGCTGCAACACACTCTCAAAAAACCGAAAAGTTTTTTGGAACGGATGGCGTCAGAGGCCGCGCCAATGTTGGAAAGCTAACACCCGAGAGTTTACTCCGGCTTGGCCAAGCGGCAGGACAATATTTTGCCTCTCAATTGTGGAATATCACATCACGGCCAAGTATTCTCATTGGAAAAGATACACGATTGTCCGGAGACATGGTCGAAGCCTCCTTGGTTGCCGGTCTGACCTCTGCGGGTATGGATGTCATATTGGCGGGTATTGTGCCGACCCCAGCGGTTGCTTTGCTTACGCAGAGCTCGGATGTGAACTTGGGTGCGATGATTACGGCCTCGCATAATAAATATCAGGATAATGGCGTTAAATTCTTTGGTCCCGATGGATGTAAACTCTCGGACGAGGCGGAAAACTACATTGAGAACGTAATGCAAGCGGGACCAACGTCTTCGTCCGGTGTGACTGAGGTGGGGCGTGTAACCAAACTCACCGATGCTGTGTCGCGATATATTGAAATAGCAGAAAGCAGTTTTCCTAAAGACTTAAGCCTGTCAGGTCTGAAAATCGTTTTAGATTGCGCAAATGGCGCGGCTTATCAAACAGCTCCGGACATACTCAAAAATCTTGGGGCTTCGGTCATCGAGATTGGTGTGAGCCCGGATGGCGTAAATATAAATGCGGATTGTGGCTCTACACATACGGCGCTCTTATCTGAGACCGTTATATCCGAATGCGCAGATGTCGGTATTGCGCTCGATGGCGATGCCGACAGGCTGATTATGTGCGACGAGACAGGGCGAGTTATTGATGGCGACCAGCTACTGGGCCTAATGGCTAAGGCTTGGAAAGACAGCGGGCAATTAACCGGTGGCGGTCTGGTGGCTACCGTGATGAGCAATTTGGGACTGGAGCGATTTATAATGGCTCAAGGCTTAAACTTTATCAGAACTGCTGTTGGAGATCGCCATGTGGCAGCACGTATGCGTCAAGACGGGTATAATTTGGGTGGCGAGCAATCCGGTCATGTTTTGATGACGGATTTTGTACCGACGGGGGATGGCACTATCGCCGCCCTTCAAGTTCTGGCGGAAATTGTGAAACAAGGTAAAGCCGCGAGTGAGGTTTTGACGGTGTTCGACCCTGTTCCCCAATTACTTGAGAATGTCCGATATGCGGGAGTGTCTCCTCTAGAGAATTCGTTAGTTCAACAAGCCATAAATAATGCGCAAACTGAATTTGGTACGGAAGGCCGTATTCTCGTAAGAGCCTCAGGGACTGAGCCTCTCATTCGCGTTATGGCCGAAGGTGACAATGCCGCTAAGGTAAAGCAAGTCGTAAATAATCTCGTTGACGTCATAAAAACGCAGGCGAGTTAAGCGTTTCACTCTGCTATATTCGGATTAGGGCTTTTCACGAATCTGCTTATCACCTATGCCACATTTATAGGGGCGTGTACCAACGAGCGGGGATAACGCACAAAAGCGCATGGGCGATAGTTTAGATCCATTTTTAGTCGTGACAATCGGGTCCGTTATCTTGGCGGTTCTGGCGTCTCTGATTGCCTTGCGCACACTTAATCGAAGCGGTGTTTCAGGCCGACGTTGGAAAAACAAAGCCGCAGAGCTTGATCGTCAAATCGGAGAATATGACTCCATTTTTGGCGCTTATCCAGGTTTGATTTTGGTTTGGGAAGATGTCTCTCCTTCTGCTGACGTGTCAATGGACGGGGATTGGGGTTATCCGAAAGTCTATGGGTCTCCAGCAGCGCTTGCTTCAATTTTACGCTTTTCTGATTCCGGTCGCGCCAAAGACCTTCCGCAACGTGTGTTGAACAGCTTGGCCGATCATAAAACAATTGCAAAGTCAGAAGAGAGCCTAACCCTGCGTAACTATCTTAAAGGCCTTCGGACAGAAGGGGAGGCCTTTTCAATTTCGATTGTTCTGCCGGAAGGCAACATAATTGAAGCGGACGGACGTGTTGCAGGTCGACAAGTTGTACTTTGGCTCGAAGACGCTTCTATTCGGGGTGAGGATGAGAAGACGGCCATTTCGCGGTTTGAAACCTCGCGCCTGACCACCGAAGATGATCCAGGCGCTTTTGTTGATATGATGGGCAGAGCGCCTTTTCCGATTTGGCGTTACTCCAGTGGGGGACAGATTGTGTGGGCAAATGATGCTTACATCGAAGCGGTCTCAGCGAGTGATCTTCGTGACGTTACGAAAAACCAAATTCATCTGGATGATGATTGCGCGCACCATATGAAATTGGTTCTGGATACCCAACAGCAGCATAGCGATACCCGGCATATCATTCTTTCGGGGGAACGTAAGGCAACTACAGTAAGTTTGTTTCCGGTCTCAGGCGGTGTCTCAGGCATGGCGACGGATGCCTCAGAAGCGGATAGGTTGAACGAAGCCTTGGAATTACATGTGCGTTCTCATGACGAGTTACTCAATTCCATGGATGAGGCCATTATCATCTTCGGCTCTGATCAGATCATGAAATTTCATAACCGGGCTTTGGACTCGACATTTGGTATTGACCCGAACTGGTTCAAAGACGCCCCGACACATGGGGAATGGCTCGACCATTTGCGTGAAAAAAATACTGTGCCTATTCGTCCAGATTATAAAGTGTGGAAAGACGCTGAGCTTTCGCTCTATACGGATTGGCCGGATGAGGTGCCAGAAGAATTATGGGCTTTGCCCGATGGTCGCACACTTCGCCTCGTCCGAATGCGCGATCCGCATGGTGGCATATCGCTTTTATTCTCTGACATGACCAATGCGATTACGCTCGAGAGCCAGCTTGGCACTTTGATTAATGTTCAAAGGGCCACATTAGATAAGCTCTCCGAAGGCATTGCTGTGTTTGGCACGGATGGCCGATTGAAAATTCATAATTCCGCTTTTGCAAAAATGTGGAGCCTTGGTGAAGAAGAACTCAAAGATAATCCGCGTTTTAGTGAAATCATTGATCTGTGCCTGCCACTTTTCCATCAAAAGGCGTTCTGGTCGGAGATGTTGGGCCGTATCACGGATCCGGATCCGCAAATTCGTAAACATGTCGAAGGCGAGATAAAGCGCTCTGATGATCGCATGATGACATGGTTGTCAAAACCCTTGCCTGATGGGGCAACTTTGCTCGCTTGGGAAGACGTAACAAATGCACGTCGTGCCGAAGCCGCTCTTATTGAGCGGGCGCAGGCTTTGGAAGAAGCCGACCGTATGAAATCCGAATTTGTTGGCCATGTCAGCTATCAACTGCGCACACCGCTGACAACGATTTCGGGCTATGCTGATTTCTTACAAAATGGCGGGGCCGGTGAGATGTCGGATAAGCAGAGCGAATATGTCTTCGCTATTCAAAGTGCGTCTGAAGACCTCGCTAAAATTATTGATGATATCTTGGATATCGCGGCGATTGAAGCCAATGTGCTGGATCTCGATTTAGGGGATGTGAACGTTTTCGACCTCTTGGATAATGCGCTCGATTATGTAGCGGTGAAGGCAGAAGACACTAAAATTTCGCTCGAACTTAAATGTGACGAAGATATTGGGATAATCCGCGCAGATGAAACGCGCCTCAAACAAGTGGTGCACAACCTTTTGGGTAATGCGTTACGATTTACAAAACCGGGCGGCCTCGTGCAATTAGGCGGTAAAAAAGCAGCCGGTGGGGGCGTGATGGTTTGGGTGAAAGATAATGGTGTCGGGATTCCAACAGAACGTCAGCCACAAGTTTTCCAAAGCTTTGAAAGCTCACGCGGCGGGGCAGGGCTTGGCCTCGCGCTCGTTCAGCGTTTTGTGGCGCGACATGGCGGATGGGTTGAGCTCGAGTCCGTCGAAGACCAAGGTACGCATGTGACGTGCTACCTGCCCAAAGAGGCTCCTGCGGAAAATGCCCATCCGGAATTATTTGAAGGGTCGTAAGATTACTAGATTAAGACCTACTGTATCCTAGCCCGAAAACGGATATTAAAGTTCGGGTTAGGATCTCCGCCAAGCATCGCCCCTTTTGGATTAAAGCAAACATATTTGACGTTCGGGTCATACCCTGCGCTGGGCGTGTAATCACATTCGGATAAGTCTGAGGGTTTCGTTGGGTCATCGGAGAAGAGGGCATCAGCATTCGGGTCAAAGCTCAACGAAGTATTCGATTCTTCAAAGCCCACGACATCCGTTGATGGACCAGGGCCGTCATGGTCACCAAAATAAAAAATAATCTCCGAGGGGAGCGAGTCGATTAAAACAATTGAGTCCGTATCGACAGCGCCGCCTCCTTCGTTTGTGACGGTGAACGTATAGACAACATCGGAACCGGGCAGATCATAATCACCTGCATTAAGAGGGGC
>CAYTAJ010000047.1:0-2220 GCA_964435725.1 uncultured Algimonas sp.
GGTTTGGCGTAATAGGCTATGCCTAAACCAGACGCGGTGACCATCGCCAAATCATTCGCGCCGTCGCCAATTGCAACGGCTGTTTGAGGGCCGCCTAAGTCTTGTGAATATTCGTTTAGGCGTTCCAATTTGGCTTCGCGGCCCAAGATAGGCATTTGCACTTTGCCTGTCAGAGCTTTGCTATCATCCAAAAGGACATTGGCATGATGGTTTTCAAATCCTATTGCCTTGGCCACGCGTTCAGAGAAAAAGGTGAAGCCGCCGGAAACAACGACCGTTTCCGCACCGTTCGCTTTCATCGTTGCGCAGAGTGTTTTGGCGCCGGCATTCACATGAATACGCTCATCGAAACATTTTTGAAGTGTTGAAAGGGGGAGGTTCGCTAATAAGGCCACGCGGTCGGTTAAAGCGCCCTCGAACCCAATTTCACCGCGCATGGCACGTTCTGTAATCTCGCTGACTTGGGCTTTGAATCCTGCGAAATCGGCTAATTCATCGATACATTCCTGACCAATCAGTGTGGAGTCCATGTCGCAAATTAGCAGCGACTTCTTCCGGCCTTCAGTGGCTTGCAGGCAATAATCGACTTTCACAGGGGCGGTAGAGAGCGCTGCCGAAATTTGAGACGGGGTCAGTGATTGAGGTGCAATCCCTTCTGCCGCAATGCCGTCAGAGAGGGTGCGGATTTGGGTCAATCCAAAAGCCTCCATGAGGGCTGAAAGACCCTCAGGTGATTTTTTCTCTAGGACAAGCGTGAGGATTTGGTCTAACGCGTCAGCCATGATGCCATTGCTCCGAAATAGGGTTTATTAAGATGAAACCTGTTCTGTGTATTGCAGGGCCAACCGCCAGCGGCAAGAGCGCCGTTGCGCTTGAGATTGCGAAAGCTGTTGATGGTGAAATTATCAACGCAGACGCCTTACAGGTTTATAGCGATATTCGTGTTTTATCGGCCCGTCCGACAGAGGCGGATATGGCAGTGGTGCCGCACCATCTTTATGGGTTTGTATCCGGTGACACACCTTTTTCAGGCGGGCAGTGGGTAAGGGCGGTCATGCCGGTCGTCCTTGATGTGTTGGCGCGTGATAAGACGCCTCTCCTTGTCGGGGGAACAGGTCTTTATTTTCGGTCTCTTTTTCAAGGTCTTGCCTCTGTACCAGCGATACCAAATACACTTATTCAAGAGATTGACAGGCGTATAGTTGAAGACGGGATTGAGCCGGTTATGACCGAAGCGAGAGAGTTAGATCCTGTGGGCACTGCAAAGCTGTTAGGCGAGGATCCGCAACGCCTGACGCGGCTTTTGAGTGTCGTCAAACATACGGGCCGCACACTTCAGTCATGGCAATCTCGGACACATCCTGAAATACCCTGTGATGCGGCTCTGCGTTTTGTAATGATGCCACCGCGCGACACGCTTTATAAGACAATCAATGAACGATTTGAATCAATGGTGGAGCAGGGCGGTATGGCAGAAGCAAAATCTGTCTTTGCGAAATATGGGGCTGACGCCTCTTCGCCGATGTTGAAAGCCATTGGTCTCTCGCATCTGCTCCGGCACCTGAAAGGGGAGCTTGACTATGCCGAAGCGATAGAGCTGGCCAAGCGTGATACGCGTCGGTTTGCCAAGCGGCAAATGACATGGTTCCGTAACCAGTGCGGGGATTGGATTCAGGAAGAGCGTCTCGACGCAGCCTCCGTTATTAGTGCCGTTAAGGCTTGGAGTGTATAGTGAAGATACAGCTCTCATTGATTTTTACTATTTTAGTATCTGTTCTCGTCTTGGCTTTGCTGGTTGCGGGTTTATCAGGTGAGAGTATAAATTTTGATGCCGTTCAGGCTTTAATGTCCGAAATTCGTGACTCTCATTACGCCATATTTATTGTCGTCATTATCTTTGTAATCGCGTCTTTCCTTGGCGCACCGCAATGGGCGCTCATTACGGCGTGTACGGTGGGTTTTGGCCCTGTAATCGGCGGGCTCTTTGCTTGGTTTTCAACGCTATGTTCAGCGTCGGTGAATTTTTGGCTTGGGCGTTTATTGGGGCAAAAGCGATTGACCCAAATGACAGGTCCACGCATGGAAAATATCCTTAAAAAGGTTGAGAGAAACGGCGTCTTGTGGAGTTTTGTTGTTCGCCTCGTGCCTACGGGGCCTTTTATTCTGGTAAACTTAGCGGCAGGCGTTTCGTCTATTCGTTATGTCTCGTTTTTACTCGGT
>CAYTAJ010000047.1:2320-17630 GCA_964435725.1 uncultured Algimonas sp.
CCGTAAAGTTGGTCCATAAATTCGAGCTGCAAGCCGATAGGGCGCGTATGCGGACTATTCCACATCATGGCGATACCACTGCGTTTTTCAGGGTCGAATAAGACAAGGGCGCGATAACCTTCAACGCCACCGCGATGCCCGACGACTTTATTTCCGGCATAGTCATAAATCCGAAAACCCATGCCGTATTGCGCGTTTTGTAATTGCCCGAAGCGTCGATTGAGAAAGCGTTGTTCGCGCGGTGTCTTCACACGCGGGGTTTGAATAACCTGTTGTATGGCTTCGGCTTGCGAAAGCGTTTCGGGATTATCATCGGGCATCTGGGCAATCATCCAACGGGCCAAATCTTTGACGGATGAATTCACACCGGCTGCGGCGGGTACACGGTAATAAGTGGGCTTTACGGATTCTATGCGTTCGCCAAAACGGTTATGTGGCCGCGCCCAATTCTTGGATTGCAACAACCCTTCATAACTCGCACTGGCGGATTTCATGCCGTATCTGTCAAACACTTCGGTTTGGACAACGGATTTATAGGGCAGGCCTGTCAGGGTTTCGATGATTTCAGAAGCCGAGTCATAGGCCACATTTTGATAGGTATGACAGGTGCCGGGCTCGCATTTATAACTTAATTCGCCCAGTTTTGTGCGCGTTTCCTTTGCGCCGCGCCCACCTTCAATCCGGTTGTCATAGGCGTTTCTGACAATGCCGACTTGATGCGCCAAAAGGTTGGAAACAGAAATGTCGTTATCTGTCGGTGGTAAAGACAATGACTGCGCCAAACCTTTTACCGGGGCGTCGAGTGATAATTTTTCTTCGGCGGCCATTGAAACGACGATATGCGCGGCGACGCCTTTGGAGACGGAGGCCCAACGAAAAACCGTATCGGCATCGACGAAACGCCCGGAGTCGCGCAAGGTTTCACCATAACCCTTTGCAAAACTGATTTTCCCGTCTTCGACCGTCGCAATAGCGAGGCCGGTCATTTCTAATTGGTGCATCAAGGCTTGGGCACGGCGATCGATTTCTGCTGTATCGATGCCGGGCGTTCGCACAGTCTGAGCCGCAGCTGTCATCGGCGTGACGGATAAAGCGATGGCACTCAGGCTGGATAAGAAGAGATGGCGAAAAGACATTAAACAGGGCGTAAAACAGTTCGGGTTAATCAGTCTATAACGCCTTGCATATCTGAGATTAAAATGACGTCAGATGTTGGAAATTATCTGTTTTAGCTTGGGTGAATGAACCTTAATTGAGGGCAATCCATGTTAAGAGTGCACCGCCCAAAGCCAGGCGATAAAGCATGAAGGGGAACATGCCAATTTTGCTAATCCATTTCATAAACAATGCGATACAGGTATAGGCCGCAACAAAGGACAGAACCGCGACCCAAAGACCATCTGTGAGCGTTGCGCCCGATAAGCTTACTTTATCAGCGCCTATAAGGCTGTAAAGTGCAAACAGGCCGCCGACACCGATAATCGGCAAGCTCATGAGCATGGAGAAACGTGCGGCTTCTTGGCGTGTCAGACCAATGGCGCGGCCATAAGTCATTGTAATGCCGGAGCGCGATGTTCCCGGTATCAATGCAAGGGCTTGTGCGAGGCCTAAGCCTGCCGCGCTTTTCCATGTCAGATCTTCGGTCGTTTGGGTTTGCTTACCCCAAATATCAGAGAGCCAAAGCAAAATACCAAAAAAGATTGTCGTAAAAGCTATCAAAAGGGGAGACCGTATCACCTCATCATAACCGCCAAATCGCAGAAACGCGCCGAAGAGGAGGGCAGGTGGCGTCGCAATAATTAAATTAAGCGCCAACATAGAGTGCGTGTTGAGCCGACGTTTTAAGAGATCGAGCAGACCAATCAGAATAGACCCCACATCTTTGCGGAAATAAAGCATAACCGCAAAAAGCGATCCGAAATGCGCCATAACATCGATGAGCGGGCCTTGATCCTGCCACCCGAATATCTTTGCGGGCAAGATGAGGTGTGCAGAGCTGGAAATCGGGAGGAATTCCGTCAATCCCTGAATAATCGCGAGTAATGTAAGGTGTAACCAAGACATAGCTCGCGTTTATGCGCTTAAGGTTACGGCTTTATTAGGGCGGCGAAATAATCCCTTCTAAATCACGGTGTATGAATACAGACGCGATTACTTCAGTGTTATTCACCATAATAACAGAAAATATATCAAAATATTTTATTTATGTGTTTTGGTTTCAGATTTTCACAATCAACAAAAAATTCATTAAAACAATGCATTGTGGTGTATTTGATTTTTATTTTTTATCAAAAAATGACAAATTGTCGCATCTTGTCAATTCAAACGTAAAGCTGTAGGCGTCGCGCAACAGATTTACGAGGGCCTCATGGCAAAGCAGAATAAAATGTTGAAATTCGTCAGCACAGAGCGGGATATGCCGAAAAAACGTCCCGCTGGAGAGCGCAAAGAAGACTTTCTTGAGATTTATGGCGATTATGTAGAAGCCAAAGCTGAAGAGCAGGCGTCGCGTTGTTCGCAATGCGGTGTGCCGTTCTGCCAAAACCATTGCCCGTTAGAGAACAATATTCCTGACTGGCTGAAACTTACGGCCGAGGGCCGCGTTAAAGAGGCGTGGGAAGTCTCCAGCGCCACAAATAATATGCCGGAAATATGTGGCCGTATTTGCCCGCAGGACCGTTTGTGCGAAGGCTCGTGCGTGATTGAACAATCAGGGCATGGCACGGTGACGATTGGCTCTGTAGAGCGATACCTAACCGATACAGCCTGGGAAGAAGAGTGGATTCAACCCATTAAGCCGCGTCGTGAACGCGCCGGCAGTGTAGGCATTATCGGGGCCGGCCCTGCTGGATTAGCCGCGGCAGAACAGTTGCGTGAACAGGGTTGGCAAGTGACCGTTTATGATCGTCATGATCGTGCGGGCGGGCTTCTCATATACGGTATCCCGAATTTCAAACTTGAAAAAGAGATTGTCGAGCGCCGAACAAAGCGTCTTGAAGAGGGTGGTATCGAATTCGTCCTCAATTGCGATGTAGGGGTCGACATTACCTTTGATAAGCTGCGTGAGAAGCACCAAGCGGTCTTGATTGCGACAGGTGTTTATAAGGCCCGCGATCTGGAATGTCCCGGAAGCGGGGCAGACGGTGTTACACCCGCTCTGCCGTTCCTGATTGAGTCTAATAAACGCGGCTTGGGCGATAAAATTAAAGCAGAGACAGCAGAAGGCAAAAATGTTGTCGTTATTGGTGGTGGCGATACGGCTATGGATTGCGTGCGTACCGCTGTGCGCCAAGGGGCTAAGTCAGTGACCTGTCTTTACCGTCGTGACCACGCTAATATGCCGGGCTCACGCCGTGAAACGGCTAATGCGCAAGAAGAGGGCGTGAAGTTTGAATGGCTCGCTGCGCCAAAATCCATCCATGATGAAGGTGGTTCGGTTAGCACAGTGAGTGCAGACCGTATGCGTCTTGGCCCCAAAGATGCCTCCGGTCGCCAGAGCCCCGTTGTGTTGGAAGGCGGAGAATTTGATGTTGAGGCGGATCTCGTGATTAAAGCCCTCGGTTTCTCTCCGGAAGATATGAAAGTCCTATCAGAAGAGCTGACGGTTACGCGGTGGGGCACATTGCGCGTCAATCCTCTCACATTTGAAACGAACCTGCCCGGCGTTTACGCGGCAGGGGATATAGTGCGCGGGGCTTCGCTCGTCGTGTGGGCCATACGCGAAGGGCGTGATGCGGCCGCGCATATGCACAAATATTTACGCAACCTCGAACGCGCAGAACAAAAAGTGGCGGCGGAGTAATGGCGTCAATTAAAGGACAATGTTTGTGTGGCGGGGTTAAGTTTGAAACGCCTATGCCAGGGCATATTGATGCTTGCCACTGTACGACATGTCGAAATTGGAATGGTGGCCCATTCATAGGAGCAGACTTTCGTGAAGGCATAACGCTAATAAATGATGATAGCCTGACGTGGTACGAAAGTTCAGATTGGGCTAAGCGCGGGTTTTGTAAAATCTGTGGCGCTAGCCTTTTTTATTGTCTCAAAGATAATCCCAATTTTTGGAGTATTGCGGGTGGTGCCTTGGAACTTCCCGAAGGTCTCAAACTTGGAAAAGAAATATTTATTGATGAAAAGCCCGATTACTACGCGCTTGCAGGTGATCATAAACGCCTGACTGGCGCGGAGGCTTTTGCAGAATTCACAGCAGGTGAACAAAATGACTAATTGGCTCACAGATTTTGAACAAAAACGCGACACTTTGATTGCGGCAAATGCTTATGACCCGTCTCATGAAAAGGCGAATTGTGGCGTTGGTTTGGTTGCTTCAGTTGATGGTAAACCCCGCCGGGATGTCGTGGAGAAATCTATCCAAGCGTTGAAGAATGTCTGGCATCGCGGGGCTGTCGATGCGGATGGGAAGACGGGCGATGGCGCAGGTATTCGTCTGGATATTCCGCAGGAATTTTTCCGCGCACAGGTCGAGAAAACAGGCCATAAAGCCAGTAATGCGAAAATCGCTGTCGGGATGATTTTCTTGCCACGCACAGACTTTGGCGCCCAAGAAGCGGCGCGGACCATTGTTGAATCCGAGCTTTTGAAAGAAGGTTTTTACATTTACGGATGGCGGCAAGTCCCTATAAATATTGATATTATTGGTGAGAAAGCCAAGGCAACGCGCCCGGCCATTGAGCAGGTTTTATTCCGTGATCCGAAGGGGCGTAAAGGCAATGCGCTCGAGCGCGAGCTCTATATTGTGCGCCGTCGGATTGAAAAACGGGTCATCGACGAGGCACTTCCGAGTTTCTATGTTTGCTCGCTCTCCGTTCAGACTGTTATCTATAAAGGGATGTTCCTCGCGGAAGATATCGATAATTTTTACACTGATCTTCAAGACGAGCGTTTTGTGTCTCGTGCGGCGATTTATCACCAGCGTTATTCGACGAATACGTTCCCGCAATGGTGGTTGGCGCAGCCCTTCCGTATGTTGGCGCATAATGGTGAGATCAACACCGTCAAAGCCAATACGAATTTGATGAAAAGCCATGAAATTAAAATGGCGAATAGCGCCTTTGGGGAACGCGCTAAAGACGTGAAACCCATTATCCAAAAAGGAAGCTCTGACTCTGCGGCACTGGATGCTGTGTTTGAATTATTGGTACGCGCAGGGCGTACGGCGCCCATGGCTAAGACATTGCTGGTGCCGGAAGCCTATTCAAAGCGTGGTGACCTGATACCTGAAAGCTGGCGCGCGCTTTACGAATATTGCAACGCTGTGATGGAACCTTGGGATGGTCCGGCGGCACTGGCAGCTTATGACGGGCGTTGGGTTATGGCAGGGTTAGACCGGAACGGTCTACGACCTTTGCGTTATTCGATTTCTTCGAACGGGATTGTCGCGGTTGGGTCAGAAACCGGTATGTGCCCGATGGATGAAAAAGACATAATCAAAAAAGGCGCGTTAAAGCCCGGCCGTATGATTGCCGTCGATTTGGAGGAAGGTAAATTCTACTCCTCCAAAGACATTATGAATGAACTGGCCACCAAGCGACCCTATAAAAAATGGCTCGAAAAAGTTGTTCGACTTGATGAGAAGCTATCCGGGCCAGAACCAAAACCTGTCTTGTCGGGTGAAGATCTGGCGCGCCGCCAGATCTCTTGCGGTCAAACGCTCGAAGATATGGAGCTTATCTTGTCTCCTATGGCGGAGAGTGGAAAAGAGAGCGTTGGGTCTATGGGCGATGATACGCCATTGGCTGTTCTGTCAGATATTTATCGTCCGCTCTCTCATTATTTCCGCCAGAACTTCTCGCAAGTCACAAACCCACCGATTGATCCGCTGCGCGAAACACGTGTGATGGGATTGAAAACGCGTTTCAGAAACCTTCGGAACATTTTGGCCGAAACAGGAGCGCAGACACGTGAAATGTACGTCTTGGAAAGCCCTGTTTTAACAACGGGCATGTATGACCGTTTCGCAAAGATGGTCGGTGATAAGCTTGCCTTGATTGATTGTACTTTTCCTGTTCCGGACGCAAACGACTCAAATGGGCGTGCTTTACGGGACACCTTAAGGCGCATCCGCGAGGAAGCAAAAGCGGCCGTTGAGCGTGGGATTGAGAACATTGTTCTGACGGATGAAAATACAAATGAAGATCGCGCCGCCGCACCCATGATCCTCTGTACGGGGGCGGTACAAACCACATTGGTCAATGAAGGTCTGCGGTCTTCTTGTTCTATTATTGTGCGTTCTGCAGAATGTATGGATACGCATTATTTTGCCGTACTCATCGGTGCAGGGGCAACAGCGGTTAATGCTTACATGGCGCAAGACTCGCTCATTGAACGCGTGGGTCGTGGCCTCTTGGATATGAGCGCTGATGAAGCTGTCGCACAATATAAGAAAGCGATTGAAGGCGGTCTCCTCAAGATTATTTCTAAGATGGGGATTTCCGTCATTTCATCCTATCGCGGCGGTAATAATTTCGAAGCCATGGGGCTGTCCCGTGCCTTGGTCGGGGCGAATTTCCCGGGCATGACAAGCCGTATCTCCGGTATTGGTCTGGCCGGTCTCGAAGCCAAGATTATAGAAGCGCATGAGACAGCTTATGACAGTGCTGTTGTGCGTTTGCCAGTGGGCGGTCTTTACCGTGTCCGTGCCAAAGGCGAACGTCATGCCTACAAAGCCGATATGATTCATATGTTGCAGGAAGCTGTGACGCGCGAAGATTATGGCCTCTACCGCAAATATGCGGATAGCGTGAATAATGCTAAGCCCATCCAAATTCGCGATTTGCTTTATATTGAACCCGCCAAAAAACCTCTGCCGCTAGAGCGAGTGCAGAGCGTCAATGAAATTCGTCGGCGTTTCTGTACGCCAGGCATGTCACTCGGCGCTTTGTCACCCGAAGCACACGGCACATTGAATATTGCCATGAATCGTATTGGGGCGAAGTCTGTTTCTGGTGAGGGTGGTGAAGATCGTGCCCGCTACAAACCGCTCCCGAATGGGGATAATCCGAACTCCGCCGTGAAACAAATTGCCTCTGGGCGTTTCGGCGTAAATGCGGAATATCTCAATCAATGTCGCGAGATTGAAATCAAAGTCGCACAAGGTGCGAAGCCGGGTGAGGGCGGTCAATTACCGGGCTTTAAAGTCACGGAAATGATTGCCAAATTCCGTAATGCGACACCGGGTGTAACTCTGATTTCACCACCGCCGCACCACGATATTTATTCTATCGAAGATTTGGCCCAGCTCATTTACGACCTTAAGCAAATCAATCCGACGGCGCGTGTCGCCGTGAAGCTCGTGGCTTCGTCTGGTGTCGGTACGATTGCCGCGGGTGTTGCCAAGGCGAAAGCCGACACCATCCTCATTGCCGGTCATAATGGCGGGACAGGCGCGTCTCCGAATACATCTCTCAAATATGCGGGTATGCCGTGGGAGCTTGGCTTGTCAGAGGCGCATCAAGTCCTCACGCTCAATAACCTGCGCGATAATGTGACCTTGCGGACAGATGGTGGCCTTAAAACCGGCCGTGACATCGTGATTGCTGCGCTACTTGGGGCCGAAGAGTATGGTATCGGTACGCTCTCCCTCGTGGCGATGGGCTGTATCATGGTGCGTCAATGTCACTCCAACACATGTCCTGTCGGGGTCTGTGTGCAGGATGAAAAATTGCGTGAGAAATTCACAGGTACGCCGGAGAAAGTCATTAATTTGATGACCTTCATCGCCGAAGATGTGCGTTGGCTTTTATCGCAAATGGGCTTTGAAAGTCTGGATGAAATCATTGGTCGCACTGATTTGCTCAAGCAATTCTCGCGCGGGGCAGAAACGCTTGACGATCTCGACCTCAATCCAATTCTGGCCAAAATTGACAATGAGAAAGTCAAAGATACGCGCGACCAGCGTGTAGAAGTCCCTGACACATTGGACACGCAAATTGTGGCCGATGCGAAGCAATTCTTTGAACGGGGGGAGAAGACGTATCTGACTTATGGGGTGCAAAATACGCACCGTGCCGTGGGGACACGGACAAGCTCTCACATCTATCAAGCCTTTGGTGCAGACGGGCAAGCGGATGGTCAATTGACTGTGCGTCTTCGCGGCTCGGCGGGGCAATCGCTCGGTGCTTTTGCGATGAAAGGCTTACGACTAATTGTCGATGGCGACGCCAATGATTATGTCGGTAAAGGTCTCTCAGGCGCTGAGATCATCATTGCACCACAAGGACAAACGCCCATTAATGCGCATAAAAGCGCCATTATCGGGAATACCTGTCTATATGGTGCAACCAAAGGCACGCTTATGGTATCCGGTCGTGCCGGTGAACGCTTTGCCGTTCGCAATTCAGGAGCAATCGCTGTGATTGAAGGCTGCGGTACAAATGGCTGCGAATATATGACAGGCGGCATCGCCGTTATCCTTGGCTCTGTGGGCGACAATTTTGGTGCCGGCATGACGGGCGGAATGGCCTATATCTATGACGCTAAGGACGAGTTTGAAAAAGCCGTCAATCCTGACAGCGTCGTCTGGCAACGCTTTGGCTCAGAGCATTATGAGGAAGAATGCAAAGACCTTATTCGTCGACAGGCCGAAGCCACAGGATCTGAATTCTCTAAAAAGCTCTTAGCCGAATGGGAGTTAGAGCGTGGCAAATTCTGGCAAGTCATTCCAAAAGAAATGCTAAGCCGACTCGCCGTACCATTAGCCGACGCGGCGGAGTAAGCCACATATATTGGATATAATTAAGAAAGGCGGCATCAAAAATGCCGCCTTTCTTTTTTAGAAAATAGAAGACTTTATTTGTCTTCGTCCTTATCCCAGCCCAATTTTTCTGAGATGTTCAGATCAAATTCCGGCATAGGGTCATCTCTATTGGCATCTTTGGCAAGATAGGTGTCCATCCAGCGCATCAGACGATAGGCGTAATCAAGGCGAGAGGCCGCTTTGCGATTGCCGTGTCCTTCATCGGGGTAAAAGACCAAGCGCACGGGTGTGTCCGTTCTGACTTTCATAGAGCGATAAAGTTCCATGGATTGGCTGGGGTGGACACGCGTGTCTTTCTCACCATGCATAATCAAAGTCGGTGTTGTAGATTTTCCGGCATGGAAAATGGGCGAGCGTTCCAAGAGGTTCATCCAGTTATCTTCCCATGGCCATTTCAAGGAATGAACAAGGTGCATTTCATTTGGAATGTCACTGGTACCAAATTTTGACACTTGGTTGGAAATACCGACAAAAGCGACGGAAGCCGCGAAATGCTCACTCTGTGCTGTCGCGCCCCACATGGAGGCATAGCCGCCATAAGATCCGCCCGTAATGCCGACTCGGTCTTCATCGATAATACCGGCTTCGGCGAGCGCTTCGACACCGTCGACCAGATCATTGAATTCTTTACCGGCATAGTCATTCTGATGTTCTTTGGCGAAGGCCACACCGCGACCTGTAGAGCCGCGATAATTCGGATAGAAGACAGCATAACCATCGCCCGCACCGAATTGCCCGGCAAGGGAATAAGCCGTCAACCAACCATCAGAATAATGCGCCTCAGGGCCGCCATGCACCGTCAGGATAAGAGGCCAACCCCCAGCAGGTTTGCGTCCTGTTGGCGTTATCAAAAGACCTTCAATTTCACGCCCGTCACGCGCTTCATAGGTAAAGGTCGTCTGCGGGGCGAGATCAATATCGTCCAACCACGCATTGATGTTGGTGAGTTTATCGACACCAGCTTGACGGGTGGCAAAGACTTCAGAGGGGTGTTCAGGGCTGTCGGCTGTGAAAAACAACTTGCCGTCTTTTCCAACCTCGGCATTACGTACGACAATATCGTCCGGCGTAGCATAGGTGCGTTCTTCTTCACCTGAGAGGTTATAAGAAACGAGAGCGCTCTCCACACCGCGATGGGCCACAGCGAGAATGGAGTTATTATCTAACCATTCAACATCTGTGACATGCTGTAAAGCGTCAGGCGTTAATTGTTCAAATCGTCCATTGCGCATATTGGCGACCATCAAAACACCGTTGGATGTGTCACCAATATCGGTTCCGGCTTGGAACGCGATACGATCATCGTCAGGGGAGATTGTGAAGCTGCCAAGCTTGCCGGGTGTTTTAACCTCAGCCTTCACGCGACCTGTACGGGCATCCAGTACATGCAAGCGGCTTTTCATCAAAACATCATCTACGAGCGCAGTTGGAACGGCAGAGATAACGAGAGAACGCCCATCTGAGGAGATTTCCAGACCTGTCACATGTTTATCATCAAACAGTTTTTCCGCCTTGGCGTCCTCATCTGTGAGCGAAACGCGCCACGCCGCCCCCATTCTCTGTTCTTCTTCATAAGCATAGGCGTTAAAGCCTTTCTTTTTGAGTTTTGAGCGGTCTTCGCCCTTATCCGTAGCCACGAAATAAAGCATCTCTCCATCGGGTGAGAGAGCATAATCGCCAACACTTGTTTTATGCGAAAAGACCTTCTTCGCTTCACCACCACTCAAGGGGATTTGATAAAGGCTGTTTGTCTTGTCATCGCCGCGACGGGTCAGGAAGTAAAGCTTATCTCCATCCGGGCTGAAATGCAGACGACTTACGCTATTCTTGCCGCTGGTGAAAAGGACAGGGTCTGCACCTGGGCGTTTTAGAAATAATTGACTGACAGAGCCGCCATCGTCTTCGCCCGCCAACAGATCAGGATATTTAGAGACTGTGTAGGCGATTGTTTCGCCATCGGGTGCAACTGTGAGATTGCCGGCGTTCTGAATTTTTCCAATATCTTCGATTTCCATGGGCGCTGCGAGAGCGGGCGCTGCAACGAAAGTGGCCGTGGCCATAGCAAAAGCGGATGCAAATCCTGTAAGTGTCAGTTTGATACTCATCTTATGTCCTGTGTTATGGATTGTGTGGTCAATTTACGTTTGTCTTGCGACTTAAGATGGGAAGGGACGTATCATGAATTTGAATTTTTCCTAATGCAAATAAGCATATTTTACCTCATAAAAAACACTATTTTAGTGTTTTAATAATAATATCAACTTACTGGTTATTAGGCTTAAACTTATTGCATTTCATTGGCGGTGAACTTTTTTGGTACAATTTCATTTGATAATCCTTTCCAGTCAAAGGTTTCATCAAAGTGACCTCAGCACAGATTCATCTAAAATTACCGCCAAGCCTATTGTTTGGAAATAATTGTGTCTGTTCTTGCTGAAAATAAATCTGAATCGAACCCAAACGAACATAAAGAAGAACAGCTTGCGAATTGCCCATTCTTTCTCGCGCGCCGGATGAAATCTCCGATTTGGGTTTATGACACAGATAAAAAATCAATCGCTTACGCCAATGAAGAGGCTTGTAGATTATGGGGTGCGGAGACCGAAGCTGTCTTAAAAGCCAGAGACCTGTCTCAGGGCATGACGCAAACAGTTTCTGAAAGGCTGAAGCAGTATCAAATTGATTTTTTACAAAATGATGCGGAATTCCATGAGACATGGACGCTTTATCCTAAGGGCTCACCTGTCACCGTTAATGTCGTCTATAGTGGCTTCGGAATGCCGGATGGTCGTATGGCCATGATGTGCGAAGTTATTGATAAAGACGTAGAAAAATCAACAGATACGCTTAAAAGTACGCAGGCTTTATTACATACAGATACCAATATTGCCTTATTTTCCGTTGATGGAGAGTGCTTGTATAGTAATCCGGCGGCCCATCATACATTTTCAAAATATAATCTAACACTGGGTAACTTATTTCAAAATTGTGATACGGTTGATGATTGCAAGATGTCATTATCGGAACGCGGTGATAGCCACTGTGTTTCTAAAATTGTTATTTCCGGAAAAGAGCATTGGTTTGATTTGAAAATTAAGCGATGCCTCGATCCTATTTCAGGCGACCCCGCTTTTTTAATGACAGCGTCCGACGTAACAGAGTTGAAGGAATCGCAGGCTAAGTCCGCAATTTATCAAGAGCAATTAGAAGCCACATTTTCAACATCACTCGATGGTATCATTATCATTGATGAGGAGGGTATGATCGTTGAGTTCAACGACTCATCTCAACGTATTTTTGGATATCGTAAAGACGGAATGTTAAGTCGTCAGATATCTAAGGTGCTGTCTGAAAAATCAAAAGGTGTTTTTCACAAAGCATTATTAGCCATGCGGGAGACGGGTAAAGAACAAAAAATCGGACAAAGAGTCGAAGTAGAGGCCATCCGTGCTAATGGCGAAGTTTTCATAGCCGAAATGGCGATATCCCAAAGTCCGAGTTCTCACACGGATGGTTGTTTATATATCATTTTTGTTCGTGATATTTCGAAAGAAAAAGCGGCAGAAACAGCGCTTTTACAAGCTAAGAACGATGCAGAGGCTGCGAACAAGGCAAAGTCAGAATTTCTGGCAACGATGAGCCATGAAATTAGAACGCCAATGAATGGTGTTTTAGGCATGATTGACGTATTGAGTGGAACGCCCCTTAATGAACGACAAAATCACTGTGTCGATATCATTTCCAAATCGAGCCATAACCTTCTTAATATCATTACCGATATTCTCGACTTTTCAAAAATAGAAGCGGGGAAAATTACTATAGACCCTGAACCGGGCAATTTAGAAGAAACGATATCAAATACAGTCAGTTTGTTTGGCGCAGGTGCGAGTGAGAAAAACATTCAACTTGATTATACGTATGGGAAACACCTACCAAAAAGGTTCATTGCTGATTTCCATCGCATAGGACAAGTCTTATCTAACCTGATAGGGAATGCGATTAAATTCACGTCAGAAGGTCGTGTATCTGTGCAGGTGATGGGAGACGTATTTTCAAATTCCGCTGATATAAAAATTCATATCAAGGACACAGGAATCGGTATTCCCGAAGAAAAATTATCATTAATTTTTGACAAATTCACCCAGGCCGAAGGGTCGACAACGCGTCAATATGGCGGCACGGGATTAGGCTTGGCGATTTCTCGCGGCCTTGCTGAAGCAATGGACGGGCAACTATATGCGACTTCAAAGGTAGGTGAGGGGACGACATTCACATTCCAATTATCCTTAAAGCGACAGCCGGAGAGTAGAATAGAGCCTGTTCAGCCGCTATCTGGCGATGAAGCAAAACTTACAGAGCTTCGTGAGGTGCAAGCAGAGTCTAAAAAAGCGGGTCTTAAATCTGTAAACTTCTTGGTCGTAGAGGATGATGAAATAAATAGGATTGTCATCAAGAGTTTGTTGGATAACCCAAGGATAAATATGACCTTCGCTGAAAACGGAGAGCTTGCTGTTCAGTCTTGCCAGACTGTAAAATATGATCTTATTTTTATGGATGTGTCCATGCCTGTTATGAATGGTGTCGATGCGACGAAAGTTATTCGTCATCCTGAAAATCAGTCTTTGAACCGTCACACCCCAATTATTTGCCTGACAGCCAATGCGATGAAGGGCGATCGAGAGACATATTTGAAATCCGGCATGGATGATTATTTGTCAAAGCCATTGAGTAAGAAAGATCTTTATAAAGTCGTGGCGAAATGGTTGAAACATTCTGCAAAAACAGGTCGTCAAGAATCGAATAAAGCTGTCGCGTGATATCCGTTTTTAGTGATTTAATACTTGCAAATCATTCGCAATTATCATCGCTTTTGCCGCAGTGTAAAAGCTCTGATTTTCCCTTTAAACTATGGTTGCAATAGGGCTCTCCTATCTCTAGGTTCCCGCCCGATTATGAACTTCGCGTAATTGTGAGTCTGTTTGGTCTCGGCCGCGCTTACAATGCCAAAGAATAAGAGCTGTCATGAACGACTTCTTACTGCAATATCTACCGATAATCATCCTATTTGGCATTGCAACGGCCCTTAGCCTTGCTTTTTTATTGGTTCCCAAGATTGTTGCCCCTGAAAGCCCGGATAGTGAAAAAGTCTCGACATACGAGTGTGGGTTCAATGCTTTTGATGATTCGCGGATGAAGTTCGATGTGCGGTTTTACTTGGTCGCTATCCTCTTTATCATTTTCGATATCGAAGTGGCATTCCTCTTTCCTTATGCGGTAACACTTGATGCCGTTACGCCTTGGGCTTGGTTTGTCGTCATGATTTTCTTGGCAGAACTGGCGGCAGGTCTGGCTTATGCTTGGCAGCGCGGCGCGCTGGACTGGGAATAGGGTAGGAGAGTTACAATGGCGATTATAACACCTGACAATCCGTCTTTCGGTACTGCGGCGCGTGACCTCGGTACACCCGCCTATGACCCGAAAAAACACGACCCGTTCTTTGATGGGTTATCAGATCAATTAGCCGATAAAGGTTTTATCACGGCGGCGTCTGATGACCTCGTCACATGGGCGCGGACGGGTTCATTGATGTGGATGACCTTTGGTTTGGCCTGTTGCGCGGTTGAAATGATGCAGGCGTCTATGCCGCGTTATGATGTAGAGCGCTTTGGTTTTGCCCCACGCGCCTCCCCGCGCCAGTCTGATGTTATGATTGTGGCGGGCACATTGACCAATAAAATGGCGCCCGCTCTGCGTAAGGTTTATGACCAAATGCCAAACCCACGCTATGTGATCTCTATGGGGTCCTGCGCCAATGGTGGTGGCTATTATCACTATTCCTATGCTGTTGTGCGCGGCTGTGACCGTATCGTGCCCGTGGATGTCTATGTGCCGGGTTGCCCGCCTACCGCAGAGGCGCTGGTTTACGGTATCTTGCAGCTTCAAAAGAAAATTCGCCGCGAAGGTAATATCGAGAGATAATCATGGAAGACTTGAGAGACCATATCCTCGACCATCTTGGTGATGCTGTTAATTCCGCTGACATTGCGTTTGGTGAGTTGACCATCAATGCCCGCCGCGCGGAAGTCGTGAAAGTCATAACCTTCTTGCGGGACGACCCGATTTGTAAATTCGCCTCTCTAATTGATATTTGTGGTGTGGACTATCCCGCGCGTGAGCGTCGTTTCGATGTCGTCTATCATATGCTGTCTATGGCGCATAACACGCGTATCCGTGTGAAAATCACAACGGATGAAGAGGTGCCTGTGCACTCCGTCACCGCCGTCTTCCCAAATGCCGATTGGTATGAGCGCGAAGCCTTTGATATGTATGGTATCCTTTTCGAAAACCATCCCGACCTTCGCCGTATTTTGACGGATTATGGGTTTGAAGGCTATCCACTACGCAAAGACTTCCCGCTCTCCGGCTTTGTCGAAGTCCGTTATGACGAAGAACGCAAATCCGTCATATACGAGCCGGTCAACCTCCCGCAAGAATATCGCAGTTTCGATTTCATGTCCCCTTGGGAAGGCGCGA
>CAYTAJ010000048.1:0-5484 GCA_964435725.1 uncultured Algimonas sp.
CCACTGGCAGCGATGGCCAATTCACGGCCTGCTACAATCGGTTTAATACGCGCTTGAGCCACGAGAACGCTTAGGTTTTCGTCAAAATTAATGTTGTCAAAACTCGTTGTCGAACCAAGCGGATCAATCAAGTATTGGGCAAAAGGCACGCCGTCCGGTGATTGAGGAATAGCGGCCGCCCATGGTCTGAGTGTTGTCGTATATTCCACCATCGCATCAAAGAACGGGCTGTTATACTCAGCAAAGCCATTGACCAAACTATTGCGATACTCAATTAAATTGGCGGGTGGAGTTCCTGTATTTCTGCCTTGGAAGGTATGAGCCGTGAAATTGTCACGATAAATTGTATCATGCAAATAGCCGCCACCTAGAGTGAAGGCGTGGTTTTTGAGACCAAACTTATTGAGTAAAAACTCTTTCTCAATACTGGCAGCATAGTTTCCGATATTATTTTCTTCTCCGCCTAGAGCGACACGTAGTTGACGTCCTGCAGAAAAAGCAGATGCGGAGGCTTTGAAGCCATTTTTATAAAAGCCTAATTCCAAGACAGGTTGATCAACGACAGTCCAGAAGTAATGATGACCTTCATTTTGTGTGAAAGCGTTATAGCTGTCGAAATTACCAAAATCGACGGTTTTGCGTCCAAAAGCGGCATAGAAGGGCGTCTTTTCTAAATTACCAAAAACCACAAAGGCTTTGCGAAGCTGAAATTCATCTTGATCAGACGCATATTCTGTCTCTGAATATTCAGGTTGTAGGTAAAGTGTTGTCCAGTCACCAAAGGTCGAAGTGAAAGCGAGGGCCGCATTGTCAATGGCAAAGACTCCTGCTTCACGGTCAGTCCGATCGGAAAAGAATGGGAAGCGCGATAAAATTGGGAACTGACCTGGGACGTCAGTTTTTTGATATTTAAATCCACCTTGAAAACCTGCGCCAATATAAAGTGAATTAGGTTTCAATACGCCATTCGCTCGGTTGGCCAAAAGCGTCATCGTGCGTCCGGTCGTATTCTCCTGCCAGTCGAGCATGTCGCGAGTATGGTACGGATTTGTGCGAATAGAAATCGGTCCGGCCTTGAAATCGTGCGCGGATTTAAAGCGCTTTGCGGCATCCGGTGAATAACGAACATCCTGTCTGTAATTTAGAGACTGTAGGCCCCGTAATTGAAGGCCATGTTGCGGTACCGTTTCATATGATGCCACTTGGATTTGTTCAGGGGCTACGTAAACTGGCTGCTGTGCATAATGTTGACCTAAGCGTTTGGCTTGCCAGCTTTGAGCCGGAACATAGCTTTGCTGATGCGCATGGCCTTGTTCGTATTTGAACATGCCCCGCAGACCATGATTATGGGTCGCCGCCACGGGAATGGCCGTTGCTAGGGCAAGTGCGGCGACGCTACTTATAGCAATTAATTTCGTTTTCATTGTTCTGTTCCCAGCTGAAATAAGGTAATAAATGAGTTTAAGCCGAACGAACGTCATCGACGTCCAATTCATGTTCTCTGACTTTGCGGTATAATGTTGAACGGCCAATCCCGAGGCGGCGCGCGACTTCGGACATATGTCCAGAATAGTTCCCAATGGCGAATTCAATGAGGTCGCGTTCAATGTCTTCTAATGTACGGAGGTGGCCTTCGCGGTCCAATACTGATACGGCTTTGTCACCCTTTGATGCGCTCTGTTCACCCGGCACCAATGCGTCTAAATCGGAGAGTGGCGTCGGAGAAACAACAGGCGTCATACCTGATATTTGCGGGAAATCATGAGGCTTAAGCGCATTGCCATCAGACAAAATCATGGCGCGGAAAATCATATTTTCCAATTGGCGCACATTGCCTTTCCACTCATAGTTCTGAAGCATTTCAAGCGTGTCACGCTCAGCACCAGCAACAGAGAGACGTTCTTGGGCATTAAAGCGTTTGATGAAATGATCTGTCAGCGCAGGAAT
The DNA here is from genome assembly GCA_964435725.1 of uncultured Algimonas sp. Classification (GTDB taxonomy): domain Bacteria; phylum Pseudomonadota; class Alphaproteobacteria; order Caulobacterales; family Maricaulaceae; genus Litorimonas. The sequence goes on from CAYTAJ010000048.1 coordinate 1,948, forward strand.
ATCTTCACGGCGTTCACGCAATGGGGGAACGGCAATGGGGAAGACATTCAGACGGTAATATAAATCTTCCCGGAATGTTCCGTCATTTACACAATCTTGCAAGTCACGATTTGTGGCGCTGATGATACGGACATCAACCGGTGTTGGGCGCTTAGATCCAATTGGGTCAACTTCGCCTTCTTGTAAGACCCGCAAAAGCTTGACCTGCATGTCCAAAGGTAATTCGCCAATCTCATCCAGGAATAATGTACCTGTATGGGCCTCTTGAAATTTACCGAGATGTTTACTGTTCGCCCCCGTGAAAGAGCCTTTTTCATGACCAAAAAGGATACTCTCAACAAGATTTTCTGGAATAGCACCACAGTTCACCGTAATAAAAGGCTGGCCAGCGCGTTCTGACGCCCCTTGAATAGCGCGTGCTATGACCTCTTTACCAACTCCGGATTCGCCGGTGATAAGGATAGGGATATTGGCTTTTGCCCCCCGCTCACCCATAGCGACGACAGGGCGCATAGCGCCTGAGTTCCCTATAAGGTCATCAAACGTTAAGCCACCATCAGAGGTTTTTTTCAGACGCGTGACTTCTTTTACGAGCGTCTTCATTTCCAAGGCATTGCGAATAGACACGATGATGCGCTCAGGACTGGCGGGCTTTACAACAAAATCCCGCGCCCCGGCTTTCATGGCTTTCACGACGGCTTCAATGGAGCCTTTACCTGTCAAAACAATAACGGGTAGGTCAGCCCGTTTAGCTGCAAGATCGTTTAGGACCTCCATGCCGTCCCGCCCGGGCATAACAAGATCGAGCAACATAACGTGCACTTTGTCGCCATCTGGTCCCAAAGCGATATCAAGAGCGGTGTCACCATTATCAGCTTGCAGGGTCGAAAACCCGCTTTTCTCAACGACAGCCTGTAAAAGACGACGTTGTGTTGGGTCGTCATCAACGATCAAAACGGTTTTAGCCATGTTATTTCACCCAAATATGCCCGATGCAGATCGTCGCCTGCGTGGTGCGTTTCGTTACAATATGAGACAAACAGGTAAAATTTCGGGCAAAAGACATGGTTAATAAAGCGTTGCCCCGCTATTAAAGGTAAAATTTGCCTCTCAATGTCAATTTTATTCGTCGATAGCGCACGGGTGCTATTGTCGCTGAATGAGAGGCGTGATAGCTAAATCGGAATTTTTAAAATGCTCTTTTCGAGGGATATTATGGCAACGGGATCTTCAGATTATAATCGTGGTGAAATGGACGTCAAAGAACAGTCCGGTACATTTGGCGGTTTTATGGGATTAACGAAATATGGCGGTGCGGCCGTCGCACTCACCGTCGTACTTCCGACTTTAGTATTCGCAGTCGGTATGTCTTGGTTATCAGCCCTTGCCGCAACGGTCGTCTTAGGCATCATCATTGGTATCGCCCTTAAATTTAAAGGCATGTATTATGTGTCTTTGATTGGTGCAGCGGTTTTCACAGCCATTATTTGTGCTTTGCTCAGCGCTTTTGCCGGATAGATAGAGGCAGTATTTAAGGGGACTTTCATTTGCACATCGCAGTTATAAAAGACGCCGGTCCAGCGGAGCAGCGCGTTGCGGCTTCTCCGGATACGGTTAAGTCATATGTGGCGGATGGCCATGACGTGACAGTCACAAAAGGGGCCGGGGCTGAGGCAAATTTTTCGGACGCTGATTTCAAAGCCGTCGGTGCAAAAATTGCAACATCCAACACGACCTGTGTGAAAACAGCGGATATTGTTTTTTCCGTGAATGGCGGGACAGCGAAGCTTGTCTCGAGCCTCAAAAAAGGGGCCGGTATTACGGGCGTAATGAACGCTACAGATGATCCGAAATATGCCCAAGCCTGCGCTAAGGCTGGGGTTACGGCTTTTGCTTTGGATTACATTCCGCGTATTTCCCGCGCACAGGCGATGGACGTTTTGTCTTCTCAGTCAAACTTGTCAGGCTATCGGGCTGTCGTTGAGGCGGCCGGCATGTATGGCCGTGCTATGCCAATGATGATGACAGCGGCGGGGACAATTGCGCCTGCTAAAGTCTTTATTATGGGTGTCGGTGTGGCTGGCTTACAAGCGATTGCGACCGCGCGCCGTCTCGGGGCTGTGACAACAGCGACCGATGTGCGCCCTGCGACGAAAGAACAAGTCGCCTCACTGGGCGCAAAATTTATCGCCGTCGAAAATGAAGAGTTTAAGGCGGCTGAAACGGCCGGTGGCTATGCCAAACAAATGTCCGAAGAGTATCAAAAGCTGCAAGCAGAGCTGACAGCGTCTCATGTGGCTAAGCAAGATATTGTTGTGACAACGGCGCTCATTCCCGGACGTCCTGCGCCGCGCCTGATTGATAAGGCCATGCTCGACAATATGCGGGCGGGGTCTGTGATTATTGATTTGGCCGTCGAGCGCGGTGGGAATGTTGAAGGCGGCAAGAAGGGCGAAATCGTCACGACTAAAAATGGTGTGCATATTGTCGGTTATTTAAACTGGCCGTCCCGTATGGCCTCTGATGCGTCGAATATGTTTGCGAAGAATTTGAAAAATTTCCTTCCCTTGGTCACAGCCGAAGACGGCTCTTACGCACCGGATTGGGACGACGAAATCATCCAAGGCTGTGCGTTGACGAAAGACGGCGAAGTCATTCACGAAAGACTACTGGCTTAATTATGGCAAAACAGGAGTTTGGAAAACGCCCGCTTCTGGAGTTACTACTGCTTTTCATGGGGTTTGGCGGAATTGGGCTTACACTTCTTGTAAGTGTGTTATTAGTTGGCGTTAGTGCTATTTTTGCACCCGGTGAAGGTGCGGGTGTCATAGGTGCTTTCATCGTAGGTGTTGTTGGTTTCACCGCGGGAGTTGGACTTATCTCCCTCAGTTACATTTTAGGTTACCTACGGATTATTGCCTCCGGTTCTGGTATCGAAAGGACGTTTGAATGACATTAGTTCTTATTATGGCAGGCGGCGCTGCGGTTAGCCCTCTTGTTTTCCAACTCACCATTTTCGTTCTGGCGATTTTTGTGGGTTATTATGTCGTTTGGTCGGTCACACCCGCTTTGCATACGCCCTTGATGGCGGTGACGAATGCGATTTCATCGGTCATTATTGTTGGCGCTTTGATCGCCGTGGCGGCCGGAACGCAAGGCGGCTCTGGCTTGTCAACTTGGACAGGGGTGGCCGCTGTTGCTCTCTGTGCGGTCAATATTTTCGGGGGCTTCCTCGTCACCCAACGCATGCTCGCCATGTATAAAAAGAAGGGGAAATAAGATGCCCCAGCTCTCAGCTGATCTCGCCGCCGTTCTTTATACGGTCTCTGCGGTTCTCTTTATTCTAGCCCTTCGCGGCCTAAGCTCGCCCGAAAGTTCCCGTCGCGGAAACATGTTTGGCATGATTGGTATTGCCATAGCCATGGTCACGACGTTCTTAGTCGCAGGTCTTGGCGGCACAGGTCTTTTATTGGCCGGTGGTGGCATAGCCATTGGCGGCATAATCGGCGCTTTGATTGCCAAGAAAATCCCGATGAC
>CAYTAJ010000048.1:5584-17323 GCA_964435725.1 uncultured Algimonas sp.
CGACACTTCTCTGGATTTTATTGGGCCTTACATTCTTGATTGGCTTTTTACTCATCATCCCAATTGGCGGTGCGGATATGCCTGTTGTGGTCTCTATGCTCAATTCCTATTCAGGATGGGCGGCGGCCGCCCTTGGTTTCACGCTCGGAAATTTGGCTTTGATCGTCACGGGCGCCCTGGTCGGTTCTTCCGGTGCCATTCTCTCTTACATCATGTGTAAAGCTATGAACCGTAGCTTTATCTCTGTTATCCTTGGCGGCTTTGGCGGTGACGATGCAGCGGCCAGTGCCGGCACAAAAGAGCAGCGTCCTGTGAAACGCGGCTCGGCCGAAGATGCGGCCTTCATCATGAAAAATGCGTCCAAAGTTATTATCGTACCGGGCTATGGTTTGGCGGTTGCGCAGGCCCAACATGCCATTCGTGAAATGGCGGATACGTTGAAAGAAGAAGGCGTTGATGTCTCTTACGCTATTCACCCTGTTGCGGGGCGGATGCCGGGGCACATGAATGTCCTCTTGGCGGAGGCCAATGTGCCGTATGATGAAGTCTTTGAGCTTGAAGATATCAATTCAGAATTTGCGAATGCCGATGTGGCGTTCGTGATTGGCGCGAATGATGTGACCAATCCGGCAGCGAAAAAAGACCCAAGCTCACCGATTGCGGGTATGCCGATTTTGGATGTCGATAAAGCTGCGACCGTGCTCTTCGTAAAACGTTCGCTCTCACCGGGTTATGCAGGCATCGACAATGATCTCTTCTACGAAGACAATACCATGATGCTCTTGGCCGACGCCAAGAAAATGGTCGAGGATGTGATTAAGGCTCTATAGTGAGTTTATAATTTCGACGCTCTAAACGTCTTGCAAGGGTGAAGGTTTTTAAATCTTCGCCCTTTGTTTTGTCTAAAATCCTATCGGCGGCGAGGCGTTTGTCGCCTTCCAAAGTGTCGTAAATATCCAAGGCTGCTTGTAATCGAAAGAGCGAGAAGGGGCGAGCGATGGTTTGGCCTTTGCACCCCTCAATTTCAAAATTCGCCATGCCTAGCACGCGCGGCAATTCATCGTCTGGTTTCGCCTTTTGCGCATGAGTAGCTAGCAGTTCATTTGTTTGATGCAACACAGGCAAGTGTTCTTTGAAATGGCGCTCCAATAACAGAAGGAGCGTTTCAGGAATAGCGTCGCACCCGATTAGCGGGCCATAGCCTTCTTCGCCATCTCGCATCCGTTCGACCCAATCAACAACCAAGGGTGCGTTTTCTCTCATAATCTCTCCGCTTTTCGGATCACGATAGAGATGCGCGTAAAGTGGACCGTAAAAGGCAAAATCCGCAAGACTTGGACGTCCACCAAAGAGATAAGGAAATCTTTCCAGATGGTTCGATAATTCCTTTAAGAACGTCCTATATGAGGCTTCAATGCCCGGGATCGTCTCTGGCGTGATACCAAGCATAGGCACCATGGCTTTGAACATTTGCCCGCGCTTTTTCCCCATTTCATATTGTTCTTCGTGTGTGCCAGCCGGCACAGCGATTTTGCCAAATTCGCTATAGGTCCACTCTTCATTATAATTCCAACGATAATGCATGGCAGGCAGAGTCAGCCATTGATCTGCAAAGGTATGAAGAAGTTCAGAGATAAAGCGTTGTACGGGGCCTTCTGGCCAAACGGACGGCCCCTTTTGTGTGGCTTCGATATAGGCAATAATATCAGCTGTATCTTGAATGAGTGTTCCATCGGGCGTGCCTAAAACTGGAATAACAGGCCAACCGATAACCGGTAATAAAGTGCTTTTCATGACATCAGGGCTGCTTAGCACCTCTTTATAGTGGACGCCTTTCCAATCGAGATAAGCCCGGGCTTTTCCGGAAAAGAGGCTGACGGGAGCGGCATATAAAGTATAGTCTGACATGTGCGAGCCTTGCCGTGGTGCGCCTGGATATGCAAGACCTCTAAGGTCACATTTAAGTTAGGATAGACATGAAACGACTGGCCATGATTCTTGCTGTATTAGTTTCAATTTATTTGTTTTTGCTGGCGATCGTTTTTGTCTTCCAACGTAACTTTCTTTACTTCCCATCGAATGTATATTTATCGCCCAATGCCGTAGGGACGCCAATGGAGGAGATAAAATCAGATTCCGGTGAAATTATATCCTGGTGGTCACCGCCAAAGAGTGACATCAAAAAAGTCATTATGGTGTTTCACGGCAATGGCTCTGCGATTTACAGTAATTACGATATTTTCAACGACCTCATTGCCGAGGGTCACGGCGTTTTATCGGTGGGCTATCCGGGCTATCCCGGACGCACGGGAAAACCGTCACAAAGTGCCATCGTGGATAGTGCTGTCGCGCAATATGATTGGATTCTGGCGCAAGGTATTACGCCCGACCGGATTGCTTTTTACGGAACGTCGCTAGGGTCTGGCGTCGCGGCTCAACTCTCTGTGACGCGGGAGCCAGTTATGCTCTTTGCCGATGCGCCTTTTAACTCAATTCTGGATATGGGGAAACGAACCATGCGGTTCTTACCAGTGGAGTTGTTGATGAAGGATAGGTTCCGTTCGGACCTAGCTTTATCGGGCAAAAACTTTCCGCTGATTTGGACACATGGTACGGCGGATAACATTGTCCCGTTGTCACAAGGACAAAAGCTCTTTGATGGCTATTCCGGTCCGAAATCCGCCCATGTGATAGAGGGTGGCGATCATATTAATTTATGGGCCAAAGGCGGTCGCGAAATCACCTTGAACGCTTTATCCAATTAGACCGTATTTATCTTGTTAAATCTAGATTTTTACCCTTTAAGAGCTGCATGACAAACTCACCTTTATCTTTAAAAAATGTGTCCAAACGTTTTGGTCAAAAACAGGCTGTGAGTGACGTCAGTTTTACGGTTCACCCCGGCGAAGTCATTGGTTTTCTAGGCCCGAACGGTGCGGGTAAAACAACAACAATTCGTATGGCTTTGGGCCTTATCCCGCAAGATGAAGGCGAGGTGTTGCTCTTCGGCGACGAACCCGGAGAGAAGGCCTTTGGGCGCATCGGGTTCCTGCCGGAGGAACGAGGTCTTTATAAAAAACAAAGTGCCATAGAGAGTATCGCTCACATGGCGCGACTAAATGGTATGCGTAAAAAAGAAGCGGTCAAATTGGCGATAGAGCTCCTAGATCGCTATGGCTTGTCAGAGGCGAAATATAAAAAGAATAAGGATATGTCTAAGGGTATGGCGCAGAAGGTTCAGCTCTTATCCGCTATTGCCCATGACCCAGAACTCTACATCTTGGATGAACCTTTTTCAGGACTCGATCCGGTCAACCAACAAGTCTTGGAAGGCATTGTCAGTGAAATTGCTGCACGAGGCCGTACAATAATTTTCTCCACCCATGTGATGGAACATGCGGAACGTCTTTGTGACCGTATCATTTTGATGGGTGGGGGACGCGTTGTCTTTGACGGGTCGACAGAAGAGGCCCTATCAAAAGCCCCGCGTCGCCTGATTATCGCGTCTGACGACCTTTGTCTGAACGATAAGATGGAACCTTTTGCGAAGGACATCGAAACGCGCAAAGACGGTGCGCTATTGGTAACCCTTGCCGATGAGGCCCAACCTCAGAAAATTTTGGAAGCTTGTGTGAAAGATAAGATTGCGTTGAGCCGTTTTGAACCGCGTCAACCGACCTTACATGAAGCCTTTGTGGCTCTGGTCGGAGACGATGTCCGTGCTGACATAGCAGCCGATATTCAAGATGAAGATGTGTTGGAAGCGGTTTAGGTCATGCTCCCTGCTATTAATTTACGTCGAACCTTCCTTATCGCTCGCCGCGATTATTTGGGTTATGTTAAAACTTGGGGCTTTTGGATTTCCTTTTTCTTGCCTTTTATCGGTGGCGCGCTTGGTTATACTTTTACGCAATTAGACCTGGAATTTTCCCCGCCCCGCTATGAAGCGATTTTAGATGAAACCGGGGAACATAAAGCCGGTATAGTAGCTTTGCATGAAGGCAGGAAAAAACGTCAAGTTGAGCTGATGATCGAAGGTCTTGGAGCGGCTTTACTAAGTGATGAAGACGAAGCGGAACTAAAAGAAACCTTGGAGCGAGATGGCATAGATGCGGCTCGAAAGAAAATTGACATATTGGCTCCCGAAATAGCCCGCCAGCTCAAAAATTTGGATAGCAAACTGATAATTATTGACTCTCCCGGGGAGACATTTGAACAAATTCAACCTTTCCTAGCGGGAGAGAAAACCATTGAATTTAAAGGTAATCAAATAAGTCTCGATGGTCTTTTATATATCGCGAACGAAGAAGATGGGACCAAAGTTGATTATTGGTCAAAAAATATAAATGCTTACGAAATGAGTAGCCTAGCCGCAGATTATTTTGAACAAAGGGCTGAAGAAAATTATTTATCGCAAGGTAATTTATCAAGGGTTGGTTTGAATGAAGCCCGTGAAAGGACATTAACAATTAATAGCTATGATCCAACGAAACGCGTTGCTGCGGGGGAAGCGCCTCAAACCATCGGAACGGCAGATAAAATACCTTACTGGACAGCTGGCGCTATGGCCTTCTTCTTATGGCTCACCGTCTTTTCCGGCGCTTATATGTTGTTGACTTCTATGCTCGAAGAAAAGCTCAACAAGCTTTTGGAAATGATGCTGGCGTCCACACGTTTTTCTGAAATCATTTTTGGAAAACTATTGGGCGTCGCCGCGCTGACACTGACGGCGATGGCGCCTTATCTCATTATTGGCGTGCTTGGTTTAATCGTTGTACTATTTAACGACAAAGTTCCTCCGGAAATCGCGCAGGCTTTGACACAAAGCTTCACACCAAAACTGCTCATCTTTTTCTTTGTATTCCTGGTGCTTGGTTATGTCTTCTACGGTGCCTGTTTCATCGCCATGGGGGCGTTGAGCCAATCCATGCAAGATGCGCAGACAATCACAACGCCTATTGTCATTGTGCTTACACTTTGCGTTTTGGTGGTGCCACTGGGGCTCTCAAACCCTGATAGTCCATTACTACGTCTGGCAAGCATATTCCCGCTCTCGGCGCCATTTGCGACAATTTCCAGATTACCGTCTGACCCACCGCTTTGGGAACTCATTCTCTCAGCCGTTTTATTGGCTGTAGTATCGCTGGGCGTGATTTGGGCGGCAGGTCGAGTCTTCCGATACGGCGTTCTATCCGGCTCAGGAGCAGAGGCGATAACCGGGTGGTTCAAGCGTGTTGTCTTACGCCGAAAGGCATGAGCCCTGCGACATTGTCTTAAGAACGGATGACATTGAGGCTTCTCACGCTTATATAAAGAGCATGATACGGAATTCAGATAATCCGAGAGACCAAATTTTACGGGCAGCCTTACCTTTAGTAGCCTTTGAAGGCTGGACAGATAAAATGCTGTCGCAAGCCGTTAAAGACGCTGGCTTGCCCGAGGGGGCTGCGGATCTTTATTTCCCTGAAGGTGTTTTGGACCTTCTGGCTTATTGGTCAGAAAGCTTAAATATTGCGGCAGAAGAAAAACTCTCAGATCTTAATCTAGTTGATATGAAAATCCGTGACCGTGTCACGCAAGGTGTCCTCGCGCGATTGGAGGTTATTGCGCCACATGAAGAAGCCGCCCGCCGGGCTATGTCGCGTCTTGCCTTACCGGACAGTTTTTTAACGGGTCGAATGAGCGCGCCCGGTCAACTCTGGGCTATGGCGGATATGATTTGGCGCGCCATTGGGGATACCTCAACAGACGGAAATTTCTATTCTAAGCGCACTATTCTTTCAGGCGTAATTGCATCAACTTTACCTGTTTGGCTAAATGATGATGATCCAGCGAAAATGAAAGCGCGAGCCTTTTTGGATGCGCGCATTGCCAATGTCATGCAATTTGAGAAATTCAAATGGCAGTTTAAATCTGCAACACAAGATATGCCGAGCCCGGCATCTATTCTAGGGGCTATACGCTATGGTGGGTTACCGCGTTTTCGGCGTCGCCGCAGACGCGGATAACCCTGCTACGGAACAATGCGGTTTACATGGCCCATTTTGCGTCCTTCACGCGCTTCGGCCTTTCCATAAAGATGGACAAAGGTATTGGGTTCTGAGGCCAAAGAGTCCCAACGATCAGCGTCCAATCCAATGAGGTTTGTCATCACAACGCCGTGGCGTGGCTCTGTGGTGCCAAGTGGCCATCCTGCGACCGCGCGAATATGTTGTTCAAATTGATCCGTACAACCAGCGTCCTGCGTCCAGTGACCTGAATTATGCACGCGTGGCGCAATTTCATTAACGAGTAAAGTGCCGTCAGAAAGTTCGAAGAATTCTGTCGCCATGACGCCGACATAATCAAGGGCTTCCATAATCTGAAGGGCCAAAGCTTTCGCGCGCCCTCTGTCATTTGGCGCGGGGGCCGTACTTGTATGCAGTATATGATTTTGATGGACATTTTCGACTAAAGGGTAACAGGCGGTTTGACCGTCAGCGCCTCTGGTACAAATAATGGACACTTCCCGTACAAAAGGAATGAAGGCTTCGGCAATAAGATCATGATGACCTAATTTTTCCCAAGCCGCGTCAACGTCAGACTCACCCTTTATAATCGCTTGTCCTTTGCCGTCATAACCAAAACGTCTTGTTTTTAAGACACAGGCCCCACCCAATCGTCGCATGGCACGCCGCAGTGCATGTGGATTGTCCACTGCTTCAAAAGGCGCAACAGGGACGCCAGCTTTTTGAGAGATAAATTCCTTTTCAGTAAGTCGGTCTTGGGCCACATCAAGACAAAAACCGCTGGGGCGTAAGGTTTTAATGCCAGCCGCCATCTTCGCAGTTTGGGCCGGAATGTTTTCAAACTCATAGGTGAGGGCATCGCATTGTTTGGCAAAGGCCATAACAGCATCAAGGTCTTCATAATCGCCTGTGGTGAAGCTATGGGCGACTTGCGCTGCCGGGCTATTTGCATCTGTCGGTGCATAAATATGCGTACGTAACCCCAATCGGGAAGCCGCCATTGAGAGCATACGACCCAATTGCCCGCTACCGAAAATGCCTATGGTAGAGCCCGGTGGAAGTGGCGCTGTTAAAGCCATGCCTTAGACCTTTGGATCAAGGGCAACAGAGTCAGTTTGCTTTGCGCGCCACGCATCCAATCTATCGGCTAAGGTCTTATCTTGCAGAGCTAATATTGACGCCGCCATAAGGCCTGCATTTTTGGCGCCGGCTTTACCAATGGCTAAAGTTCCAACCGGTACGCCGCCGGGCATTTGCGCTATTGATAAAAGGCTGTCCATACCTGACAGCGCTGCACTTTGAACGGGGACGCCTAACACAGGCAAGCGCGTCATTGAGGCGACCATTCCCGGCAAATGCGCCGCGCCACCGGCCCCGGCAATTATAACCTGATAACCGGCTTCAACAGCCCCTTTTGAGAATTCATATAACCTGTCTGGGGTGCGGTGAGCTGAGACGACTTTGGCATCATAGCTCACCCCTAAATCATCCAAAACATTGGCAGCATGTTCCATTGTAGGCCAGTCGGATGTGGAACCCATAATAATGGCAATGGGGGGCGTGGTGGCTGTCATGATCAAGCGGTCCCAAATGGCTTGCAGAAAGCATAGCCTTTTAGAGCACTCCTTTGGAAAAACCAACTATAAAACCGAAGGTAAAAAGCGAAGCGTCTTTCCCGTTTCTTAACTCCCTTGTGCTAGCTTAAATTGATTATGCGTCGGGAATATAAAAATAATGTCAGCTAGTCGTGTGTCTACATCCTTGAATGAAGCGGCTTTTCGTCTTTTAGACCGTCCCGGAACGACCCCAGAACAGGTGAACGCGGATAATATTGCTCTGGCCTCAGAAGTTGCACGTTTGCGTTTGCGAGTTCTGGAATTAGAGCGCGCTGCAGATACAGATCCATTGGTGCCGGTCTATAATCGACGGGCCTTTATGCGAGAGGTTGGGCGCGCGCAAACCGTCATGTCCCGTTACGATATGCTGAGTTCACTCATATTTTTCGATCTCAATGGCTTTAAAGCGATAAATGACAGATTTGGCCACGCCATAGGTGATGCGCTTTTGAAAAAGGTCGGTGATGTTCTGACAGAGGGTGTTAGACATTGCGATATGGTCGCCCGTATCGGCGGGGATGAGTTTGCTGTTTTACTGTTCAAATCTTCTCAAGACATAGCAGCAGCAAAGGCGGCGGCTTTAGCATGCAGAATTTCAGAACAAATAGTAGAAATGCCAACGGGGCCCGTCAGTGTGAGTGCGGCTTGGGGTGTTGCGCCCTGCGAACCGGGTGAAACACCCGAACAAATTCTCGATAGGGCAGATCGCGCCATGTATATGGCGAAACGCAGCGCTAATGACTAAGCTATTATGTCCGGCGTTAGCTGGTTCTCTAGATAGACAATTTGGTCTTTCATCGAGAGTTTGATTTTCTTCATTCGCTTAATTTTGAGCATATCCGCCGCCCCATTTTCAAATAGAGCATTGATTTCATCATCCACACGGCGGTGTTCTATGCGTAACCGTTTTAAAAGCGCCAAAAGCTCCTCTTGTGTGGGCTCGGCGCTTTCATCATTTACGGCGTCGGGTTTTTCATCAGACATGGCACTTATTAAGCGTATCCGAGAATTTGAGCAAGATTAACACGCTTTAAGCCAAGATTTATTTTTCTGGAGAGACTCATCGAAGATTTTATGATATGGATTAAGAGCTAAAAATCACCAAACGAAGGAGATGTGAATGGCATTATCAGCGCATTTGGAACAATTAAACGCAAAACACGCAGAGTTGGAACAGAAAATCCGACAAGAAATGCGAAGTCCAATGCCTGATACGGTTCTGTTATCAGACCTGAAAAAACAAAAACTTCACATCAAAGACGCTCTTTCACAGAAACAGGCCATGGCGTCATAAGTCACATTAAAGCCTTGACCTATAGGTAGCTTGCCCTTCATTTGGGCAAGCTTTTTAGTTTGGAGACATGAATGTCTGAGCAAGTCTTTATTGTTACTGGGGCAGCAAGAGGTATTGGCTATGCCTGCGCCCAGCGTTTAGTCGAAGATGGTCATCGTGTCGTCCTCGCGGATATGGATGCGGATGAGGGCTACCGCGCCGGTGAAGAACTGGCTGAAGGGAATGAACGTGCGGTTTTCGTTGAATGTGATGTCTCTGACAAACTCCAAGTCCACAATTTGATTGCTGAGGCTTTGGGCGCTTTTGGGCGTATTGATGGTCTCGTGAATAATGCAGGCATTGCGGTCAAAGGTGGCGCATTAGATATGAGCGTTGAGGATTTTGATAGGAACCTTTCCGTTAATCTCCGCGGGGCTTTTTTAGTCTCAAAAGCTGTCGCGAAATATATGGTCGAAGAAATTGAAGCGCGGGATGATCGGTCTCGCTTGTCAGATCGACCTTATGCCATCGTCAATATGTCTTCGATAAATGATACTGTCGCGATACCCGATTATATTGCTTATACAGTTTCAAAGGGCGGCTTGCTACAAATGACACGCGCGATGGCCTTGGAACTCGCGCCTTATGGTATTCGGGTCAATGCGATTGGACCGGGCTCTGTTAAAACGGATATGTTGGCCGGTGTTGTCGGGGATGAGAGCGCGATGGATAAAATTCGGGCCCGGACGCCCTTGGGGCGTGTCGCTTTGCCGGATGAAATTGCGAGCGTGGCTGCTTTTTTACTCTCCGAAGACAGCAGCTATGTAACCGGACAATGTATCTATGTTGATGGTGGCCGACTGGCGCTTAATTATATGATGGAAAAAAAGGCGCTCTAAGGCGCCTTTCTTATTGCGGCTTAGTTGTCCCGAAAAGTTTTCGCCAGGTATGACCAATCGCATTACCTTTTTGAGTCAACGTATCACCGGCGGCATCCGCCCGTGTTTTTATGTCTTGTCCAAGGTCTTCTAATTCATCGCCTATTTTATCGGTAATGGGGTCAACATTTTTGGTTTTCCATTGACGTATTTTCCACCAAATAAATAGGATAAGTGAAAACAGAAGCGTCAGAAAGACTATATTAAAGACAGGTATAAGTCTCGCGTTAGGGCCATCGACTTCTTTGATGCTAACAGCATTTGGATAAAGCGAAAATATTTCTATTCGCCATCCATAATGACGAACGGCCACCCAAATTTCCTCATTAGCTTCATATCGCAAGATAAGGTCCTGAGCATCAGCTGTCAGATTGCTTGTATCGAATTTGAAATAAGGAGGCCAACCCCAACCTGTATCTTGGTTACTATAAACCATAGCCTTTCCATTTGGACGTTTTGTTGAGATATATCTCACGTCTCTATTTGGAAATTTCTGTGATCCAGCATCGGGCAATCCAGCACCAAATGAGCCTGCCGGCTTATCATCGCGAATCTCGAAGGTTCCGACAACACGAACAATATCTCTATCTGGGAGATTATAATGGAGAAATGCGGCAGCTATTCCTGCGATAAGAAGAAAAAAAACGAATTTAAAAATTTTGAACATAAATGTTTCTCTTTAAAAGAGTCTATCCGTATTGAGCCAGCCAAATTAATAATATCATGATACCAAGCGGTATAAAATAAATCCCCAAAAGCATTTTGGGACGAATAGAGCGATTATATTGGCGTAAGCCCCGCTCGACAAACGCCTCTTTCGTCTCAATCTCTTTTTCTCCGTGATAGTCAGACCGTAATTTTTGTCTTTGTCGAATATTTGCTGTGACTGTCAGGACAGCATAAACCGCGCTTAGGATAGCAAAAATAATGACAATATTTCTAATCCAACCCACCATTAATCATCGTCCCTTTTTCTTCTCTTTTTGCGATAATTCTTCTTTCTGAAGTCTTTATAGAGTTCTCTGAAATCCTCATCGCTGTGGCGGTGACCTCTAACCCGGACGATGCCTTCTTCCGGGTGTGCATCGCCCCATGGGCTTCTGAACGGCTTTTTCTCTCTGGATTTTCTTTGCGGTTTAGGTTTCGGGGCTGGGGCGGGTTCAACCATCATCGGTTCGTCACCAAATAATTCTTCACGCGCGCCGACTTTGTCCATTGCATATTCTTCGGCGAGGAATTGCGAAACATATTCTTTCTTGCTTTCCGACCAACTGCGATAGGCGTCGTAAAAGAGCGGCTTGTGACAAATAAAGAGTTGGCGGAAATCCAGACGCGACAAATCGGATAAGAGCATATTTACGAGGTCCCGATCTTCATGCTGGCTGGAACGCAGGGCATAGAAAAAGGCCGGATGTTCAGGCGAGAGTTTCGGGGCACGACCGCCCATGCTCGCCCAACGCCAGACATCCATAAGACCGAAAAACTCTTCCGGCATGTCATCGGCATAACGGCGCTCAAGCTGTCGAATATTTTGGCGAGAGACTTCGGCGAGTTCATGGCCTTGTTCCGCCGCGACAGTTAGCGTGATGAAATCAATTTTTTGTTTTATAATGGCTGTCGACTTTTGTTTAGGCTTTTGCACGATGAGTTGAGACAGTCCCTCATTGCGCAGGAAATTGGCAATGCCTTCGCGGTCATCAAAGGTCAGGACTTGCCGCACAGAGAGGTCGTCTAAGCCGTCTATATTTTCACGGGCAATGACCGTCGGTGTACGCGTATCGCGAAAGACATAAACCCCTCCGAAATGATGGGTGTAATAATTACCTTGCTCATAAATACGGTTTTCGAGTTTGACGGGGTTACGTTGGATATTGCCCGTTTTCTTGGCCAGTTCGATCATTTCC
>CAYTAJ010000049.1:0-11950 GCA_964435725.1 uncultured Algimonas sp.
GCGTGTAAAGCTGTCTGTTTTAAGTCAGTCATAAGCACATAGTGGCCGAAGCCGAATCCAGTGCCGCCTGCTGTCTCTTGGGCCTGAGAGATTGACAGCGCCACCCTTTCCCGAGTGATCATCCGCTTACTCCGTCGGCGGGGCATTAAACCTTCCCCTCACCTAAAGGGGCTGCCCGCTTTCCAGCATATTGTCATTTAAGCGGTCCGTTGACCTGAGCGTTTCCGGGGCGGTTGCGCCTTCGGTGGCCACGTTTCTTATGTGACTCTCTCCCACTTAAATGTGATGAGTCGCAATGGGCGATTTTGCAAAAAGAGTCAATCTCACAGGCGTATGAAATATGTTAAGGCTTGTGTGTCATAATGACGTTCAATCACGTTTAAAGGTGGGCATTATGTCAGGCAAATCCAAAGAAGAAATCGCATTTGATCTCGTCGCAAAGCTGAAAGGCGTAGGCGTTTGGGGCGAAAACAACATGTCCGAAATTTTGGATATGTATGCCGAATGTCTGGAAGCCACATCGGGCTTACGTAAGTTTAAAGGCTCAGCGGCGGCGGCCAATGCAGAACCCAAGCCATTTGTTCCGGCGCAACAACCGGCCCAACAACTGGCTCAGGCCGCCCCTTTACAAGCGGTTACACCTGCACAACATCAACAAGTTCTGCAACAGGCGATGAACCATCAGCCTCAACAAGCAGTGCCAGCACAAGCTTATAATCCACAAGCCCCGCGCTAGAACACAAAACGCTACATTCGCTCGGGCGTCTCAATACCCAGAATATTGAGGCCCTTTTCCAATTGACGAAGTGTCAATTCGGCCAGAGCCAGACGTGAGGCTTTTATGGGCGCAGGGACGTCATCCGCCAGAATATGGCAATCCGTATAAAAGCGTGAAAAGCTCTGTGCGACACGGTAAATATGATCACAAAGAATGTGCGGCGAATATTTCTCAGCCGCGTTTGCGACCGCGCGTCCAAACCCGTCTAACGCCAAGACAAGGGCTTGCTCCGATGGCTCTGAGGCTTTGATGCCACCCGCCTTCAAACCTTGCTCATTCGCACGACGCAAAATCGATTTTATACGGACAACAGCATAAAGCAGATATGGGCCCGTCTTGCCTTCAAACGCCGTGAAGCGTTCGGGGTCAAAAATGTAATTTGTCAGACGTTGATTTTGAAGGTCAGCAAATTTTAGGGCGGCCAGACCGACTTTTCGGGCAATTTCTTGGCGCTCTACCGCGTCAAAATCCGCGCCTATACCGGATTCTTGAAGGCGCTTCTCAGCTGCTTCATTCATAATCTCTAAAAGATCTTCGAGACGCAAGACACCGCCCTCACGCGTTTTAAATGGCTTTCCATCTTTGCCATTCATCGTACCGAAACCTGCGTGGAAGAGCTGCTCGCGCTCATACCAACCAGCCTTCACAGCCGCACGGAAGACTTGTTCAAAATGCAGCGCTTGGCGCTGGTCTACAACATAGATGATGTGATCAGGGTTGTTCTCGGCCTTACGATCAACAAGAGTCGCGAGGTCTGTTGTATGATAAAGAACAGCACCGGATGACGCCAATAACATGACGGGTGGCACGTCTTTTTTCTCATTCTCTTCTTCGACTCTAATGATAAGCGCACCATCATCTTCTTCGGTGATGCCCTTGTCTTTGAGTTCCTCAATCATGTCAGGAATCAAAGGATCGACACAGGCCTCACCTTTCCACAGGTCGAACTCGACGCCTAAATTCCCATAACCAACTTTCAAAGCTGCGACAGAAACATTGATAAAATGATCCAGCAAGGCACGGTAACCGGGACGTCCCGCTTGTAATTCCGCCGTTGCGACACGCGACTTCTCCATACGGGCTTTATCATCTTTCGCCGCATTGCTAGCCTGCGGATAAAGGCGTGATAAATCGTCCATTGTGACAGGTGAGTCGGTTGGGTAACCTTCTGTTTTATCGGCATCAAAGTAAGGTAGATCAGGCCTTTCTATTTCCAATTCTGAAATGAGGTGACCCATTTGCAGGCCCCAATCCCCCATATGCACATCACCAATGACTTTATGGCCTTGGGCTCGGAATAATCGCTTTATGGCTTCGCCAATGACGGCTGAACGCAGATGTCCGACATGCATGGGTTTCGCCACATTGGCACCGCCATAATCGACAATAATCGTTTGTGGTTCGACAGTCTCTATGCCGATAGACTCACTCTCAGAAAGCTGTTGAGCCTGGCGAGAGATAGTCGCTTCCGTCGGCGCAAAATTGATGAAGCCGGGGCCTCCAATTTCGATCTTAGCAATATCGGGATTATCTTTGACCTTATCGACAATCTTTTGCGCAATCTCCCTTGGTTTCCCCTTTTCGCCACGTTTCTTTAACTCACCAGCGGCGCCCATCGCCCCATTACATTGGAAGGGGGCGAGGTCTGGACGGTCTGACTCGCGAATAGCGCCGAGGTTTGATGAAAACCCCAAATCTTCAAAGGCTGCTCGAAAAAGAGCATCATATCTCTGCAATAAAGAAGACATTGAACTTTAATTTTGTCCGGCTGATAATCTGAACCGTCGACCATCCGCATTGAAAGCGCGTTGTTCCGGCGTCACCTCAAAGCCAACAACGATTTCAAAGTTAATACCGGAGGTCGTCGCAGTCGCCCGAGGTATAACAATTTTATCGATTGTCTCCGTCACGCGCATACGATCTTGCCCTGCCGGGAAGGTGACTTGCAGAGGAAATGTTTGTTTCTCTAAAACTGCGATATTTTTACGCGTCACAGCTACGAAATATTCATATGTCGCCGTCGTTTCAGTCGCGGCCGGCCCACGCCCGAGATCGAATGTAATTTCGACGTCGCCTTCAATCGGCAATTCATCATAATAGCGGCAAAGACTACGTACATTAGAGATTTCACCTGTAAAACCGACATTATCAAAACGTTGCGCATCACCTCGGAACTCTACAATGCGTCCGGCATCATAAAGTGCAAAGGCCCGTGGACAGGGCCCTGCATTTTGCTTGGTGGCCGCATCACCAATTTGTAAGGCATCCGCCGTGCTGCGACACGCGCTTAAACTTGTTATCGACCCGGCTCCGATTAGAGCTGTCATGATCACGGTGCGAAGACGCATAGTGTTTTATCCCAATTTTGGCCTTATAGAGGACCGATACAGTATTCTCATGGCCGCGGCCAAAAGAGACGAAACAGAGAGTAGCGAAACACTCACCGCTCTGCTAGGGCAGGTCATAGACAGATAAGCGCAAAGCCGCAACGCCAAGATGACAGCTTTGCCCCTTGCGTGAGGAGAATTTAATGTCCGCAGAAACTGCATCAAAAGCGTCTGACGGTTCGAACCGAGCTCATAAACGTGTTCTTTTAGCCGCCCCGCGTGGATTCTGCGCCGGTGTTGATCGTGCGATACAAATTGTAGAGAAGTCTATCGATTTGTACGGAGCCCCTGTCTATGTCAGGCATGAAATCGTCCATAATCGCCATGTCGTGAACCGCTTAACACAGTTAGGCGCTGTTTTTGTAGAAGAATTGGACGAATGTCCGGATGACAGACCCGTTGTTTTCTCAGCTCATGGTGTTCCCAAATCAGTGCCAAAAGCCGCACAAGCCAGAAACATGAACTTTTTGGACGCGACGTGTCCTCTTGTGTCAAAAGTCCATGTTGAGGCTGAAAAACATGCGCGTGATGGACGCCATATCCTGTTAATTGGTCATGAAGGCCATCCCGAAGTTATCGGGACTATGGGACAGCTACCGGAAGGCGATATTACACTCATTGAAACCGAGGATGATGCCCGGAACTATATACCCGAAGATTCTGAAAACTTGGCCCTCGTCACTCAAACAACTTTGAGTGTTGATGACACAGCCGGGCTCATCGCGATTCTGCAAGAGCGATTCCCCAGCATCGCCCTGCCCTATAAGGAAGATATTTGTTATGCGACGACCAATCGACAAGCCGCTGTTAAAGCGATTGCCGAAAACTGTGACGTCTTATTAGTTATTGGCTCTGTTACCTCATCAAATTCAAAACGTCTTGTTGAAGTTGGGGCTAAGGCCGGGTCAGATGAGGCTATGCTTATTTCGTCCGCTGAAAGCATTGATTGGGACCAAATTGCAAAAGCCGATACAATCGGCCTATCGGCAGGGGCCAGTGCGCCCGAATATTTAACAGATGGAGTCCTCGCAGCCCTTCGTTCCCGTTATGAGATATCCGTGGAAGAAGT
Organism: uncultured Algimonas sp.; assembly: GCA_964435725.1. Taxonomy (GTDB): domain Bacteria; phylum Pseudomonadota; class Alphaproteobacteria; order Caulobacterales; family Maricaulaceae; genus Litorimonas. Next base: position 4,235 of record CAYTAJ010000049.1, read on the forward strand.
CGAAGTCACAAAAGAGAAAGTGATATTCAGACTGCCGCGCCAATTGCTCAACGTCTGATATGCCGAAAAAAACCAAAAAGCTGGAAGCCGGTGCTCTTGAGGGTGCGCTCGTAATTTATACGGATGGGGCCTGTTCAGGTAATCCGGGGCCAGGCGGCTGGGGCGCCGTTATGTATCACGGTAACCGTTCCAAAGAGCTTTATGGGGGCGAAAAGGAAACCACCAATAACCGTATGGAGTTAATGGGGGCGATTAAAGCTTTGGAAGCCATTAAACCGACATTCAAAGGGCCTGTCGTCCTCTTCACTGATTCTACCTATGTCTTAAAAGGCATCACTGAATGGATACATGGTTGGAAAAAACGGGATTGGAAAAAGGGTGATAAAAAGCCTGTCGTCAATAAAGACCTTTGGCAAAGATTGGATAAATTAAACGCCGCCAGAAAGGTTCGCTGGGAATGGGTCAAAGGCCATGCGGGTGATATTGGAAACGAAAAAGCCGATGAGCTGGCCCGTAAAGGGATACCTGATTAAACTAGCTCGATTGATGGATATGCACTTTCATTGCAAACGTGCCGTATATTAGTAATTCATTTATTGCTTCATCGGGATACCCATGATCTTGCTCAATAATTTCGTAATGCGCACGAAAATCAGACCACCCAAACTTGCCACGGAACATTAAGATTTCTTGCCTACCTTTGGCGCGAAGCCGATAATCGCGAATTAACCATCCTTCTCTCTTAAGGTCAAAAACATCACTTCCATTTCCATCTGAACGTTTTAACTCTACTTTCGTAGCCCCAGTCAAAGAGGTTTTAATCCGCCCACAAAGCTTTCCGTTTTTTATAATGTCATAATTGTAACAAAAAATGCTCGTTGCGCGGATTTCGATTTTTTCACCATTAACTTCCGTCTCAGCTGAACTTTTTAACCACCCCTTTTTAATCAAGGTACAAACGTCTATTCCGTCACGAACAAGTTTGAAATCATGGCTTCCAGCAATTGAAATGACTTCAAGCAATTCTAGAGTTCCACAACTTGCAGCGTTGCTCCCTTCACTGCCACCACCCGTAATTCATCGCCTTCTTTTGCATCGCCTTCATTCATCATCGCCTGCCATTGCGTATCACCGACTTGGACACGACCGCGGCCCGTCTCAAAATCTGTTACGGCTTTGACACGCATACCGATCATAGAGGTCGCACGGTCATTGAGATCAGAGGGTTCTCCGCCTTTCATCATCGGGCGGAAATACTTATGGCCAACGAAAAGGAGTATCGTACTGATGAGGAAGAAAAGCAGAAATTGCATTTCCCACCCTAAAGGCAAGACAAACACCAAAATGCCCACAATCAATGCAGCGACAGCAGGCCAAAGGATATAAGTTGTTCCTGTGACAACTTCGAGCGTCAGCAGAGCCACGCCGAAAATCAGCCACTTGGTCCCACTCATACCCTCAAGGAGTTGAACGACTATGTTGGGTTCACTGTTCATTTCTTCGCAGCTTTCTTGTCGCCTGCATTCAGCAAGGCTCCAACGCCTCCAACAGTGGCTGCTAAGCTTGATAATTCAGCCGGAACAATGACGGTTTTTTGTTGAGGCGAACTCGCGAGTTTCTCGAACGCTTTGACGTAATCTTGAGCAACGAAGTAATTCACAGCGTTTACGTCACCTTTAGCAATCGCCACACTCACCATTTCAGTTGCGCGGGCTTCGGCCTCGGCTTCACGTTCACGACCTTCGGCATCAAGGAAAGCGGCATCACGACGGCCCTCGGCTTCACGAATAGCGGCTTCTTTCTCACCTTCGGCTCGCAAAATTTGACTTTGCTTTTGGCCTTCCGCCATCAGAATGTCAGCGCGCTTTTCACGCTCCGCTTTCATCTGCTTGTTCATAGCTTGGGTGATATCTGCTGGTGGTGAGAGGTCTTTAATCTCAATCCGCGTGACTTTAGTCCCCCATGGATCGGTGGCACTATCAATCACCGTTAAGAGTCGTGCATTGATTTCATCACGACGGGACAACACCTCATCGAGATCCATAGAGCCGACAACGGTTCGAACGTTGGTCAAACAAAGATTCTTAATCGCATTGTCGAGATTATTAACTTCATAGGCCGCTTGGCGGGCATCAATGACCTGAATAAAGACAACAGCATCGGCCGTCACCATAGCGTTATCTTTGGTAATCACATCTTGGGACGGGATATCAATGACGCGTTCCCGCATATTCATCTGATAGCCAATGCGATCAACGAATGGAACAATGAAGGTCAGACCCGGTTTCAGTGTGCGCGTATAACGGCCAAAACGTTCAACCGTATATTCCATACCTTGCGGTACTGCTTTGACAGCTTTGAGTGTGATAAAGACAATAAAAGCCACAAGGGCGATGAGTAATATTTGTCCAGTTTCCATGAGTTCCCCTAAATAAAAATTTTATATTGTGTTGAATTAACCGCCGAGCGCTTCCAGCATATGTTCAGCCGAACTCACCTTATATTCGCCGGGTGCTTCCACGAAGAGGTGCTCAACGACGCCGTCATTAACGACCATGGCATAACGTTGCGAACGCTGCCCCATGCCAAAGCCGGTCCCGTCTAAAACCAGACCAATATCTTTAGTGAAATCACCATTTCCGTCTGCCAACATAGATACTTTAGAGCCCACCTCTTGCTGCTCTCCCCATGCGCCCATGACAAAAATATCATTGACGGAGACGCAGGCGATATCATCAACGCCAGCTGCTTTTAGAGCCTCGGCCTTTTCGATAAAGCTCGGCAAATGTTGTGCTGAACAGGTGGGTGTAAAAGCACCGGGTACGGCGAATAAGGCAACACGTTTTCCACTAAACAGATCATCTGTTGTTTTGGGTTCTGGGCCATTTTCTCCAACTGTCATGAAGCTGGCCTGAGGTAGTTTTTCACCCGTTTTTATCGTCATTTTTAAATCTCTCTTATAACGTGTATGATTAAGATATGGGATGTATGTGACGTTTTGACAAGATAGCTTGACCGAAAATCGGTCATCACCATTTACGGATTATGACAAAGAAAAAAGACAACACCTATCTCGCAGGCCGGTTTATCTTAGCTACACCAGCCATGGGAGACCCCCGATTCAAGGGCGCTCTTATTTATATCTGCTCGCATGACCAAGCCGGCGCGATGGGCCTAATCGTCAATAAGTCAAAAGCCGGATTAAAGCTCTCAGATCTGTTGGAACAAATTGGAATTGAGGGCGATGTTAAAGTGGCCGATACGCCGGTTTTAAATGGCGGACCTGTCGATATTGATCGCGGCTTTGTTCTTCATAGTGCAGATTATTTTAAAGAAGACACAAGTTTGAAGTTGACCGACACGCTTAACCTCACATCTACAAAAGATATTTTGCAAGCGCTTGTTGAAGAAAATGCGCCTGAACGCGCTATGTTAGCCATTGGCTATTCAGGGTGGGGCGAAGGGCAATTGGAGAATGAAATCGCGCAGAACGCTTGGCTGGTCGTGGATGTTGAAGAGCAGATCATTTTTGATTCTGACTTAGGTAAAAAACGCAAGCTGGCGTTTGAAACACTTGGTATCTCACCCGAAGCGCTGTCATTTATGAGCGGCTCCGCGTGAGCCTAATCTGAGCTTAGCTTGGCATATATGGCGTGATCCGCCCAAACACCTTTTATTTTGAGGTATCCACGTGACACGCCTTCATAAGTAAAATTTTGTGACTCTAGAACAGAAATAGAGGCCTTATTTTCAGGCTGAACAGCGGCTTCAACGCGGTGTAGACCCAAATTATCGAAAGCAAATTGTGTCACAGCGCCCACAGACGCCCGCGCAAAGCCATTACGAGCAAAGCGTTGCCCGACCCAGTAGCCCAATCGCGTTGATTGCGAGCTACCTTTTTCAACATGGGTTAGATTACACGCCCCAATTAAGGTTTCTTCCTTACCATAGAAAATATGAAAAGGATAAGCCTGTCCATTTTGAACGAGCTTTTTAAATCGCGAGAGCTGCGTGCGATATGCAATTCTATTTATATTGGCTTCGGACCATCCGGGTTCCCATGGCGAAAGCCAATCTTTATTCTCTCGCCGCAAGGTCGACCAGGAGTCAAAATCTGCCCAACGCGGATGACGTAAGGTCAACGCTCCACCCGTTGCGTGTGATTTTAACACTGTATGGATTGTGACTCGGCCCATTATCGAAACGCCAAACGCCCGGCACGACGATGCAAAATAAGATAAATCACGATAAATATGAGCGCAAAGGACCACCATGTTAGCATGTAATCAAAGTGATTATTCGCAATATCCGGCCTTAAGACAGGTAATTCATTGGCAGACAGTGCGGGCATAACATCAATATAATAACCTTCGATATACGGCTCTGGCAAAGCCTCATACCAATCCTCTGTTTGGTTGAAATAAAAATAACGATTGGCCTCAGGACTAGCCTTTGACTTCACCCACGACTCAACACGGCCCATAGGGTATGACTTACGTACATAGCCTATTACGGTAATGGGTTCACTTTGTGCTACTTGAAAGGACGCTTGATCTTTTTGTTCATCGGATAGCGCCTCGATACTCGCAAAAATAGTGCGCCCATCAGAGCGAAGTGGCTGGAAAATGCTCCAGAAGATGCCACCCGATTGAGATTTATACAGATGATAAACGGAGCTGTTTGCAATTGTCTTCGCCTGAAACTCAATCCGTCGAAAATCAACAGGCGCGTCATTCTCTATAGCCCGGTTAACGTCTGAGAGAGAGGTAAAAGGCGGCGCTGTCACTGAGGCTTCTATTTCAGCCAGAAGGTCTGTTTTCCATTGTAGCCTTTGATATTGCCAAATTCCCAATGAAATCAGAATTGTCAGACTGATAACCAACACAACTGACAAAACAGGCATAGGTTTGAAATATAGCTTCGCCATCAGTCCTATAATCTATTTAATGGGTTTTGCCTTTAACGTATGTGAGACGACTTATATCCCATGCTTACGGAAAATGGGCCATCAATTGTAGACAGCCCTGAATTCCTCGACTCTGGAGCATAGGGTTTCGGGACGCCTCAGCTAAAGCCGTCCCTATCTATTCATCAACCAAGCTGCTTATAGACCCGTCGCAAAGACGACATAAACAAAGGCGAATAGGAAGAGCCAGACGACATCAACAAAGTGCCAATACCAAGCCGCAGCTTCTAGTCCGAAATGCTTATCAGAGCGAAGTCCGCCAGCCATTAGTCGTCCCCAACAGACGAGCAGGAAGATGGCACCGATAAGAACATGAAGGCCATGGAAACCCGTCGCTAAGAAGAAGGCCGACCCGTAAGCATCATTTGCAAGCCAAGGCTCGTGACCTTCTGCCCGGTGACTAAATAAGAGACGGTATTCAATGAATTGAATTGCCGTGAAAAGAGCCCCTAAGGCAACGGTCAAACCTAATCCCCATTTTGCACCACGACGATCACCATGGATAAGGGCATGGTGAGCCCAAGTCACAGTTGTCCCTGAGAGCAACAAAATAAGCGTGTTCATGAGCGGAAGGTGCCACGCATCAACGGAAACAACACCTGGTGCTATATTATCTGCATATTCAGCGGCATTAGGCAGGATATCCGTATTCCATTTGGCGCGCATCTGGTGGAAGAGGCCAGTTTCAAAGAACATCCAGAACCAACCCACAAAGAACATGGCTTCTTGCATGATGAACATAATCATGCCGTAACGCAGACCGATATCAACGACAGGCGTGTGGTCTCCTGCAGCAGACTCACGGGCGACATCACGCCACCAACCAAACATTACATAAGCCCCAAACAGGGTGCCTAAAAGTAAAATTATCCAACCCCCTGATACAGCACCATCGCTAACCAAAGTTGATGTCCAAGTATCGAGACCTTTGGCAAAGAAAAATTCCATCATACCATTTTCGCCGGTACGCGGCGTTAGGCCCGCAAAGAAAACAACCATACCCAGGCCCCAAACAAGGGCGGCCAAACCGGAAAGGAAAGGCCACGGGCTAGGTGGAATAAGATGATAGTCGTGTTCGACGGCGTGTCCGGCCATGATATTTGTCCCTTTGAACAGTTTCCGAGAGTGATATCCCGGAGGGTCAATCTTTTGCGTCACATAAGGCCGTTTCAAGCAGCCCTACTTATTTGTAATGCCTATAAACAAGGCATGAGTGCAAGACAATGAATTTCCGCCTCTATCCTCTTAAGAATTCAGCTTAATCAAGCTCGACTTCGGCGTTTGAACCACTGCTCTGTGTGGCAATCTGCGCTTCTTCGTCTGTCTCGAAAAATGTGTAGCTTAGTGTGATTTCTTTTACATCATCCAAGCGCTTTTCCTCGTCCAACTGCGAATCAATAAAGAAAAGCACGGGAAGAGGTAATTCTTGCCCCGGTTGAATTGTTTGTTCTTCAAAACAAAAACAGTCTGTTTTTACAAAATAAGGCGCGGCCTTGATCGGGGTCACATTAAAACTCGCAACGCCGACGAGAGGCACGTCGCTTTCATTACGCACAGTATAATAGGCTAATCCCGACTGACCGACCTTGATGTCCATTGACCGCTGATCCGGTTTGAAATCCCAAGGCAGGCCGCTGGCGACATTAGAATCAAATTTTACCGTAACGGTGCGATCAATCACTTCGGAAAAGTTATCTTCAGCAATTTGAGGCGTGCCGCCATAACCCGTTATCCGACAAAATGTGTCATAGAGAGGGTCAGAAGCAAAACCAAGACCGAGCATGGCAACACCCACGCCCGTTAAGATGAACATTGTTTTCTTATTCTTTTCCATCAATGCAACCTTTACGGTTTAAATTACGGTGTGTTTGGTAATTCGCCAGACATCACCATGGTGATAAAAACAAACAACATAAACGCCGCGAGGGAAAGCGCTATCGCCACATTGCGACGATTTCTCGCTTTCAATTCCGCCTCTGTTGGCTCAACAAAATTCTGGGGTTTGTCGCGATATTCTCTCATCACACTACACCTCTTAGAAGACCTTCAGCGGCCAAAACACCAAATATCGCAAATAAATATATTATAGAATAAGCAAACAAATTGCGGGCAGCGCGATCGCCTTTTTGCACATCATAAAGTGACGCTTCATCAGACGCTTCTTCGCGTTCTCCAGCGCGAGATTTCCAAACTTTAAAGGCCAAAGCAACAAAGCCTAGATTTAAACCAATGGCCGCCACAGCATAAAATGCGCCGCCTAACCCTGTAAATAAAGGCACCATACAGACGCCGAACAATAAGAGCGCATAGACGAAAATCTGCAAGCGTGTTGACTTGGCCCCAGCAACATTCGGCATCATCGGAATACCGACACGACCGTAATCACCCGTCTTATACAGCGCGAGAGCCCAGAAGTGTGGCGGTGTCCACATAAAAGTAATCATAAACAGGATAAGGCTATCCAGAGTGATTGAACCCGTAACGGCTGCATAACCTATCATTGGCGGAAACGCCCCTGCAGCGCCCCCAATGACGATATTTTGTGGCGTGCTTCGCTTTAGCCACATCGTATAAATCACGACATAAAAGAAAATTGTGAAGGCCAGAATAGCAGATGCTACCCAATTCGACGCAATATATAGCATCCAGACAGAAGCAGCGGATACAACAATCCCAAATCCAAGCGCGTTTCGCGGTCTCATTTTACCTTGCGGCAAAGGTCGCTTTTTCGTGCGGGACATCTCTGCATC
>CAYTAJ010000049.1:12050-13315 GCA_964435725.1 uncultured Algimonas sp.
CTATCAGGCTGTGAATTTATTGATGCCTCTTGGCCCATTCTTAGTCTCGTATTCTTTCTGCGCCCCTATCCCTTATTGAGCGCTTCTTCGCAATAATCTTGCGCATAGCATGACAAAAAAGCCGCAGTCGAAACTGCGGCTTTATAAATTTACTGAAAATCTAATTAGTGACCATCATTCTCTTCAATGCGCGGTAGCGTATTGAATTGGTGGAAGGGCGGCGGTGACGATAATGTCCACTCGAGCGTTGTTGCGCCTTCGCCCCAATAATTATCTGTCGCTTTACGACGGACAATGAAGGCTTCGATAAGCATTAAGAAGAAGAAACCAACACCTGCTAGGGTCACGAATGCACCCGCTGATGACACTTGGTTCCACAATTCAAACTCAACAGGATAGTCGATGTAACGACGTGGCATGCCGTTCAGACCCAAGAAATGTTGAGGGAAGAAGATGAGGTTCACACCGATAAAGAAGAGCCAGAAGTGAGCGGCCGCTAACCACTTATTGTAAAGCACACCGAACATCTTACCGAACCAGTAATAGAAACCGGCAAAGATACCAAAGACTGCACCCATTGATAGAACGTAATGGAAGTGCGCCACCACGTAATATGTATCATGGAGATATGTATCGACACCGGCGTTCGCCAAGACAACACCCGTTACCCCACCGATAACAAAGAGGAAGATAAAAGCCAAAGCCCACTGCATCGGAATTGTGTAGCGGATTGAGCCACCCCACATTGTTGCCAGCCATGAGAAAATCTTCACCCCTGTTGGCACCGCAATAACGAGGGTCGCGGCCAAGAAGTAGGCTTTCAGATTAACATCCATACCGACTGTGTACATGTGGTGAGCCCACACGACGAAGCCGACGACACCAATCGCGACCATGGCATAGGCCATGCCGAGATAACCAAAGATTGGTTTACGAGAGAATGTAGAAATAATGTGAGAGACAATACCAAAGGCCGGCAAAATCATAATGTAAACTTCAGGATGACCAAAGAACCAGAATAAGTGCTGGAACATTTGTGGATCACCACCACGGGCCGGATCAAAGAAGCCCGTACCGCCGTCAATACGGTCAGTGAACAACATGAACAAAGCCGCGGCCAAGACAGGAAGAGCCAAGAGGAGCAAGAAAGCCGTTACCAAAACAGCCCACGCAAAGAGCGGCATTTTGTGTAGCGTCATACCGGGTGCGCGCATATTCAAAATCGTCGTGATGAAGTTAATCGCACCAAAGATTGATGAGAAACC
>CAYTAJ010000049.1:13415-17191 GCA_964435725.1 uncultured Algimonas sp.
AGCGTTCCAATGTCTTTATGGTTTGTTGAATAAAACCAACGTGCAAAAAAGCCCGGCTTATCGTCACCGTAAGACCCTGCTTCATTTCCAGGAATTGCAACCATGATGTGCGTCCTTCGTTTCTAAGTCTAATCGCGGGCGGCGACTGCTGTCGCGCCTGATGTTGTTGTGTTGTCGGCAATGGCGTTGTCAAAACTTCCGCCATTTGCGGCCCAGCGGGCGAATTCAGCTTTACTGACGACCTTAACTTCAATCGGCATTTTATAGTGAAGCGCGCCACAAATTTCTGAACACTGACCGTAGTAAGTGCCTTCTTTGTAAACTTCGAACCAAGTTTCATTGATGATGCCGGGAACGGCATCCATTTTAACGCCAAAGCTAGGAACGGCCCAGCTGTGCATATTGTTAATGGATGTCACCAAAACTTTAACTTTGGTACCGACAGGCACAACGAGCGGAGCATCGGTTCCTAAGAGATAAGGCTTGCCTTGTTCTTTAGACTGAACCTCATCAAGCGGATTAGAAATGATTTCTTCGACATCTTCAAAATCCGGATATGTATATTGCCAGTTCCATGTGTTGCCGACAGCTTTCACTGTGAGCTCTGTTTCTGGCAAGCGGTCTTGCGCGTAAAGAAGCTGCATGGACGGTACGACCATAATCAAAAGGAGAATAACGGGCACAACGGTCCATATAACTTCGATTAAAGTGTTGTGTGACGTTTTCGAGGGCACGGGATTCGCTTTCTCACGGAAGCGTATCATTATGTAACCCATAAGAACTGTTACAAACGCTACGATCAAACAAATGATGATAAAGACGAGACGATGAACATCCAATAATTGGTCCATAATCGGCGTTGCCGATTCTTGGAACCACCACCCACCGGGCTCTGGCGCACCAACGACGTCTGCAGCCGCTGATGTTGCAAAGGCACTAAGGCCGAGGAGAGCTGTTCCCCCTAAAACTGATTTAAAAAACCGCATTTGGTCCTCTTAAACTGTGTCCGATGCTCCCAGCGCATCGGATTTGGTGTCTATACAACATATACTCGCAATGTCGTGAACTGTGTTCGCTGCGGATTGTCGCATTTCCGCGGTTGTCTATCGCGTGAGAGGGATTAGATAAAGGGGAATAACCAAAGAAAGTGACATAAATGTCGGATTTTGTTTTTGACGACAGTCAATTAGAGGCTTCAAAGGCTCAAACTATCCTCGATGAGACCCTCAAAGGGGCCGATGATGGGGAGCTTTTTGTTGAACGCTCAGCCTCTGAGTCGCTTACATTTGACGATGGGCGGTTAAAAACGGCGAGTTTTGATACATCCCGCGGATTTGGCCTTAGATGCGTCGCAGGAGAGACGTCCGGCTTTGCCCAAGGCACGGAAATGAGCGAAGGGGCCTTATCGCGTGCGGCGCAAGCGGTTGTTATGGCAAAACAAGGCTATGATGGTGCAATGGCTACCTCGCCGAAACGCACCAATTCGAAACTCTACCCTGACATTGACCCAGTCTCTCACCCCGGCTTTGGCATTAAAGTTGAACTGCTCGAAGAAATTGACGCGTTTTGCCGTGCGCTTGATCCGTCCGTGGTGCAAGTCACGGCGACTTTGTCCGCCTCACGCCGCAATATCGCGATTCTTCGTGCCGGAGGGGAACGTTATAATGATTCCCGCCCTCTCGTCCGTCTGAACATTTCTATCGTGGCGGAGAAAAACGGGCGTCGCGAGTCTGGCTATGCCGGTGCTGGCGGACGCAAAGCCTATGATGATTATATCGCACCCGATTTTTGGAAGCCGCTCGCCAAAGAAGCCTTGCGACAAGCCCAAGTCAATCTTGAGTCCGTCCCGGCTCCGGCCGGGCAGATGGATGTTGTCCTTGGTCCCGGTTGGCCCGGCGTGCTTTTACACGAAGCTATGGGTCATGGCCTGGAGGGTGACTTTATTCGTAAAGGCACCTCCGCTTTTGCCGGGATGTTAGGCGAACAAGTCGCCTCTAAAGGCGTCACCATTGTTGATAATGGCACAATTTCAGAAGGGCGTGGATCTCTCACTTTTGATGATGAAGGCACGCCAACGTCAAATACGGTCCTTATTGAAGACGGCATTTTGAAAGGCTTCATGCAAGACCGTTTGAATGCCCGTCTTATGGGTGTCAAAGCCACAGGCAATGGTCGCCGTGAAAGCTTCGCCCATGCCCCTATGCCCCGTATGACAAATACTTATATGCTTGGTGGAGATAAAGATCCGGTAGAAATGCTCTCAGAGCTACAAGACGGGATTTACGCGACGAATTTTGGTGGCGGACAAGTCGATATCACGAGCGGCAAATTTGTTTTCCAATGTACCGAAGCTTACCGTGTGAAAAATGGACAAGTGGGTGAGCCCCTTAAAGGCGTCACACTTATCGGAGACGGGCCATCGGTCCTCAAGCAAATTCGTCATATCGGGAATGACATGGAAATTGACCCCGGCATTGGTGTCTGCGGTAAAGCCGGACAAGGCGTGCCTGTGGGTGTCGGACAACCCAGCCTATATGTCGAAGACCTGACAGTTGGCGGCAGTGCGGCTTAAGGCCAAACGAAAAAACACTCATTTAAAATGGTGGCAAGTCAGAAATTGTGACTTCGCTTCATTCATGCTTGCTGTTTTGATTCAGCGCGTGTTGATACTCCCTATTTGGCTTGTAATCGTATCATACGCAGACTTCGATACGATACCACTTAGCTTAGCAATGGAGACAAAATTTTCAGGCATTCATCCTCCAACTATGATAACTTACATTTTAATTTTAACATGGATTTATGTAGTTCTATGTTGCGTAAGCGCGGCCATCGAAAGACCCTATAAATGGTATAAGGCGATTGGGTTATTCGGTGTCATTAGCTTTTTTCTTCTCAAAACAACCCAAAATTTTCAGCAGTTATTCCTGACAACCCTTTGAATTTATCGAGATATATGAACGCCTGATGAAGACTTTTTTACATCCGACGCTTTCGACTCGCAACAATAAGCGGCGCTCGCTATATATTGTTCATAGTAAACTAGGAGACACGCATATGAGCGGGATGAATTTAATGGACATGATTATGTCCGCAGCGGGCGGGCAAGCGCCACAACAAATAGGCCAACAATTTGGTTTGGACGCCAATCAAAGCCAAAGCGCCATTGCGGCTCTTTTGCCGGCGATTTCATCAGGATTAAAGCAAAACACCGCTTCGCCTCAAGGTCTGGCCGGATTACTGGGGGCATTACAAAACGGGCAGCACAGTCAATATCTTGATAACCCTGCCCAACTTGGCGCACCCGCAGCCGTTGCCGAAGGTAATGGCATTCTTGGGCATTTGTTTGGTTCAAAAGAAGTCAGTCGCGCCGTTGCAGGGCGTGCGGCCGAACAATCAGGTGTCAGCTCTGATATATTGAAGAAAATGTTGCCGATGGTCGCTATGATGGCAATGGGTAGCTTGGGCAAACAAACACAGGGTGCACAAGGCGGTGGCATGCAAGCCATGCTCGGCCAGATGGCCATGCAACAGCTGATGGGTGGTGGACAAAAATCCAGCGGCCTCGGTGGTTTGTTGGGCGGCCTGCTCGGTGGTGGTGCCCGCAAAGCCCAAGCCCAGCAACAACAAGCCCATCAGCAGGGCCTTGGCATGCTCGGCAAAATGCTCGACGCCGATGGTGACGGAAACACCATGGATGATATTCTCAGCATGGTCATGAACAGCCGTAGATAGGTTTTGAAAGCATAAAATAAAAAAGCCCGCTCAAATCGAGC
>CAYTAJ010000050.1:0-17110 GCA_964435725.1 uncultured Algimonas sp.
TCACGATAGACATCAAATAAGGTTCCGAACGGTCGTGTATCGCGTTCCTTCTTGGCCCGTTGATAAACGAGCGAGCGAAACTCTCGACTAATCGGCGTCCCATTTGTATCCGACTCAACGAAATATTGCTGGATTTCAGGACGAATAGACTCAAAGAAATATCGTAAATGACCAATGACGGGATAAACACGCAAGACCGTCTTCTTGCGCTGAAATATATCGTAAATGCCGAGCGCGAAAACAGGAAGAGCGATTAAAAATCCAAAGCCTGCGATTGGCCATTTTAAGGATAAAAGTGTTAAAGCACAGAAGACGCAAGTGGCTACAGTGAAGAAAACAATACGGGCCGAAAATTCCGATTTCTCGAGCGAGAATGTGCTCGCTTTTCTGACGCGATAATCCGGAATAATCTCTTTAACTGGCCTTTGGGGGATGTCTAACATGTCAACCCCTTTCTGATGCTTTATTTATTTAACACCAAATAATTACCGAAAATGCTTTCTATTTCCCTAATCCTGTTTCCTAATCCCAGCCACACATAGGACACACGATATTCTTATTTGAAGTTTGGCAAGCAAAAGACTAAGCCTCGAATAAGATAATAAGGGCCGTTATGAGACTTCTTTCGATATTGTCGCTAAGCACAGTTTTAAGTCTGTCTGCCTGCGCACCTTCAACAAACGTCAAGGAAAACATCCGCCCGATAGACCGTGTCAAGACGACCACCGTCAACACAAAAGGCATGGTTGCCGCCGCTAACCCGCTAGCCGTTCAAGCTGGTTTAGACATATTGGAAAAAGGTGGTTCAGCCGTCGATGCCGCGATTGCCGTCCAAACGGTTTTGGGATTAGTTGAACCGCAAAGTTCCGGCCTTGGCGGCGGCGCTTTTATGGTCGTTTATGATCCTAAAACGGCGAAAGTCTGGAATTACAATGGACGCGAAACAGCACCTGCCAATGTCACGCCTGAGCTTTTTCTTGACCCTGAAACGGGAGAGCCTCTGCGCTATTTTGCGGGTATCGCCTCAGGACGCTCAACCGGTGTCCCGGGGGCCATAGTGATGTTGCATAAAGCCCATGACGATTACGGCAGTTTGGATTGGGCAGCCCCCATGGAACCGGCGATCAAGCTTGCTGAAGAGGGCTTCGCCGTGAGCCCCCGTATGGCGAGTCTTGTCAAACGTATGGGGGGCTTTGTCCTTGGCAATGATGATAATGCGCGCGATTATTTCTTTCTAGAAGACGGCACAACACTTCCTGAAGGCTTTATTCGCGATAACCTGCCCTATGCCGAAACACTTCGGGCTTTACAACAAAACCCTCGCGCCCTTTTGGAAGGCCCTATCGCCGAGGCCATTATTTCCAAGACGCAAGAAGAACCGCTGCCCGGAACCCTCACATTAAAGGACATGGCGGCTTATCAGCCTCAGAAAACCGAAGCGCTTTGCGGAACCTATCGCGAGCATATTCTCTGCGGGGCGCAACCGCCTTCTTCGGGTCCTGTGGCTGCACTGTCCATTCTAGGCGTGTTGGAAAACTATGATATGAGCGCCCTCGGTCAGACCATTGAGGGTTGGCATACTTTTGCCGAAGCTTCGGCACTGGGCTATGCAGACCGCGATAAATATGTGGCCGATCCTGATTTTGTTGAAGTCCCCGTAGCGGCCATGTTAGACAAAGATTATCTCAAAAGCCGTGCAGCCCTTATTCAAGCTGACACGGCAATGAAAGACGTTAAAGCCGGCAATCCCGTTGATTTTGTCCGCGGAAAAGATGCGACACCCGATAGTCCCGGCACGTCGCATTTCACCGTCATTGACAAAACAGGCCTGACCGTTTCCATGACAACCACAGTCGAAGCCCCTTTCGGAAGCCAACGCATGGTCAATGGCTTTATGCTCAATAATCAGCTGACAGATTTCTCTTATCGCCCTGTCGATGCAGATGGAAACCCTATTGCAAATGCGCCGGCCCCGGGAAAACGGCCACGTAGCTCTATGGCCCCTTTAATTGTCTTCACGCCCGAGGGTGAGTTACTTTTTACGACGGGATCGCCCGGCGGTAATTCCATTATTAATTATGTCGTCAAATCTGTCGTTGGCATTGTTGATTGGGATTTATCACCGCAAGAGGCCATTGAACTTCCCAATGTCATCTCACGCAATGGACGGGTACGTTTGGAATCCCAAGACCTCCGCAGTGAAGAGACCGATGAAATTGATCGCGGGGCCGGGGCCGTCGAATTTGGTTTGCCGAATGATATCGTCAGCGCCCTTGAAGAGATGGGCCATAATGTTGTTAGGTCGAAAGGTGAGATTTCCGGCCTTCATATTATTTATCGCCAAACAGACGGTACATTAATTGGCGGCGCCGACCCAAGACGCGAAGGCGTTGCCCTTGAGGTTCAGTGAAACCACCTTACCCGTGACATTTAGGCAGGCTAAGCCGAAAATGCGTGCCCTGAGAATCTGTTTTTATGAGTTGTAAATCCCCGCCCTGTGCTGTGGCGAGTTCCTTGGAAATAGACAATCCCAGTCCCGTACTTCCGTTTTGTCCTTGAGAGGCAGCGAAGGCTAAGAATAAATTTTTTGCGGCTTTTTCCGGTAAACCGGGCCCTGTATCTTCAATATTTAAATGCACAGTATCCTCTATAATTTTAGAAGACACCGTAATCCGTTGTATCTCACTTTTTTGCATGGCCTGCGCCGCGTTTCGGAAGAGATTATGCAAAATCCGATAGGTTTGATCGGGATCAGACACGACACATAAATCCGTTGGGACCAGATTTTTAAAACTAGTGGCCGGAAATTGCACCATCGTATCTGCGGCGACTTCGCCCAAGAGAAACGATACTCTTACGGATTGCGGATCCGGGTCAGCCGTCTCTGCACGACTATAGGCTAAAACTTCTTCCGTAAGACCGACACCACGTTCGACCGTGCGCACAAGTTTTTCGCCCATTTCAACAACTTTCTGCTCTTTTTGTGTCGTCAGTCGGTCTGCAATAAGCAGCGCGGTCGATAAAACATTGCGAAGGTCATGATTGATTTTTGCCACAGAGAGGCCGAGCCCTGCCAATCTCTCCCTCTGCCGAAATGCAGAACGCAAGCTTTGTTTCGTATCAATAAACTCTCGTTCCAACTGACCAATTTCATCTTTGCGATGATTGGATCGTCCTAAATTCCGCCTGAATTGCGGGTTCTCGCGGAACAATTTCATATTGTCCAAAAGTCGCTGAAGTGGACGCACAATAATGAGTAACATTGCCAGATAAATGAGTGTGCCCGTCAAGACTGCGATAAAAAGCGAGAGATAAAAAATACGTTCAGCAAAATCCCAAAGCTCTGCTTTTATCGCCTGCCGAGGAATAATGAGCTCCATTGTATCTTGCCACTCAACTGGAGAGTTAGCGATAACACGTAAACGATCATTCCCGCTCGAAAAGAAGTCTCCAAACGCATCCCGAAATTGCGGAAAACGATCAGGCGAGCGCATATCCACTTCGATGAAGTTGGCATCACTTGGGGGAAAACCCAAGACAAGTTCTGTCATTCCATTATGCTTCGCCGAGAGCAATTCCACATCCGTGTTCTCTATAAAGTCTTTGGATAACATCTCAGAGGCTTCGTAATCCGGAACGCCCGTTAGGGCTTGCGTCAAAATTCCGGCTTGTTGGATTCGGTCCACCAAATAAGTCTGCCGCTGCAAGGCTAAAGAGGGAACGAATAAAACAAGTTCTGCCAACATGACAAAACCAATTGTCATGAGCAGAAGCTTCGCCGATAGGCGGCGGGCGATAAAGCCATCAATCATGTCGGCTGACTACCGTGTTTACGCACAGCTTTAAAGACAGAATATTTTAATGGAACTTTGTCCAGAAGCCTGCGAGCTTTCGTGTCTTCGGAGAGAACACAGCCTCTGTATACCAAGACCCCGCGGCGCGCTTTACCACTTCTGTTCGTGTTGGATAAGGCGAGATAAATTTCGTCAAGCCGACAATTTTTATACCATTCGCCATAGCCAGCGATATCATTTGAATGATTTCACCGGCCCCTTCACCCACACAGGACGCCCCTAATATTTTACCTTTTTTGGTCGCCACAATCTTAATGCCGCCATGCGTATTACGTTCCGCAATGGCACGATCATTTTCTTCAAATTCCCAATGTACAACTTTGATGGCGTCACCATGTTTTTCTCGGGCCTGCGCCTCGGTGAGACCTATTGAGCCTAACTCAGGCTCGGAATATATCGCGGCAGGCATTCTGTCCGTTGTTGATTTTGTCAAAAGACGATCAATGACAGGCGGCATAAAATAAAATTGCTTGATCAATTGGCCTGCGTGAAAACCGGCAGCGTGTGTCAATCCACCCATATTTTTAGCGACATCGCCGGCTGCATATATTTTCTTATTTGTCGTACGAAGATCAGCTTCAACCTCAATGCCACGGCGGTCATACTTCACACCTGCAGCCTCAAGATTAAGACCATCCACAGAGGGCTTACGCCCGGCTGCGACCAAAAGGTGTGAGCCCGTAATGACTTCGCCGTCTTCCAATTCAATTTCGACACCCATGAGTGAGCCTTTTTTCACCTGCCTGATGTCTTTCGTTTTGACAGGCGTGCGGAAGACAATGCCTTCCTCTTCGAGGGCGGAGACAAGGATTTTCGCGTGCTCAGGTTCAGAGCGCCCTAGAGGGGCGGCAATATCAATAATGGTCACATCACTGCCTAATCGGCGGAAGGATTGACCTAACTCCAATCCGATAGGCCCAGCGCCAATAACAAGGAGATGTTGCGGCAGGCTATCAACAGTGAAGATGGTCTCATTTGTCATATAAGGTGTTTTATCCAAACCAGGGATCGGCGGGGCGGCGGCCCGTGAGCCCGTGGCAATCACAAATCGTTTCGCTTTAACCTCTGTTGTCTCAGACACCACAGTCTTTGCATCGGCGAACGAGGCATATTCCCGAATAACGGTACACCCTAAGCCTTCGAAACGTTCCTGACTATCAACAGGGGCAATGGTTTCAATAACGCCTTTGATATGCGCCTTTACAGCTTCGAAATCGACTTTAGGCTTTGTGGGTTTGATACCAAACTGCGCACCCGATGATTGCGCATAGGCCGCTTTACCCGCGGCAATCATCGCCTTTGACGGTACACACCCCGTATTTAAGCAATCTCCGCCCATATCTTCGGCTTCGAACAGGACGACAGAGCGCCCTAATTGTGCGGCACCAGACGCTATAGACAGTCCCGCAGATCCGGCGCCGATAATACATATATCGACATTATATTGCGTTTTACTCATGATTTCTCTCTTGGAATATGTCGTCTTGGGTCGCTGATTTAAGCGGCCGTTTTCTTGAAAAACTTCTTATAAATAACAGGGATCATAGCCACGAGCCCCAAGGCAACAAAGGCCGGCAGGAAATTCGCCGCTGCGTCACCCACTAAAGCGCCAACATCGGCTGTTTCGCCCTTAGCGGCTGCATCCAGTAATGTTTCGCGCAAACCAGACCCAATAAGCGTATAGGCAATAGTCCCGGGAATAATACCAAGAGCCGTCGTGATAAAATAATCACGGAATTTAGCGCCCAAAATAGCGGGCGCGATATTGACGACGGCAAAGGGGAAAAGCGGAATGAGCCTGAGTGTAAACATATAGGAGAGCGCATTTTCATTAAAACCCTTCTCCATTTTGGAAAGGAATGGTCCCGCAATGGACTTTAAAGTCTCACCAAGTGACGTTTTTGCGGCAAGAAACAAAAGGCAGGCCCCCACGGTTGCACCGACGATGACGGCTGGCGCACCAACAAAAACACCAAAAAGAAAACCACCACCGATTGTTAAAGCACTGGCAGGCACCATGAACGCGGTGGCAGCCGCATAAATGGCAATAAATGCAATCAAAACGAGCCAGAAATTCTCTTTTACTAATGTATCTAAGTAAACAGCGTTCTCGCCTAAGGCCGCGGGTGTTAGCTGCTGATGCCAACCTTGAGAAATTGCGAGCGCAAGCCCGGCTGATATAATGTATAGAGGCCAAAGCTTGATCCAAATCGGACGTGTTTTACTGCCTTCGGAATCTGTTGTCATGTTATGACCCCCAAAATTTTCGGCTTTTTGTGTCTGTGTATTCATTGTCTTCTATCTTCTTTCAACTGCGCTCTTTTCGCTTGCCTGACAAGTTATCCTTCAAGCTGATTTTCAATTTTGCGCTCTCTACAAAACTTTTCCCAACTTGCCTTGTCACAAGATTTCACCTTTAAGTGCGTCGAACTCACGCTCGCGTGAGCATCTCATTCGTCAAAAGAGGTCTGCATTTTCGTTTAAGCATCGCTTGACAGATATATCTCACACTCTTAAGGGACGCGTCTTGAATTCGGATGCTGCATTGTGAGTCCCAAAAGGCGATCAAACGACATCCATATCCCTAGTGGAGATTGATATGAAACGTACATTCCAACCTTCCGTGCTTGTTCGTAAGCGCCGTCACGGTTTCCGGTCTCGCATGGCAACAAAAGCAGGCCGTCAGATTTTGGCACGCCGTCGCGCGAAGGGCCGTAAGGTTCTTTCAGCCTAGCAAGACATTCTGCCGTTTATGACGGCTGTTTTAAAAGACATGAAAAAACTCGGCGTGCTGAAAAAGCGGGCCGAGTTTTTATATGTTCGGGAGGGATCCTATCGCGCCCAAGGCGGTATCGTCATTCAAATGCGTAAAAACCCGCAACATGACACCTTACGATATGGTGTAACAGCCACAAAAAAGATTGGAAATGCGGTCACCCGCAACCGCGCAAAACGCAGATTAAGAGAACTCGCCAGATCGCTTCTGCCCCAATATGGCATAGCCGGACATGATTATGTTTTCATTGCGCGTAACGGCACAGCTGAAAGAGAGTGGTCAGCCCTCCTTGACGACACAAAAAAAGCCCTCATAACGCTTTGCAAACATTCTCGTCCTAAGTCAGGCGAATAAAGACATTTTTGTCATCATTACGGATCGAAAAACCGATGAACGAACAAAGAAATTTTATACTGGCCATGGTGCTCTCCGCCATTGTTTTGGTAGGATATTGGGTCTTGGTGCAAGGACCTGCTATTGAGGCCGCCCGTCTTGACGCCGAAGCTGAACGAGCGCGCGCGCAAGCCGAGCAAGCCGTGAATAATCCAGTCGATAGCACGCCGGAGCCAGTCTTTGTGCCTCGCGACGTTATCCTATCCAATAACGATACGCCGCAAGGCGAACGTATCAAAATTGAAACACCGGGTATTACGGGGAGCTTCCTGACGACAGGCACAACACTGGATGATGTTACGCTTAAGAATTATGATAAAACACTCGACCCTGCGGACGGTCAGGTTTCAGTTCTTTCACCGGAGGGTTCTGAGAAAGCAGCCTATATCACCGACAACTGGGTACGAGCCGGACTATCCTCTTTTGGATTTGAAACGCCTTGGACTGTTATCTCAGGCGATAAACTCACAGAGACAACGCCTGTCGTGCTTGGCTTCCAAGGTGATGGGTTTGACGTCCGCCGTACACTAAGCGTTGATGATCGTTATCTCATCACTGTCGAAGACACCGTCACTAATACATCAGGTGCCGAACTTGCCCTGCAACGCAAAGGCGTTTCACGGCAACACACATTGCCCGATGATTTGACGAATTTCTTTATTATTCAAGAGGGCCCGATCTCCATCGTCGATAATGGCTATGAAGACATGAAATATAGCGGTTTACGCAAAAAAGAAGTATGGCAAAGCTCCGGTGAATCCGGTTGGGTCGGCTTGACGGATAAATATTGGCTAACCGCTGCGATCGCGCCGCAAGACAAACAAATGACGGCGCAACACCGTTTTCTGACAATCAATGATCAAGATGTCTATGAGACGTCCTATGCTTTGGCGCCCGTCACATTGACGCCAGGTGCAACCATAACCTCAAAAGGCTTTATGTTTGCCGGCGCGAAGGATCGCGACGTTCTGAAGAAATATGAAAGAGAATATGGCATTGCCCAAATGGAACGCGCAATCGACTGGGGCTTTGTCGGTATTTTGGTCAAACCCATTTATTGGGCGCTGTCTCGCTTGGGTGAGCTTTTCGGAAACTTCGGTCTGGGTATTTTGGCCCTGACACTTATCATCAAACTTTTGATGTTCCCGCTCTTTAACAAACAATATGAGAGCCAAGCTAAAATGAAGAAGGTTCAGCCCAAGCTGAAAAAGCTTCAAGAACGCTACAAAGAAGACCGTATGAAGCTCCAACAAGAGATGATGGGGCTTTACAAGAAAGAAGGGGTAAACCCTGCGGCCGGGTGTTTGCCAATTATTCCGACAATCTTTGTATTCTTCGCGCTCTATAAATCAGTCTTTATCAATATTGATATGCGCCATGCGCCTTTCTTTGGGTACCTCAAAGACCTTTCTGCGAAAGATCCGCTGTCAATCCTCAACGGCTTTGGCCTTCTCCCTTGGGACGCCGTTCCGGGAGGCATTGGTTTGTTAGCATTTGTTGCGATTGGGCCATTGGCCATTCTCTACGGCATTTCTATGAGCCTCATGTATATGTTGACACCACCTGCAGGTGCCGGCGCTGGTGAGCAAGCAGAGATGATGCAAAAGATGATGAAATGGATGCCCTGGATATTTATGTTTATCCTCGCTCCTTTCCCAGCCGGTCTTTTGCTTTACTGGGTCTGGAACAACATCCTGTCCTTCATTCAGCAATATATCATTACGCGGAAATTCAAGGTGGACACGCCGATTGATAAATTCTTCCGCAAGATCACAGGCAAGCCTGAGCCGACAGCATCTGAATAGGCTGCGATGACCGACACGACGACAGAGGTATCAAAACAGCAATTAGAGGCCGGACGCTTATTGTTTGCGCGTGATGTTGATTTCATGCGCAGTGCGGTCAGCCTCGAAACCTTGCCGCCGCCAGACCTACCGGAAATTTGTTTTGCCGGGCGTTCCAATGTCGGTAAGTCATCGCTGATTAATGCGCTGACCAATCGCAAAGGCCTTGCGCGCGCCTCAAATACGCCGGGCCGCACACGAGAACTCAATTACTTTAATGTGGATGGTCGCCTCTTTATCGTCGACTTACCGGGCTTTGGTTATGCGAAGGCCTCAAAGACAGATATCGCACGGTGGCAGACTTTGACCAAAGCCTATCTCAGAGGTCGGGCAGGCTTACGACGTGTCTTCCTCTTGGTTGATAGTCGCCACGGGATTAAGCCCTCTGATATTGAGGTCATGGATATGCTCGATGAAACAGCTGTGACCTATCAGATTATTCTGACAAAAATTGACAAACTGAAAAAAGGCCAATTGAGCAGAGTCACGGAAGGCACATTGAAAACCATTGCTAAACGCCCGGCCGCTTTTCCGAGTGTCATCCAAACAAGTTCTGAAAAAAAGCACGGCCTAGACCTGTTACGGACTGAGATTGTTGGCTTGGCCTTGCCCGCAAACATGGCTAAGAAATAACCCTATGAAACGCCGCGCGAATGAACATAGCTGGACTACGGCTCAGATTTTGTCTGAGGCCCTACCGTTTATCCAACGCCATGCCGGAAAAACGATTGTTGTGAAATTCGGCGGTCACGCCATGGGTAGTGAAGAACTGACCCAGCAATTTGCGAATGATATCGTCCTTCTACAACAATGCGGACTTCGGCCTGTCGTTGTCCATGGTGGCGGCCCGCAAATTGGATCCATGCTGGAACGTCTTAAAATAAAATCTGAATTTGTCGACGGTTTGCGTGTCTCCGATATGGAAACAGTCGGCATCGCCGAAATGGTGCTCTCCGGTGCGATTAATAAAGCCATTGTCGCCGCCATCAATCAGGCGGGTGGACGTGCGGTTGGTCTATCCGGACGCGACGCAGGACTAATTAAAGCAGAGGCTATGAACAAAAATCTCGGCTTTACAGGACGTCCAATAAGTGTTGACCCAGCCGTTATTAATACTTTGGCCGAAGCCGACCCGGGGTTTATCCCGGTCATCTCTCCAATCAGCAGTGGTGAAGATGGACGGCGTTATAATGTGAATGCCGATACGGCCGCCGGTGTGATTGCAGGCGCGCTTAGCGCAGCACGTCTCATGCTCCTGACCGATATCGAAGGTGTCATGGATTCTGAAAAGAACCTTCTCACAGATTTATCGATATCTGATGCGCAAGGCTTAATTGGTGACGGGACAGCCCAAGGCGGCATGATCCCGAAATTAGAAACGGCTATTGAGGCTGTTAAAGCCGGTGTCGAAGCTGTTGTAATCCTAGACGGGCGTCGGGCCCATGGGTTGCTGGTAGAACTCTTCACGGATGTCGGGGCAGGAACCTTAATCAAATGATGAAGACAGGTTTTGCCGCTTTATGTTGGCTCGCCGTTGGGGGCCTAAATCTTTTATCACCTTTGGCTTATGCGCAAGAAGTCGCAAATGAGACGCCAGAGGCAAACCTATCAACGGCGATTATCAACCCAACCGACGTCGTAGGTTGGAATATTTGTAATGAGACATCCTATATTTTGCGCCTCGCCAATGCGACTTTGCGTGACGGCGAAGTTAAAGCGCAGGGATGGCGGAATATCAACCCAGGACAATGTCTAGTGGAAAGCGTTGTGAGAGGGGCTCCGCGTTTCCTCTATGCTGAAAGTAGCTATATCCATCGTGGCGGTATAAGAGAATGGAAAGGCGAAGTGTCACTTTGTGCGACAGATGGCGATTTCATTTCTGCGGCCACAGATGATTGTCGTGTAAATAATCTTCAGACGCGGGGTTATTTTGCTGTGCGTCCCGATGAGGAAACGACGACCTTGATTGAACCTTCCGATTTTGGAGCGAAAGCTCAGACCGCTGGTATACAGCGCCTCTTAAGAGATGCAGGGTATCGCGTGACGGGTATTGACGGTTTGCCCGGACGGCGGACGTCACGCTCCCTTAGAGAATTTCAAAAGGCCGAAGATTTTGAAACACTGCCCGAAGGTGACGCGCTCATAAATGCTTTGGCCTCTGCCGCCAAAGCGGTGGCTGATGAAGTTGGTTTTGAGGTGTGTAATAAGAGTGATACGCGCATTTTTACTGCCATCGGTTTACAAGAAGACGGCAATTGGACATCGCGAGGTTGGTGGTCTGTTGAACCGGAAAACTGCGTCCGCCCTCTAACACAATCTTTGCAGGGATTAGATGCGCATTACTATGCCCTTAAAATCAAACCTTTGCCTCAGTCTGAAAGCACTGACTTAAGCACACAAACGGTGCAAGACCCTAATGAAGATTTACGACTCAGATCTGTCGCGACGATTCCGGCTCAATTCTGCATTGCCGAGGCACAATTTTCTGCTTTGGGACGAGAGATGTGTCTTGAGGGCGGATATAGTATCGCAAACTTCCGTCCCCTTCCCACGGATAAAGACGGTGTAAGTGTATCTTTGACGAATGCCGATTTTGCTGTACCCAATCCGGCAGGCTTGCGACGCTAACGCCTTTATGAAAACTTGCATCTACACCTAAGGCTCTCTAAGCGGACATCATGCAAAAAACAGTCTCTGATTTGTCGCATATCCAACATTGGATTTTTGATCTCGACAATACGCTCTATCGAGCCGATGCGAATTTCTTTTCACAAATTGACCAAAAAATAACGGCTTATATCTCTCGATATCTGGCTCTACAGCCACAAAAAGCGCGTCACCTTCAAAAGGAATACCTCGCCGAATATGGTACGTCTCTTTCGGGTATGATGGCCGTACACGGCATGGATCCGGCTGAGTTCTTGGATTACGTCCACGACGTTGATTTGTCGATGTTAGACCCTGATCCTAAGCTTCGAGAAGTTATAAAAAACTTACCCGGTAAAAAATGGATTTTTACAAATGGTTCCAAGGGGCACGCCAAGAACGTCGCCACGCATCTCAATCTTTTTGATTTATTTGAGGGGAGCTTTGGTATTGAAGACGGGGATTATGTGCCAAAGCCCAAACGCTCACCTTTTATAAAATTTTGCGACATTTTTGATGTCGAACCGACACAGGCCATTTTTTTCGAGGACAGTGTGCGGAATTTAGAAGTTCCAAAACATATGGGCATGGCGACAGTCCTTGTCGCTTCTGATGAAGATTGGTCACATGAGCCGGAAGTAACGCGACCTGCCGGAACAACAACACGTGCCGATTGGGTCGATTATGTAACAACGGATTTACCGCATTGGTTGTCCGAGAACACGGCAAAGATACGGAATATTACCATAGAATAGAAACCGCCTGTTAACGCCAAACCTTAACAAGGTCTTAAAATCCCTCCTCCAAAATGAGATGATAAACTTTAATGGAGGCGATTATGCAGTCGAAAACGACAATGCCTGTTGTGCCCTACCCGGCTTTTCTAGTGGGGCGTTACGCGGCAGAAGCCATGGCCATGCTTCGCGAAATTGAAGCCGAAAAAGGTGTAAAACCAGCTGAGGAAACTTTGCCAATCGACTCGGCCAATCCACCTGACCTGCCAAAGACCGCTTTAGTAGAGACCACGCGTATGACTGAAGCGGCTCTGTTATCTAATTTGTCTTCGGAAGACATATCCGAGTCAGAGGCCTCTGTTCCGGCGGCTCAGATAGAAGAGCATGAAAGCGATGTGGCACCTGACAAAACTTTGGATCTATATACTTAAGCGCTATAATATTCTCAGCAATATGACATCTGTGCCATATAGGCGCCGCCATTAGATGCTCCTAAGTCCTGTTTATATGAGGCGTCGTCTGGAGACTTGTCTCTTATAATATCATGCTTATATCTAAATTATGAGTGATAAAACAAAGCCAGCCATCGCCTTAAACCTTCGCGCTGTGAAGTGCCCGAAATGCGCGACGGTGCAACCTGCCCTTCGTTTTCCGCGTAATTTGAAACAGGTCTTTTTTGGAGGATGGACCTGCGAAAGATGTCATACGGAGATGGATAAATTCGGCCGTCCCGTATTTTAGTTCGCTAGAAGCTAAAGACACCCTCACCTTGACCAAACGTCTCCCTGCCCCTATTTCAGGCGCATGGCTATACGACCTATTTTAACTGTCCCAAATCCTATCCTTAAACAGGTGTCTAAGCCTGTCGACGCGGTGACGGAAGAAACGCGCGCACTCATGGATGATATGCTTGAGACCATGTATGCCGCCCCCGGTATTGGTTTGGCGGCCGTTCAGATCGGCGTGCCGCTCAATGTGATTGTGATGGACCTCGCCCGTGAAGGTGAAGACCCTCAGCCCCGTTATTTTGTGAACCCCGAAATCCTTGAAGACGTTGAGACGACACAGCCCTATGATGAAGGCTGCCTGTCTGTTCCCGATGTTTTTGATACGGTTGAACGCCCTGAACGCGTAAAAATCACCTATCTGGATTACAATGGAGAACGTGTCACAGAATGGGCCGAAGGTCTTTATGCGGTTTGTATCCAACATGAAATGGACCACCTCAAAGGCATCGTTTTCTTAGATCACCTCTCACGTCTCAAACGCGACCGCGCGATTAAAAAAGTGATTAAGGCTGAGAAGCTAAAAGCCGCTTCTTAGAGATTTAAAATCATGACCCTCAACGTCGTTTTCATGGGAACGCCGGAATTTGCGGTGCCATCCCTCGCCGAGCTGTTATCCAACGGCTTCAATGTTGTGCGGGTTTACACCCAACCTCCGCGCCGGTCAGGTCGCGGGCAAAAAGTTACCAAATCGCCCGTTCATCAATTTGCTGAACTTATGGGTGTGCCGGTTGAAACACCGGAGAGCTTTCGCAAGTCCAAAGTCATTGATGGTTTAGAAGATCTCAATGCAGATGTGGCCTGTGTGGTGGCTTATGGACAAATCTTACCGCAACGCGCTCTTGATGCGCCGCGATATGGATGCCTTAATTTGCATGGTTCGCTCTTGCCTCGTTGGCGAGGGGCCGCGCCTGTTCAACGGGCCATCATGGCTGGCGACACACAGACGGGTGTGCAAATCATGCAAATGGCAAAAGGATTAGACACAGGCGATATTCTTTTGTCTGAAACCGTTGATATTCAGCCTACGGATACCACCGCCTCTTTATCCAACCGTCTATCGCAAATCGGCGCAGGCCTCTGGCCACGCGCCCTCGCCGCTCTATCCCGTGACAGCCTCACACCTATCCCGCAAACGGGCGAGCCGACCTACGCGCATAAAATTGACAAAGCCGAAGCGCGTATTGATTGGTCACGCCCCGCGACTGAGCTTGACTTTCATATTCGTGGACTATCCCCATTTCCGGGCGCATGGTGCGAATGGAGTGGCAAACGCGTCAAAGTTTTGATGTCGCGCCTTGTGACAGATCGTTCGAATAAACCTGGCGATTTCATGCCCGGCCAAGCCATCCCTCGAGAGGGTAAATTATATGTCTGCTGTAATAGCGGTGGCGAAGAGTTGATTGAACTCATTACGGTTCAACCCGCAGGCAAACCCGCTATGTCAGGTGAAGATTTTGTGCGGGGCTACTTCGATGACAAGCATCTTGGCTTTGACTAATGCCACGTTACAAACTCACCATTGAATATAACGGCGCGCCTTATCAGGGGTGGCAATGGCAAGATCATGGCCCGTCTGTGCAGGGCGCCATAGAAGAAGCAGGCGCGAAGCTGAATTCAGCCCCAGTGACTGTTTATGGCTCAGGCCGCACAGATAGCGGCGTCCATGCCCTCGCCCAGGTCGCCCATATGGATTTGGATAAGGATATTCGTCAAGACAAAGTGCGCGATGCGATGAATTTTCATCTCGGCGATCACCCCATTAGCATACTGGATGCTGAGAAAGTTCACGATGAGTGGCATGCGCGCTTTGATGCGATTGAGCGGCGTTATCTCTACCGCGTCATTGATCGCCGCCCGCGTCTGGCTTTGGACAAAGGGCGCGTCTGGAGGATACCTGTCAAATTGGATGCTGATGCTATGCATGCCGCTGCACAAGCACTCATTGGGCAACATGATTTTTCGACCTTTCGAGACACGCAATGTCAGAGCAAAAGCCCTGTTAAAACAATTGATGAAATCTCGGTTCTACGTGCCGGCGCAGAAATACATTGCCATTTCAGAGCCCGGTCCTTTCTGCATAAACAAGTGCGTAGCTTTGTTGGAACACTTGTCGAAGTGGGTATGGACAAATGGGACTCAGAGGACGTTCGAGCTGCATTAGAGGCACGGGATAGAAAAGAATGTGGCCCTGTTGCCCCACCTGATGGGCTCTACCTGACGCAGGTCATTTATCCTGACACCTGATTAAAGCTAAAAAAGCTGTGATAGACCCGTTAATAACAGGCTCATACCCGCCACCCAAATCAAGCAGGCCGTGAGTATCGCCACATTCCAATGAAAGCCTACCACTCTCTGCGCCAATCGGATATCGACGATGAGTGAGCCCATGAAAGCGGCGAAAACGATGCCATAGGCCGCGGCCAAAGGCAGAAGACCTAATGAAAATAATCCAAAACCTGCAGCGGCAATCCATGCCAAGAAAAAGACGCACCAATGACGGACGATAATCCATGGCCGAAGCCTGTCTTGTCGATCAAACACCATTGTCAAAATATAGGCGACAGCTGAAAAGCTGAGTAAGTAAACAATTCCAATAATGGCAATGACGGAGAGCTTCGGATCTTCGGGGCTTTCCCCCAATGACAAAGCCCGCGCCTTATTCGCCGTAAATGCCACGAAATAAAAAGCAGGCAGAATGAGTATCTGCAAGACAAAGGACAATCGGAGAGCCGGCTTGGACAGATCAAAAAACCGTTCCCAGTTTGCCAATCGCCCAACAACGGCCATACACCCTATCAATTGATTAAATAGTTTCATTCTATGTCTGTTATGTTCTGCATCGCTATATTTTATAAAAATCGCGATACCAGTTTACGAAGTCGGGAATACCCTCTTGTAAGGTTGTTTTGGGCTGGAATCCAAAATCGCGTTCAGCTTTTTGTATGTCGGCATAGGTGGTTGTCACATCACCTTTTTGTTGGTCCTTAATTATTTTTTCTGCCTCAGTTCCACAGGACTCTTCGACCGCCTCGACTAATTGCATCAATTGATTGGGTTTGGAATTGCCAAGATTATAAATGGCGTGCGCTGTACCATCTGGCTCTGCAGCTGGTGGCGTTGCAAGTAGTTTTGGGAAGACGGAAACAATATCGCTTACATGGGTAAAATCCCGCTGCATAATATCCGGTGCAAAAAGTGTAATCGGCTCCCCAGACAAAATTTTCTGCGTGAAGATAAAATAGGCCATATCAGGTCGACCCCAAGGCCCATAAACGGTGAAAAACCGTAAGCCGGTCTGCGGTATTTTATATAAGCGAGCATAGCTTTCGGCCATCATTTCGCCACCTAGCTTGGTCGCCGCATATAAAGAGGCCGGACTACGAACTCTGTCTTCCTCGCTAAAAGGGCCATCAGCTCGTTCGCCATAAACCGAACTGGAAGAGGCATAAGCCACATGCTCCACAGTGCTGGAGTGACGAGCATATTCGAGAATATTCAGATGCCCCATGACATTCGAGGCTACATAAGCCCGCGGGTTATCGAGGCTGTAACGCACCCCCGCTTGCGCGGCGAGATTGAGGATATGCGTAATCGGCGTCTCACCAAGAGCCGTTTCCAAGGCCCCCGTTTCAGAAATATCCAATTTATGAAAGTCAAAACCTGAGAGCTTTTTTAATTCTCTCAACCGCGCCTCTTTCAGGGAGATATCATAATAATCATTCAGATTATCGATGCCAACAACCTCATGCCCGGCCGCAATTAATTCACGCGTTGCATGGAAACCAATGAATCCGGCGGCACCTGTGACTAAAACTTTCATGCGCCCCCCATACCCTCTTCACTTACATCAAGAAAGTGAAAGATGTATAAGGATTTGAACGGTCACTCACCGCTAAATCAAAAACAAGACCGCCCGTTCATCAGCACGTTCAATAAGAGCATTCTCCAACATGTCCGTTAATTCACCGCTGAATTTTTTCGCAGCCGCGTCATCCCATGCCTTCGCGACGGCTTTAATCAAATCAGGACGCTGGCGTTTCGTCGCCGCCTTCACACGCCCATCCGTCAGTATTTG
>CAYTAJ010000051.1:0-3214 GCA_964435725.1 uncultured Algimonas sp.
TTACCCATCAAACAGTTCAGCCAGTTTCTCGGTCATGGCTCCGCCTAACTGCTCCACATCCATAATCGTAACGGCGCGTTTATACCATCTTGTAACGTCATGGCCGATACCGATGGCGACGAGTTCGACCTCGCTGCGGTTTTCAATCATATCAATCATCATGCGGAGGTGATTTTCGAGCAATCCCGTTTTATTCTGGCTCTGTGTCGCATCATCCACGGGTGCCCCGTCTGAAATTACCATTAAAATCCGTCGCTGTTCCGGGCGCGCTATCAGGCGGCGATAGGCCCAGTCGAGGGCTTCGCCATCAATGTTTTCTTTGAGCAGCCCCTCGCGCATCATCAGGCCGAGGTTTCGTTTCGCGCGACGCCACGGCATATCAGCCGATTTATAAACGATATGACGAAGGTCATTCAGCCGCCCCGGCCCTGTGGGTTTGCCGTCGGCGAGCCAGTCTTGGAACGACTTCCCGCCTTTCCAAGCGCGCGTCGTAAAGCCAAGAATTTCAGCCTTTACGCCGCAGCGCTCCAATGTCCGCGCCATAATGTCAGCGGTGACCGCCGCCACCATAATGGGCCGCCCGCGCATAGAGCCTGAATTATCAATCAAGATAGTGACAACCGTATCGCGGAAATCGGTTTCTTTCTCTTCTTTAAACGTCAGCGCACTCATCGGGTCTATAATAACGCGTGTCAGCCGCGCCGTATCGAGCATGCCTTCTTCGAGGTCAAAAGTCCAAGAGCGTTGTTGTTGGGCGAGCAAGCGGCGCTGCAAACGGTTTGCCAATCGCGCAATCGCGCCGGACAGGCCTTGCATGTGCCCGTCCAGATATCCGCGCAGGCGGTCCAATTCTTCGGGGGAACATAAATCCTCGGCCTTTATCACCTCGTCATGGGTGGTCGTATAGACGGAATAAGGCGGCGTCGCATTGGACATATTCGGGCGTTGCGGGGCGTTTTCGGGTGTTTGCTCGGCATCATCCTGTTCGCCGTCAATGTTTTCGGCGTCCACCATGTCTTGCGGCTCAGACGAGTCATCTTCCATGGCATCGGCGTCAGAGACTTCGGTCTGCCCCGGTTCATCCTCTTTTTGATTGTCATCGGGTTGATCTTCGGGCTTGTCTTGATCCTCTTGGCTTTCGTCGTCTTGATCGTCATCCTCTTCGGGATTAGCGCGATCATCATTGAGTTTGAAATCCGCAATCAAATCATTCACCGATTGCCCAAACGCCTCTTGATCGCCCAGCAAATCGCGAAGCTGTTGCATATAACGGCCGGCGGTCTGTTCAATCTCTGCGCGCCACGCACTCATAATGCCGTCTGTTGTTTTCGGGAGCTTGCGCCCTGTCAGGACCTCCCGCGCATAGAGACCGACCGCTTCGGCAAAGCTCGTATCGTCTTGGGCAATATCGGGTTTATTAAAGCCTTTGCGTTTCGCCCGTTCAGAGAGGGCGGCTTGCAAGTTATCGCCAAGACCAGACAAGTGCTGCGCGCCGAGCGCTTCAATCCGCGCTTGCTCCATGGCTTCAAAGACCATGCGGGCCGGGCCGCTCTCGGGTTGATTGTCGGTATGCGTGCCGCGGTCATGCAAAGCCAGACGCAGCGCAATTGCATCGGCCTCGCCCCGCGCTTTGGCGACGACCTCGGGTTTGGGCGTGGGCGGCAAGCTGGGCAGCATGACTTGGTCGCGTACAATCCCAGCCACATCCCCACCATAGGACACTTCCAATTCCGGTTCACCGGAAATCGCCTTCGTCGCCGCCGCAAGGGAGCGTTTGAAATTATCGAGGGGCGTGGTGGTCATATTAAACTCAATAAAAAGCAAATTAACGTCCAGATACCCAAGACTATCCAAGTAATTCCAGGCATCTTTAATTGCCATAACAACAAGCTCACAGATTTTTCAGAACAAAAATCTACATAAGAGTCTTGTGCCTGCCCTTGTTTCGCAAGGTATTGGTGTCTGAATGTACTTACGCCTGCGATGAAAATAATAAAGCTACCAAACCAAGTCACGATTATAGAGTAAGACAAGGGGAACAATGGAATATACCAGAATAAAACAATCAACCCAAAATATATATTTGGAACAGGAAGCGACTCATCTGATTTTATCTGCTCATTGGCCATGTATAGGCAGCCTGCCAAGTATAAGACTAAAGGAAATACAATCCATAATATAAATGATAAGTCCGCGTTAAAAATCATATGAACTTATCCTTCATTCCCAGCGATGAAGGCGCTCCGTTGTAATTGATACCCCGTATCAATTACGGTCACTACGCGACCATCACCGTCGCGGAGCTCTCCGGTAGATCTTCACCAAAGGCACGTTGGTAAAATTCGCTGATAATCGGGCGTTCCAGCTCGTCGCATTTATTGAGGAATGTCAGGCGGAAGGCTTGGGCGATGTCGCCGCCAAAGATACGCGCATTTTCGGCCCAGTTCATGACCGTCCGCGGTGACATAACTGTGGAAATATCACCGGCGATAAAGCTGTTCCGTGTCATATCGGCCACGCGCACCATGCTGGCGATTAAGTCTTTGCCTTCGGGCGTGTTATAGGTCGGCGATTTTGCGAGGACGATGGCTTCTTCTTCGTCATGCGAGAGGTAGTTGAGCTGACACACAATTGACCAACGGTCCATTTGGCCTTGGTTGATTTGCTGCGTGCCGTGATAAAGCCCTGATGTATCGCCGAGGCCAACTGTGTTGGTCGTCGCAAAAATGCGGAAGGCTTTGTGTGGTGTGATGACCCGGTTTTGATCGAGCAGGGTCAAGCGGCCTTGCGCCTCGAGCACACGTTGAATCACAAACATCACATCCGGACGGCCTGCATCATATTCATCAAAGGTGAGGGCGACAGGATGTTGCAGCGCCCAAGGCAAGAGGCCTTCGCGGAACTCTGTCACTTGCTTGCCGTCTTTCAAGACAATCGCGTCTTTGCCGACGAGGTCAATCCGCGACACATGGCTATCCAAATTGATGCGTACCATCGGCCAGTTAAGGCGCGCGGCGACTTGTTCGATGTGGGTCGACTTACCCGTCCCGTGATAACCTTGAATCATCACGCGACGATCATAAGCAAAGCCTGCGAGAATGGCTTGGGTCGTGCGGTCATCAAAACGATAGGCGTCATCAATGGCAGGTACATAATCTGAACGCTGAGAGAAGGCCGGAACCTCCATATCAAAATCAACGCCAAAAACCTCGCG
>CAYTAJ010000051.1:3314-16840 GCA_964435725.1 uncultured Algimonas sp.
GTTATCCCAACCCAGTCGTCTTAAGCACCTTATTGGCATTGACGACACGTTGGAAACTTTCCTCTGTATTGCGTTTGCCTTGGTTGGCATCGGGATGGAGCTGTTTGACCAATTGGGTGTAGCGTTTGCGGACATCTTCCTTCGTGGCTGTATCATCTAGGCCGAGATCGTTGAGCGCTTTAAGCTGCATTTTTGAAAGGCGGCGACGCGGGGCCTCTGTCTGGTCGGCAATATTGCCCTCGCCGAAAATATTATAGCCTTCGGCTGTGGCGGCTGTTGATCCTGCCTTGCGTTTCTTTTGCGCTTGGGCACGTTCGGCCGTGTTTTTCTTCACGTCCCATGTTGGGCGATGGCCATGACGGGCGCCGACTTGCCATTCTGCAATATCTTCGTCACTCATATTGGAGAAGAAATTCCAGTTCTTATTATATTCCCGCGCATGGGCTTGGCAGAAATTGAAATAGTCGCGCAGGCGGTCCGGGCTTTTGGGCGCTTTACAGCCGCCCATCTTAGTACAACCGGCCCATTCACAGGGTTCTTCGCTTGGCGGTTTCTTCTTTTTTGTCCGCGCAATGCGAATATCGAGACCTTTGGGTTTGTATTCGTATTTATCGGGCATATATCTCTTACGGAGTTAAGTAATTTAAGGACTGCACAAAATGGGCATTATCGCCGCTGCAATCAAGCAAAAACTGGAACAAAAATTCAATCCGTCGCAGTTGGAGGTCTTAGATGAATCTCACAAACATGCAGGTCATGCGGGGGCGAAGGCGCATGCCGAAGAACACGGATCTGGTGAAAGTCATTTTCACATCAAAATTACGAGTGAGGCCTTTGAGGGTTTAAACCGTCTGGCCCGTCATCGCGCCGTGATTGAGGCACTGGGCGAGACTGTGGATCAAATCCACGCCATCAGTTTTGAGATCAATACGCCGTAAAAGCGGGTGAGATAACACAGATTTGACCTCTCACTGGCAACTTTTCGTCTAAACCGCGCGTAGACAAGCCAAACATTCAAAAAGGATTATTATGTTAAAGCGTTTCCTTGCGGCTACCGCAGCCTTCACTCTCCTTTCTGCGCCTGCCTATGCTAAAATCGGCGATAGCGTCACAGTCACGGGCACAGATGGCGGGAAACTGACCGCCACCCACCTCGAGACCTTTAACAAAGCTTGGGCTATGGCCTTTCTTCCAGACGGGCGCATGGTCGTGACTGAAAAAGGCGGTGATATTTGGTTGCTAGACGAAAATGGCAAGAAACTTGGTGAAATCACTGGTGGGCCATCTGTAACAGATCGTGGCCAAGGTGGCATGGGGGATATTTATATTCCTGATGATTTTGCGCAGACAAGTCAGGTTTATATTTCTTATGTCGAACGTGATGAAAACGACAATAATCTGTCGGGGGCTGTTGTTGAACGGGCGACTTTATCTTTGAGCGCAAACGGCGGATCATTCGAAAACCGTCAAGAAATATGGGAGCAACTCCCGAAAATGCGCGGCAATGGCCATTATGGTCATCGTATTGCTGTCTCGCCGGATAACTATCTCTTTATTTCATCTGGTGATAGACAGCATTTCTGGCCGTCTCAAAATATGAGCACGAATATCGGTAAAATGGTGCGCCTCAATCGTGATGGGTCTGTGCCGGATGACAACCCCTTTGCTGCGCAAGGCAGTATAACGGCGCAAATTTGGTCTTTGGGTCATCGCAATCCTCTGGGTCTTGCTTTCAATGCCGAGGGTCAATTGTGGTCACATGAAATGGGCCCGGCCCATGGGGATGAATTAAACCGCATTATCCGATCAGAGAATTATGGCTATCCCGTTGTCTCCAATGGGGATCACTATAATGGCACACAAATCCCTGATCATGATGAATTCCCAATTTATGAAGCCCCCAAAGTTTGGTGGGATCCGGCCATCAGCCCGGCAGGGTTAGCCTTTGTTGATGGCGATCAATTCTCGGCGTGGCAGGGCGATGCTTTGATTGGTGGTCTCAGTTCCCAAGCCCTCGTGCGGGTTGATATGGATGGCGAACCCAAAGAGGCCGCGCGGTATGAATGGGATAAACGTATCCGCGAAGTTGAAATGGGACCTGACGGTGCGATTTACGTGTTGGAAGATCGCCGCAATGGTCGCTTGATGAAACTTACGCCTGCTGAGTAAAAACTTAGTGTTTGTCTCAATCTCTTGGCCATGTTTAAAAATAGCATGGCCAAAAACGAGATTATAAAAGAATTTAATTTGAAGTCTGGCGTGAGTTGCAAACTCTTGCGAATCAGAAACGACCTTATTCCGAATTATTATTTACTTTGTTTCCCCAAAACTGTGGGCGAGCCTTCCGATAAAGACATAACAGAGATGCTAACATTGGGCGTGTCTCATGCTCAGGATATTGCCTATGACCTTTTGGGGGATAGGGAAGCGTTTTCGGTTCTATATAGTGGTTATAGCGCGCGTAGAGAAAAAGGATGGCATGTTCATATTGTCCTCCTTGGCAATCGCTGGAGGAAGGCTTGGCTTTACGCCGTTCTGGCTTGTAAGAACTTACTTCAAGCTTTCGGACTAAGGAAAGATGATGCGCCGAGACTCTAAGAACAAAACTCTAAAGAACTTCACTGTCGACAGATGGTCTGCTCTGATGGATAGCTTCAGGTTTAACCCGTCTTTGCAGATATTCGAGGCACTTGACAAAGCTTACGGTGAAAAACACCGAGCCTATCATTCGCGTGAACATATTGAAGCCTGTTTGCGACATCTGGACACTGTTCGTGACCAAGCCAACAATCCTGATGAAATAGAATTAGCGCTGTGGTTTCATGATGCCGTCTACAAACCGTTCTCAGCCACCAATGAAGAAGAAAGTGCGGATTGGTTAGCAGACTTTTTGTCATCGCAGAATGCAGAGCCTCAGCAGTCGAACCGTATTTTTGATATGATAATTCTGACGAAAGAGCATGCTCTACCGGAATCTAATGATGAAAAGCTCATGTTAGATATTGACCTCAGTATTTTAGGCACGCCATCTGAAATTTATGATCAATTCGAAAAAGATGTCAGACGTGAATATAAATGGGTGCCCGGGTTCATCTTCAAAAAGAAACGAAAAGAAATTTTGAAGGGCTTTCTTGAAAGAAAAGCGATTTATCAGACGCCATATTTCTTCGAAGCATTAGTAAGCCAGGCTAAACGTAATTTACAAAGAGCGATAGAAAAACTCGCTTAACCCTCACTCCGCATATCGGGTTCATAGGTCTTACTCACCTTCAGTTTTTGAATCTGATTGCGTTGGCGTTCTAGAATTTCAAAACGATAACCGTGATAGGCGAAGGCTTGCCCTACGGTGGGAATGGTTTGGCTCTCATGAATGACAAGGCCGGCAATCGTGACGGCTTCATCATCGGGTAGTTTCCAATCCATGGCACGGTTGAGGTCTCGGATGGGTACATCGCCTCTGACGGTGGCTGTCCCATCTTTTAAACGGTCAACACCTTGGACTTCTTCGTCATATTCGTCCTGAATATCGCCGACGATTTCCTCCAAGATATCTTCGAGAGTCACAACGCCCATCAAGGCGCCATATTCATCCACGACCAAAGCAAAATGCTCTCGCTTATGCTGGAAGGCGCGGAGTTGTTTTACGACTGAAGTCGTCTCCGGGACGAACCAGGCTTCGCGGGCTAATTTTTTCAAATTCAACCCGTTTAAATCTCCGTCCAATCGCGCCATGGATTTGAGCAAGTCCTTGACGTGTAGGATACCCACGACATCATCTTGGTCTTCATTATACAGAGGCAAGCGCGAATGACCGCTTGCCAAGACTTCTTTGATAACCGTTTCAGGGGAGTCATTGATATCCACCATAGACAGATTTTTACGGTGGATCATGACGTCCTCGACGTCCAATTCACCAATCTCTAAAACCCCATAGATTTGATCGCGGGCGCGTTTCGCCACACCGCCCTCTTGCAGGTGGAGGTCAACCGCGCCTTTAATTTCGTCCGCAGCCGTCCAAGCCGAGGCATCTGTATCCACGCCAAAGAGCCGCAAAACACCATTGACGATGAGCTGTACAATCGAGACGATCGGTGCAAATATTTTGACAATCAGATCAATGGGTCGCGCTACAATAAGCGCTAATTTATCAGGTTGAGAAATCGCATAGGTCTTGGGCAAGACTTCGGCAAATATCAAAATCAAAATTGTCATAACGGCCGTCGCCCCAGCGAGTGCCAAACCGCCTTCACCGAAAAGTCGCGTGAAAAGCGCCGTTGTTAAAACAGAGGCCAAAATATTCACAAGGTTATTGCCAAGCAAAATCCCGCCCAAAAGACGCTCACGCATATTAAGGAGTTTCGTCACGACAGTCGCGCGTTTGTCGCCATCTTTTTCGGCGGCATGCATACGCACGCGCGAGGCGGCGGTTAGGGACGTTTCAGAACTGGAAAAGAACCCCGAAAACACCAAGAGGCTTAAAATAACGCCAATCAAAATCAGATTGGTTGGCTCTAAAATCGCGTCCATTTAAGTCCCGTTCGTTTCGGAAAGTGTTGCGAGGAATGATTCAACATCATTTGAAGACACGCCTTTTTGAACAAAAGCGTCGCCAATCGCGCGTGTTAAAATCAAGGTAATTTGTCCGGCCTCATTTTTCTTATCCTGACCCATATAGTGGGTGAGTTTATTGGAATCAATGAAACGCTCTTTTTCAGACTCAATATGCGGCATGTTCAGCACTTTGAGGTGAGCCGAAACTTTTTTAGCGTCATCATCTGAACAAAGCCCGGCTCTGGCTGAATAGTGAAAGGCCATATCCATGCCTACGCTCACGGCCTCACCATGTAAGAGGTCGCCATCATAACCTGCGTCTAATTCCAGCGCATGCGCAAAACTGTGCCCGAGATTTAACAGCGCTCTCCGGCCGGATTCGCGTTCATCGGCGGCAACAATGCGGGCTTTTGTCTGACACGAAACAGAAATCGCTTTGGAAAGGGCGTCCTGATTAAGGGCCAAGACATCAGCGCCCCCTTCATTGTCTAACCAATCGAAAAACCCTCTGTCACCCAACAGTCCATATTTCACGACTTCAGCGTAACCCGCTTTGACCTCACGTTCGGGCAAGGTTGAGAGAACATCCGTATCGGCGATAACGGCTTTGGGTTGGTAAAACGCGCCTATCAGGTTTTTACCAAAACGATTATTAATCGCCGTTTTCCCGCCTACGGAACTATCGACTTGCGCCAATAATGTTGTCGGGATTTGCACAAAAGGCATGCCGCGTTTGTAAATGCTGGCGGCAAACCCTGCGAGGTCGCCGATGACGCCGCCGCCAAAAGCCAATAATAAATCAGACCGATCTAATCCCGCTTCAAACAAGCCGTCCAAGACCGCTTGTAGGCCCGCAAAACTCTTTTGATCTTCACCGGCGGGGCGAATAATGAGCGTAACTTCGTAGCCGTCCAGAGCGTACTCCAGAGTTTTACCATGTAAGCCATAGACGGTTTCATCAGTCACAACAGCGGCACGTTTTGAAGGGGCATAGTCAGATATAAGCTCACCCACACGGGACAGCAAACCGCCGCCAATGTGAATGGGGTAGCGACGATCTCCGAGCTCTACGATGAGTGGCGTATTCATGCTGTTGTCTTTTTCGCTGATTTTTGTTGCGCTTGATATTTATTTATTGCGCGAATGACGCGATTAACAGTTCGAATATGGGGCCCCTTTGCGATAGGGACATGCAAATGCGCTTTCGCATAAATGGGGTGCCTAGCCTCTATCAGTTCACGGACTTTCGCCCTTGGGTCATCAACCTGTAAAAGAGGGCGTTTATCATTACGGCTCACACGGTCCATAATCGTATCAATATCACCTTTAAGCCAAATGGTCAGGCTATTTTCCAAGAGAAGTTTGCGAGTCTCCTCATAAGTAAACGCCCCTCCGCCGGTGGCTAATACAATCGCTGCTTTGTCAATCTCAGGCGTAATGAGTCTTGAAATAACGCGTTTTTCGCCTTCGCGAAAATCGGCTTCGCCATGGTCACGAAAATATCCGGCTACCGTCCGTCCCGAGGCAGACTCTATTTCATCGTCAGAATCGTAAAATTCACGACCCAGCCGTTTGGCCAAACGACGTCCAACCGTGGTCTTACCAACACCCATCATGCCCACTAAGGCAATGCTGGGCGCATAAGACGCTTTCTCCTGTCTCGGCATGACTGCCCTTTATCCTTCTTGGCTCATTTTTAAGGCGGATTTTGCCCGAACCTTAAAAGCGCTTTTCTTATTCCGGGGAATGAACTGCGCCTTTCTTAAAATTTAGGCTTAATATGGTCACAAATCAGTCTATGCTCAACTCTTAAAGCACGTTATTTGTCAGTTTGTTGATAGAGGAATGATATAAGCATGATGAAAAAATCACTCATTGGGGGTGGCATTGTCTTGATTGGTCTCCTTATCGGGTTTTTCCTACTACTCGGCAAAGCCTCACCTGAAAATGCGTCGCAAGACCTCAAAATCATTGAACTCCCCGATACTTTTGAAAAATAAGGTATTATGTCACCGCTTTTGAGACATATGTTGATGACGGGGGCTGCGGTTTTTGCTGTGGGAAGCCCCGCTTTTGCCCAGACGATTGAGCAGGGCACATTAGAGGCTCCAACAGCTTTTGATGCAGGCGTTATAGATATTCGTACTGGCGGGTTAGATCCAAATCTTTGGCAAGGGACTTCCGCGTCATTGGCGACAGGCTTGATTGAGGCCGCGCCGCTACAAACATCTGACCCGCTTATTAAAGATATGTTGCGGGCCGTTTTATTATCGTCCGGGATCCCGCCACAAGGAGATACAATCGATCTACGCCGTTACGAGGCCGCTAAACTTGCGGCTGTCAGCGAGATATCTGATGAGGCTGCACTTGAAACGCTTGTGGCACGAACTGGGTCTGCCGCGCGTATGCCGTTGCTTCAAGCTGAACTGGCATTACGAACGGGTGATATTACAACGGCCTGTGGCCTATCTGATACCATCACCGAGGGGCGGTCAAAAGTTTTCTGGAAACGCCTCAGAACACTTTGCCATTTGGAACGTGAAGAATTTGCGGCTGCTGAATTAACGACAGATTTGTTGAGGTCTTCTGGGTTTGAAAATCCAGCCTATTTTGCTTTGGTTCGCGTGTTGAGCGGGGCTTCAAAGACACTCCCGGCTGTCAATACGGTCAAGGACCCAATTTCGCGGGCATTATATAATATGGCGGCCGTCCAATTGGATGCGGCTCGACCCGGGCAAGCCTTTGATCCTGCGGCTGATCCGGATTTGCGTTTGGCGGCTCTGTTTAAATTTGCGTGGGATTTATCAGATGCGCAGATCACGCAGGTTTTTTCTGATTTGGCTTTTGATCCAGACGATATTGAGGGCTCAAGTAGCTTTGATCTGGCTTCTGTCGAGGCCGACCTGTCTGCGCGCGGAACGGCAAAACTTTTCCTTTTGGCGAAAGCGACCGGAGATGCCGACAGTGCTGCGAAAGCCTTTGCGCTTTTGCTCCGCCGCGCTCCGGATGTGCCCTCACGCCAGAGACTTATGGCTTTAATGGATGAGTCTATCCAAAATTGGCCGGCATCTGTGCAAGCACAGTCTGACCTCGGCCTTTATGCACGTGCCGCCGTTCAGCGTGGCGATATTTTGACTCTACAACGTCTTTTCGCGGCTCTTCCGGAAGGAGAGGAGCAAGCGCGGATTGCTTTGGCGGCGGATGCACTTGGAAATGGGTTTCTCTTAGGCCAAATTGGTCGTGATATTGATAGTCGTTTAGAGGCCTCTGAAAATGCTCGCGCAAAGCGGGATGCGCTTTTGGCGCTTGCTCTTGGCGCGCAACTCTCAGAGGCCGCTGCCAATGCTCTGGCGGGGTCAGGTTTCTCAGATGGCCGCAAACTTTCAGAGGGCGATAAAGCCATTTTAAAAGCTAATGCGCAATCTCGCCATTCTGCACAGTTGCTCTTACGATTAGCCCCTCTTTTGGAAGGGTCTAAACTCTCTGCTTCTGATTTGGCTTTTGTCGTCGAATGTCTGAGAATAGCTGGCGTTTCACAATTTGCCGGACGCCTTGCCGCAAGAGATTTTTTAGATCCACTATAAAATAATTATCTCCGACTGCATCCAAAAGCGCACGCTTGCACCTCCATAAAGATAAGCGCATCATTCTTGCGCGTTAAAGGAGAAAAAAGTGAGTGAAGAAATATTAGTACCATTGGGTTTGTTTTTTAGCGGAGTTGGGACCGTCTGGTTGTTGTCGCATTTTAGTTACAAGAAAAACACGCTGATTCATGAGACAATCCGGCATGCGGTCGAAAAAGGACAAGAATTACCAGAGGACACGGTTCAGAAATTGGGTGAGTTAATAAATCCGCGCTCTACAGATTTGCGCAGAGGTGTTTTATTAGTGGCCTTTAGCTTGGCGATAATGATTTTAGCCATGATTGCCGGTGACGGCGATGACAATGCAGAACGGGGTCTTTTTGCGATTTCCATGTTTCCGCTTCTCTTAGGCGGTGCTTATTTGGGGCTTTGGTTCTTTGGGCGAAATAAGCGAGGGCTGTAGGCATATACGCCATAAGTGTTGCTCGAGCGCTTAACTGATGCGGAATTGGCCAAACGTTCCGCCAAGAAAAACCAGGCAGCTTTTGCTGTGCTGGTTTCTCGTCATGGGGCCATGGTGCGAGCGATGTGTCACCGCTTGACCAAAGGCGGAGCTGATTCTGACGATATTGCACAAACTGCGTTTTTGACGGCGTGGCGACGGATTGAGACTTATGCCGGCGGGTCTTTTAAATCCTGGCTAGGGACGGTGACCTATCGCGAGTTTTTACAATATTATAAAAAGCGCCGAAATGAAGTCGAGTTTGATGAAGCTTACCATGGCGAAAGCTGTGATCCTTCAAAGGAGCGATACGCTGCGCAACTGGATCTGGACAGAGCGTTAAAGTCTCTTTCGGAAAAACAGCGTATTTGCGTGATTCTTTGCGTTGCGACAGGTATGAGCCATGGTGAAACTGCAGCGGCTACAGGCTGGCCATTAGGAACAGTGAAATCACACGTCAATCGCGGTGTGGCGCAGTTGCGAAAATATATGGATTCAGATAATGTGGCCGAGTGAGACTGATATGATTGAACAGGCAATTCATAACGATTTGACGGCGTTATTTGAAGGTGAAGAAGATTCCTTCTCTTCCCCTCAGTTTAATGAGGCTGTGTTGGCGGATATCCGCAAAATGGAACGCCGCCGTCGTTGGGTCTTGAGCGGTTTTGGACTTTTTGGCAGCCTCATTGCAGGATCGCAATTCCCGTTTTTAGTTTCGTTTTTGAAGCGTTTTCAACCGACTTACGATGTATCTGGCTCTTCGATGATATTGGGCGCTGATATATCCTCTCTTATGCTTTGGTTGATTATTGCGATCTTTGGTGTAGCTACCTTGGCTTTGACAACAGCTGATACCGCTTAGTCAGATGAGATGTGTCAAAAAAGACCGGCAATTATAGACTCTGTCTTGTGAAATCTGTCAGACCCTCTATACCCGCGCGCTAATCCTTTGTTTCGGAGCCCCTTTATGGCGAGAACCTATCTGGACTTTGAGCGGCCCTTGGCTGAAATCGATGCT
Organism: uncultured Algimonas sp.; assembly: GCA_964435725.1. GTDB lineage: Bacteria > Pseudomonadota > Alphaproteobacteria > Caulobacterales > Maricaulaceae > Litorimonas. The sequence goes on from CAYTAJ010000051.1 coordinate 12,970, forward strand.
AAAATCGATGACCTTTTGGCGTCGCAAGGGGAAGCTGCCGAAGGCTTAGACGCTTTGCGGAAAGACGCGCAAAGTGAACTTGAAAAAATCTATGACAATCTTGGGCCTTGGGAGAAAACCAAGATAGCCCGTCATGAGGCACGTCCGCATTATACGGCATATATCGAATCCCTTGTGACAGATTATACGCCCCTATCCGGTGATCGGAAGTTTGGAGATGACAATGCGCTACTGGGTGGCTTAGGTAAAATCAGAGGGCAATCCGTTGTTGTGATGGGGCATGAAAAGGGCGTGGATACGCAGAGCCGTTTGCATCACAATTTCGGCATGGCCAATCCCGAAGGCTACCGAAAGTCTGTCCGGTTAATGGATTTGGCAGAGCGTTTTTCAATCCCTGTTGTCAGTTTCGTTGATACGGCGGGGGCTTATCCCGGGCGTGGAGCGGAAGAACGCGGTCAGGCCGAAGCGATTGCGCGCTCGATTGATCGGGGGTTATCCCTAAGAGTACCCTTTATTTCCGTCATTACAGGTGAGGGCGGTTCCGGCGGCGCAGTCGCGATTGCGACAGCGGACAAAGTCATGATGTTAGAGCATTCCATTTATAGTGTGATTTCTCCGGAAGGCTGCGCCTCTATTCTCTGGCGCGATGGCGCCAAAGCACAAGATGCGGCTAAGGCGATGAAAATTACGGCCCAGGATCTCAAAAAGCTCGGCATTATCGATACAATTATCAAAGAGCCAGTTGGGGGCGCACACCGTATCCCTGAAACAGCTATGAAAACAGTCGGCGCGGCGATTGTGAAAGGATTAAAAGAGCTCTCCGAATTCACGCCGGACGAATTAATTAAACGCCGTCGCGAGAAATTTTTAAATATTGGACGCGCTCTCCAATAAAAATACTTTTATAATAAAGAAACCCTGCTGCTCTCTCTCGAAGCAACAGGGTTGTTTGTTCCTTAAAGAACGTTTGATTTAGAAGCCAGCGGCAACGCCGATGCCGAGCCAGAATGTATTATCGCTGACTGTTAATTCACTATCAAGCGTATCGAGGTCAATGTCGAGATTGTAGAAGTTGTCTTCTGAGGCCAACGCATAATTGGCGCTAACATAGGCGCTTACATCATCAGTAAAGCTATATCCCAATGAAGCTGACGCCTGACCATATTCATAAGAAAAACCATCACCATCAACAAGGCCAGCTGTAAGACCAAGGTCAAATGAGGTGTTCTCACCTGCAGCGAAACTATGTCCGAGGCCACCTTCCAGAGTAAACGCTTCTATGGTGAGGTCATAGTAAGCATAAACGGATGGGGATAATGTCGTGTCAAAGCTTGCACCAGCGTAAACTTCGTAAGTTCCGGCATTACCGCCATCTGTTCCAAAGAAGCTTCCGCCCTGTGGGTAGTGATAATAAGTAACACCAACATCCAAACCAACTAAATCAGAAACGGCAAAAGAATATCCCGCGTAAAGGTCAAATTCATCAGCCGATGCGACAGAATTTTCGCCAATACCCGTTGAGAACCAACCACCTACAGTAAAGTCGCCAACAGAAACTTCGACGCCCGGTTGGATAGACGATTCACCGAGTTGCGCACCACGGAAAATATATTCTGTGACATAATCAACAGATGTTGAAACGCTGACGTCTTGTGCAAACGCTGTTGGGGCCATTGCTGTTGTTCCCAATAAAGCAGCAATTGAGATGAGTTTTTTCATGATTTTCTCCGTTTAAAACTCGAAAAACGACCCCCTTAACAAGGTCGAATAAGTATTTTTGATGAGGTGTGATTAAGGAAGCATCCTGCTCTTAGCGATACGAGATAGGGTAAAAGTGTTTGAAATTTCTTAAACGCACGATATTTAGGCGCAATTTGTGCTTAATTGTTCACCGTGGTGACAAAGGCAGTAAAAGACAGCTTTTAGGCAAAAAACCGTCACCTGTGACAAAAAAGTCCCAACCGGGCCTTAATTTTCGGTGATTACGCATGATTCTTCTATTTTCCCTTATTTTCGGCGTAACTCAGGATGAAGGGCATTGCTGGCAATTTGCCCGCTGCCTTGCAAAACATGGGCGCTTTTGCCGACAATTAACGGATCCGGCGCATGAACGATGCTCGGGTCTTTGCCCGGATAATCCAGAGCATTGAGAAAGTGCATCATACAATTGAGCCGCGCACGTTTTTTATCGTCTGATTTAATAATCGTCCAAGGCGCATCGGCTGTGTCGGTATAATAAAACATGGCTTCTTTGGCTTCGGTATAATCATCCCATTTATTCAGACTGGCTTTATCAATGGGCGACAGCTTCCACTGTTTGAGCGGATCATGTTCGCGCGACTCAAACCGTTTTCTCTGTTCTTCGCGGGTGACCGAAAACCAATATTTAAACAAATGAATACCGGAGCGCACAAGCATCCGTTCCAGCTTGGGTGTTTGGCGCATAAACTCCAGATATTCTGTTGGCGTACAAAACCCCATCGCCCGTTCGACGCCTGCGCGATTATACCAAGACCGATCAAACAACACCATTTCCCCCGCCGTCGGAAGGTGTTTAATATAACGCTGATAATACCATTGGCCTTGCTCGGCCTCGGTCGGTTTTTCCAAGGCGACCACCCGCGCCGCCCGTGGATTGAGATGCTCTGTAAAACGTTTAATCGTCCCGCCTTTGCCCGCCGCATCACGTCCTTCGAAAATCAATACAAAACGCCGCCCCGTTTGTTTTGTCCAAAGCTGCACTTTTAACAACTCGGTCTGAAGCTCGCGTTTCTTGGCTTCATAGGCTTTGCGGCTCAGCTTTTTTTCATAAGGATATTCCCCGCTCTCAAAGGCATGGCGAATGGCTTCTTCATCAATGCGCATTTCGGGCAGAGAAAAGGCGCTCTCATCATTTATACCGTTTGGGTTTTTTGAATTATCACGCATGATGTTGTGTCCTTTGGCGACGGCGGCCTTGTAACCATCAAAGCTTATATAAAGACCGACATCAATTTATTTGTCCCAAAGCAATTTTCATCCGATTTATCGGGATCCCAATTTCCCCAAACTTTCTCGATGGACTCATTTACAATCGTTTCAAATTCTTTGGCATAGGGTGTATCGATATATCGGCCCGATTCCCAAGGATGATCGCCATTATGCGTCACACCTCTCCAAATATCGGTTTTGCAATAAATACCCAGCAACGTTTGCCAAATCGGCTTTTCGTCTGATCTTTCATGCGTACGGCCTTTAATGGCGCAGTCCATGGCATGCCAATCCTCTGTCGCTTCTTCCAATGTACGGACATATTCGGCGATGGCATTCTCAATATCATGCGATTGTATCCGTGCCGCCAGATCATAAAATTTGGCCTTAATTTCCGCTTCATCATCGGGGTGGAGCGGCGGCAGATCCTCAATGCGCGTATATTTCGGTTCTTTGGGCGGCAAACCCGCCTCAATCTTCTGCCGCTTCACACGCTCGGCTTTTACCTTTTCTTGAATGAGTTTTTCTTGGGGTGAGAGGCGTTTCTTTGTGCGCATCATAAACCTTTCAGAATTTGGATAAGTATTTTTGGCGACCTGCAATCCAGTGCGAGGCTTATCAGACATTAAAATGGACTGTCCGCAGAGTCGGCCACCTTGCCGGAGACCGAAAGATATGAGTGTTTCGCAAGAGCTAACCCTGCGGCAGCGGATTTTGAGGCGCGGCATGATTACGAACCCCGAAGTACATCATCCAATTCGGCTTTGCTGAAATGAATAACGTCGGTCATGCTCCATCACCAAAGACCCGGCACAGTCTGTGAAGTCACCCACAGATGCTCAGTCCCGCTGTCTCTTGAGACAGAACATGACGCGTTCCTGTCCGCTCTCAAAAGAACAGG
>CAYTAJ010000052.1:0-1655 GCA_964435725.1 uncultured Algimonas sp.
TCATCTGTTTCTGAATCTCGACCAAGGGCGAGAGAGTTTGCCCCGCCTGCATCGGCATTACGGCCCACAGATGTGGCATTATTGCCGCCTGCTTCTGCCCCTGTACCAACGGCAGCCGCGCCTTGTCCACCGGCTACAGAATTTAAACCCGCAGCAATAGAAAGAGCCCCAGAAGCATCGGCATCCCGTCCAATGGCCGTCGAGGCCAGGCCTGCACCCGTTGCATTCCGGCCAATGGCGGTCGCATTGTTTCCTGTGGCTTCCGCGCCTTCACCGATAGCGGCACTCCCGCCACCAGAGGCTAGAGACCCCAAACCGATAGCGAGGGCCAAATCACCGGAGGCCGTTGCATCACGCCCAAGGGCTGTAGACGCCAAGCCACTCGCTTCTGATCTAAACCCAACAGCCGAAGACTGATTGCCAGAAGCATCACTTTGTGCGCCAAGCGCCATAGAGCCCGTGGCAGACGCGGAAGAAGATGCGCCTAAGGCCACACCATTTTCGGCCATATCCGTCGCAATTGCCCCCGTCCCAATCGCAATTGAGCCATTTTGGGCCGCAATTGCGCCTCGGGTTAAGGGCGTTATTCCATCCGTATCATAAACCGCACCACCTAGAGCAATCGCCCCATCGCCGCTCGCACTGGCCCCTTCAAAAATGCGGATATCATCCTCACTTGTGATATCATCTTCAAAAAACGAATTTCCCGCGCCAATTGCAGTTGCTCCTTGAGCTGTTGCGTTTGTACTCGCCCCAAGAACACTCGTATTTACGGCTGAGGCCTCACTATCAGTTCCAATCGCCGTTGTTTGATGTCCCATTGTGTTTGCGCCCGTCCCAATCGCCGTCGTCCGAACCCCCATCGCGCTTGCGCTCGATCCTACTGCGATACTACTTATTCCATCCGCTGTACTAGAAGCTCCAAGCGCTATCGAGGTTAGGTTCGATGCTTCGGCTCTGAACCCCAAAGCGATAGCATTTGCAGACGTCGCCTCAGAAAAGGCCCCAATTGCTATTGACTGTGAGCCCGTTCCCAAAGAGTCACTGCCAATTGCGACTGCGGCGCCGCCCGCTTGTGCTCCTAAATCGTTAGCATCAGTTCCATCGCCCCCAATGGCAATGGATGAGAGAGTCGATGAATTATTAAGCGATGCTGCCTGTGTCCCAATCACAATATCATTTGTTTGTGCTGTTACAGAGCCCGTGCCAATCGCGATGGCACCGTCTTGTTCGGCTAATGCGCCTCGCGTCCGAAGCGTTCGTGTTGTTTCATCAATATCATAAACTGCGCCGCCAAGAGCAATAGACCCCTCGCCTGAGGCATATGCCGCGTCTGTAAAAGCCACTCCGATACCAAATTCAACACCAATCCCCGCACCAATCGCCGTCGCACCAGCGGCCGTTGCTCTTGCATTGCTACCGAAAGCACTTGAGTGTTCTTCTGCGGCTTCTGTGTATGCTCCAAAAGCGCTGGCCCGATTTCCTTGGGCATTCGAACCCACGCCAAATGCATTCGAACGTGATCCCTCCGCCCGTGCGAATGCACCTAACGCGCTTGAATAACTACTAGACGCGGAAGAAAAGTTGCCAATCGCGGTCGTGTAAGGACTAATTGCGGCCGCACTTTCCCCTATCGCAACGCTAAACGAACCCTC
>CAYTAJ010000052.1:1755-8023 GCA_964435725.1 uncultured Algimonas sp.
TAAATCCGAGTACCGTCGAACTTTCCGCACCTGCCTCCGTTCCAAACCCAATGGCAATTCCATAATTTGCGTTTTCTAAGACCTGAGCTGCAGTGCCAGCCGTTAAAGCTCCTCCTATGGCGATACCTGAAAGCGCAGTCTCGTGTACATTTGTATTGGTACCTAAAGCTGTAGACCTTTGACCCAAAGCCTGCGCCCCTGTTCCCACTCCAAGAGAAAAGAAGTTGGATTCTGAGTTAACTCCAATAGCAACTGCGCCTTGTTGAGACGCGAGAGCTCCGCTCACTATATTGTCACCAGCGCCAATCGCAATTGTGTCCGTACCAGTCGCGGTTGCACGCGCACCCAAAGCTGTGCTTCTAAGACCCGTGGCCTCCGTCCCATTTCCCAGTGCAGTTGCAAACCCCGCTACGGCGCGTGAATCCGTTCCGATGGTCGTTGTGCCTGTTCCGTTCGCGTTTGCTCTGCCGCCAAGGGCTATGGCCTCTGACCCTGCGGCTGTTGCACCAACCCCACAGGCGAGCCGCGTATTACTGCCCCCAGAGTCTGCGCCTCCATCTGTGTCCCTTTCAAAGGCGTTATCATCAACTAAACCATTATCATTTGTGTCCAACAAACAATCTTCCGCAAAAGCCAGTTGTGGCGTGGTTAAAGGTATAAGGATTGCAAATGCCATGGCGGCACCGCCCATGGCTAAAATCTTTTTAGATGTTGATGTTGTTAATCCGCGCATCGTGCTCTCCTGAAGCTGATATTGGGCGGTTGCCCCACTTTGTTGATGCAATGATGACGAGACAGACGCGCGGGGGATATGGGGTAGATACCCCATTTTTATTTTTGGCCTCACCCGCCTTTGGATTGCAGGCAGGGGCTAAAGCTGTATGAAGGTATGAGAGGGGTAGATGGCCATACAGAATAAAGAGAGTAAACACCGCACCGTCATCATTGCCGATGATCATGCCATTGTGCGTCATGGGACGCGGCAAATCCTCGAAAACTTACCCGATATTGATATTGTCGCCGAGGCGGAAAATGGTCTTGAGACGATTGCCCTCGTAAAACAACATAGCCCCGACATGTTGGTATTAGACGCCGCCATGCCTCTGGCACGGGGGATAGAAGTCTATGCCGAGGTCAGGCGCTGGAGCCCTGATACCTCTATCTTGCTTTTGACGGGATTTACCTCGCTCAATTTATTATCGGATTGGGTCAGTGCCGGCGTTGACGGGATTTTGCTCAAGAGCTGTCGCCCCGATGAAATGCGTGAGGGTTTTTTGACTGTCCTCAATGGTGCCCGATACATTGCAAAAGAGGTGAAGGGGCAGCTTGACCGTGAAAATGACACCCCCGTTCTGACGGCGCGTGAACAAGAGGTCTTGGCCTTAATCGCGACGGGCCATCTAAATGTGAATATCGCAGAACGTCTCTCTATCAGCCCAAAGACTGTTGAAAAACATCGAGGCAGTTTGATGCAAAAGCTTGGGGTTCATAATGTGGCCGAGTTGATGGTTTACGCCCTGCGTGAAGGGCTCTTGGATGAACATAAACAGCTCTGAATGGGGTATCCGCCCCATAGTCTAATTGACCCGTCCCAGTCATAGTGAGGAAAAATGGAGCGTGAGTGAAACGATTTCAGCGACATGAAAAAAATCGGAAAAGATTGCTGCGTCATTCATATGCGGTGATTTTGACGGGGTTGTTTTATTGTCTTTTGACAAGTCTCTCGGTCGCCTCTCAACCTCCCACCCTTAATACGGTTCCTTTAGAAACTGCGACAGATTTTTATCATTCGTTAGAGGGTGACAGCGTTTATTTTATGGATGAAACGCAAGCCTTGACGGTTGAAGAAGTGTTAGGTCAGCCAGAAAGCTTCTCTTCCATCAAGACGCCCTATGTCGATTTCGGCATGACGACCTCACGCCTTTGGCTATGGTCGCATTTTGAAAACTTATCTGACGTCCAACAGAAATGGCGTTTAGATCTCAATCGTCAATTCACCTATGAATTAGATGTCTATGTGCGTCGGGAAAATGGGCAAATTGAACGTGTTTTGAAACACAGCGAATTTGATCCGTTTCATGCCAGGCCGATTAACGATAATCTCTTAGTTGTTGATATATCTGTAAGCCCGCGAGAGACGATTGATGTGCTTATCGGGTATCGCTCAACCTCAACGACATACTTGCCGATTGCGATAGGAACCCCTTCTGGTGTGTCGAAGGATCATTTGGACGCGGCTTTAATTGACTGGATGCTCAATGGTGCGCTGATCGCTTTCATGATTTTTACAATTGTCATGATACCCGTCATTGGTTGGCGACTGGGTATTAGTTTCAGTCTCTATATGTTGGCGGGTTTATTATATGTCAGTCATGCTGATGGCTATACATTCCAATATTTGTGGCCGGACTACCCGGCGTTAAACGATCCGCTCAATTTGAGCTTTATGTTACTTATGTCGGTGTTTGGATTAAGTTTTGCGCGGATATTGTTTAATTTCAAAGAGACCGCTGCACGCCTTGACAGGTTTATGTTGGGGATGGTTGGCCTCTCCGCTGTATTTGCTTTTTTGGCGTTTTTCTTTGTCAAAGTCTTTTGGTTCCAAACTCTGGCCTACGCGCTCGTTCCCATCAGCACGTTTGTGCAAATAACAGCAGGTATTATTGCGTTTCGACGCAGGCTTTTAGGCGCAAAGCCCTATTTATTTGGCGCGCTTATCGTTTTGTCTTCTATGATCTATGCCACTATCGCCCATATCTGGGCGGGTTATTTCAATTTGGATTATACGCTGGATTATGGGCATTTCGCTTTAATTGCAGAGTGCTTTGCTTTTGCTTGCGCTATTGTTTTGCGTTTAATCGGGCTACGAAATGAACGGGATGAAGCCTTACGAGCAGAACTTTCTGTCACGCGGGACAAGCTGGAGCTCACCTCAAAACTACAGAAAGCTGAAACTGACTTCAGCGAAGCGAAGGTCTTGGCCGAAAAACGACGACTTGCCTTATCCTCTGTCTCACATGATATCCGACAGCCTCTTTCGTCTCTACGTCTCGCCATGGAAAAAATGGAAGGAAGTCAGGGCCATGAGACCGATCAAATGCATAAGGCCTTTGACTATCTCGAAGATATAGCGACGCAACATATGCGTTCTAGCAATTCTGATACAAGCTCGTTAATTGACGGGCCCGCTTTCGAAAAATTTGCGGCGCATATTGTTTTGGACAATGTGCATGCAATGTTCAAAGATGAAGTCCAAGCGAAGGGGTTACAGTTTGAGTTAGAGACAACGGATGATTTAATTCGCTCTGACCCCTTAATGCTTATGCGTGCATTGAATAACCTTGTGGCCAACGCCCTTCATTATACAGAGACAGGCAAGATTACGCTTAAAATGGTGCCGTCCTCAGATTTTCTAGACATTCATGTCATTGATACCGGGAAGGGGATGACTCAAGAAGATCTAAAACTCGCCACACAACGCCATGTAAAAGGCATTGATTCAAATGGAGAAGGTTTGGGCCTCTCAATCGTAAACGAAATTTGTCAATCACTGGGGGCAGAATTCGAAATAGATTCTACGCCGGAGCAAGGCACGGACTGTATCATTCGGCTTCAATTGGAGCCTCTGAAATAGAAAGGCGCAAAAATGCGCCTTTATTCTTTTTAGGCAGCTGTCGCGATTATTGTAGTCGCGAGGCTATTTCTGAGACTGTATTGGTGAGGCCTTTATGGTCTAGGCCGTCGATAAGTGTACCCAATTCACTTGAAAGAGCCGCGTTCTTTTCTCCGCTTTGCAGCAAGCTGTCCGCGCGGTTCAGTGCGTCTGTTAAGGCGGTGGCAGCTTCGGTTGATACACTGTCATCACGTTGCATCTGATCGAGATAGGCTTTGGCGACGATGGTTTCAGCGGGCCATGTGACCGGGAATTGCTGTTGCGGGTTAAAGGTATTGCCTTGGTCTGCTAGAGCCGCCGCCGCGATTTCATTTTCCGTCAGGAACTCACTCGGGGCGAGGGAGAACACATCCATACCCCGTGCGATTTCCGTGCCGTAAATTTTCCCGTCATACCAGTAAGTCGACCAATATCCGCCAAGCGTAAGCTTCTCTTCGTGAATGGGGCCGCGGTCAAAATAGGCAATCTCGACGGGGTTCGCGGAATCGGTGAAATCAATCACAGACAGCCCGCCTTGATACCAGGCTTGGGCGAAAATATCACGTCCGGGCACAGGAATGATAGACCCATTATGGGCTACGCAGTTTTCAGTATCAGATTGCGGGGCCGGGATTTTATAATAACCTTTGAAGACAAGCTCGCGATTTTCAATGTCGTAAAAGGCATTCGCGCCCCAATCTTTCGGGTCATAGACGCGACAGCGCGGACGGCTGCCGCCACCCCATTCATCGGTGAAGAGGACTTTCGTGCCGTCATTATTAAAGGTCGCAGAATGCCAATAGGCAAAGCCTTTATCGACGACTTCATCGATGCGTTTAGGTTTCATCGGGTCGGAAATATCGAAAATAATCCCATTGCCTGAACAGGCACCGGCGGCGATGTTGAGCGACGGGAAGACCGTGATGTCATGACAGTGATTGGTCTGTCGTGAATCTTGCGTATCTTCACCATGGTCACCCCCTTGCCAGAGCCCGGCGAGACGGCCCGTCTCTTCATCGGCAAAAACGGCCGGGCTGTCGACAATGCGAGATTTGGACGGGTCGGCCAGCGGAATTTCAATGACATCAATCCGGAAGAGCGCTGTGCGATCATCGCCCGGAATATTTCCGACACAACCCTCAAGCTCTTCGCCGTCACGAATAGAGGCTGTGCCCGAATTATAAACCACGAGTTTTTCAGCGTCTTGCGTAACAACAGAATGGGTATGCGACCCACGACAGGTCTGGACTTGACCGACCTGAATGGGTTTGGCGAGGTCGCTAATGTCAAAGATACGAAGCCCGCGGAAGCGTTCTGCACTCACATCTTCGCTGATGCCTTGAAGACCGCAATCCACACGACCGCGTGTTTGTTCCACTGACATAATGAGCAAATCACCCACAATAGACACATCGCCTTGTCCGCCTGGACAAACGACGGAGCTGATAAGCTCCGGTGCGCCGCTATCTTGAAGCTCATAGATGTTGAAGCCGTGATAATTCCCCGCAATCATAATATTATCTTGGAACGCCATATCAGTATTGGCGAAGCTGAGCAGGGGAGAGCGACTGCCCCATTCTGTGGCTTCCACACTTTGACCGTCATCGCCGCGCGTGCCGGCCTCTTCGTCATCATTGGAAATAACGGGCGGCAGACCTGTGGGATTATTTGGGTCAAAGAACCCGGCAGGCTTAGGCAGGGACGCGACGAGGTTGAGGTTACTGATGGCTTGCCCAGCATCCGCAAATCCAGCCGAAAGACCTGCGCGGGCATCAGACGAGAAGGAGCGCAAAATTGCCGCCATCTGTTCTATTTCAGAGGTTTGGTCATTCACAACATCATTGGTGAAATCATAAAGGACAGGGTCATAGGCGGACCCCGGCTGATCCGTTAGGTTTTTCACCATGGTCAACGCCCCTTCATGGTGGGTAATCATGAGAGTCAGGAATAATTTATCAAAATCCGTGCCTTCAGAATTGGCGAGTTGTTCCATTTGAGCAGGCGTCGCCATGCCTTCCATATCATGGTGGACACCATGTGACATGTCATGGCCTTCATGACCGCTGCCATAGCTCTCGGCTTTTGGCATAAGGGGTTCGCCCCGCTCTTTCAGCCAGTCTTCCATGAACTTAATCTCATCGGCTTGAGACGCTTTAATACGGCTGGCGATATCAACAATCTCTTCGCGATTTGTGCGCTCAGCGACCAGATTCGCCATATCCACAGCTTGCGCATGATGTGGAATCATATTCTGCATAAAGAGGACATCATCAGGTGAATAACGATTATCCGCCACTTTAATGGCGTCTTTTGCCGCGAGGGTTTGAGAGGCTTCACCCGGCGCGCCCGGCAATACGATTGGGGCCGTGCTTGAGAGTTGTGGGGTTTCTGGTGTCGAAGTCTCTGTTGTGTCGTTCTCGACAGTTTCTGCCTGTTGCTGACAACTGGCTAAGACAAAACTACTGAGGGCCGTGGCTAAAAAGAGGTGTCTGAGAGTCATAATACATCCTGTTTTGTTATGTCTTTTGGGGCGTCCATCCCGTTGTGTCATATTGTTTACGATGTGTAGGGAGAAAGCATAGCAAAATTTCTTTTTTTCTAATCCGTCTGTTCCAA
>CAYTAJ010000052.1:8123-16700 GCA_964435725.1 uncultured Algimonas sp.
ATGTGTAGGGAGAAAGCATAGCAAAATTTCTTTTTTTCTAATCCGTCTGTTCCAATCATTATGAGTGTGTGGAATTTATTTCCCAATTTTTCTGTTATTTACCCAATAAAAAAGGCGCCGAAAATCGACGCCTTCTCCCCCTAAATTTAAAAGGTGTTATCCCGTCATATCTTCGAGCTCTATACCTTTGGTTTCTTTCACCGCCATCTTCACGAAGAAAATGGAAATGAAGGCGAAGCCTGCATAGACAAAGAATGAAACGGATAGGCCAAGATTTGCCAACATCCATGGGAAAGTCATCGTGACAAGGAAGTTAGCAAGCCATTGTGAAAGGCCTGCAACAGCCAAAGCAGATCCACGAATTTGGTTCGGGAACATTTCACCCAATAAGACCCACATCACAGGACCCCATGTCATATTAAAGAAGAAGACATAGGCCATGGCGGCGTAAAGGGCCGTTGTACCCATTGAATTGCTAAGCTCTAAGCTGCCATTGACGAGCTCGCCTGTACCGAAGGCCCAAGCAACGATGGCCAACATTATTGCCATGCCGATAGAACCAATCATCAAGAAAGGTTTGCGGCCAAACTTGTCAATCAAGAACACGGTTAAGCCTGTCGCAAAGATCGACATGACACCCATAAAGACATTCTGTTTAAGGGCGTCGGCTTCGGTAAAGCCTGCGGCTTCCCACATCACGGCACCATAATAGAAAATGACATTAATGCCGACGAGCTGTTGGAAGACAGCAAGACCAATGCCGACCCAAACAATTGGTCGAAGTTTACCGCCATTGAAAATATCTGACAGGCGCGGTTTATGATCAGAGGCGAGCGAGGCTTTGATTTCATTGACCTTGCGCTCAGCAATGCTTCCGCCGAATAATTTTGTTAAAGCGTTGCGGGCGCCTGTTTCATCATCTTTCACCATCAAATAGCGAGGGCTTTTTGGAATAAAGAAGAGCAAGACAAAGAATAAAGCCGCCGGAGCAATTTCAACCCAGAACATCCAACGCCATGTTTCTGTACCTCGGAACTCCGCTGTTGCACTTCCGGAAACACTTGCGAGATAATAGTTCGAGAAGAAGGCCGCTGTCAGACCGACAACAATCGCAATCTGTTGCAGTGAGGCGAGGCCACCGCGCAAACGGGCGGGTGCGATTTCAGAAATATAAGCCGGCGCCATGACAGACGCAGCGCCCACGGCCAGGCCACCGAGAATACGGAAGAAGATAAAGACACCAGAGCTATTGGCTATGCCTGAGCCCCAAGCAGAGACGAGGAAGAACACAGCCGCCAACATCATCATATTGCGTCGGCCAAACATATCAGAGAGACGTCCGGCGAAGAACGCCCCTGCCGCACAACCCAACAACATAGACGCGACATTAAAACCGCTGGCAAAGTTAGTGGCGCCAAATGCGGCGTCCAAACCCTTTACCGTGCCGTTAATGACGCCACTATCAAAACCGAATAAAAAGCCGCCTAGCGTGGCGACCAAGCAAATAAGAATGATGAAACCAAAGTTTCCTTTCTCACTTACCGTAGAAGTATTATCTGACATGAAATTGTCCCCTCATATGTTTCGCGGTATTTCTTTTCCGCGCTTATTACTTGTTTAATCCGCCAAAATGACAGCGGTGTCAATTTAACTTTGTCAAAAGCCCCGAGATAAAACTTACAGAACGGGACCTGTCGAGTCTCGAGAAATAAGCGCGTGCTCTAAGATGATCTTTGTGTTTTTATCCTCGGATTGCGGGGCGGCTAAGAGTTCGACGGCTTTTTCAACCATATCCGCCAAAGACTGACGGACGGTTGTGAGCTGCGGATATACCGCTGTGGCGATGGGGGAGTCATCAAAACCTGCAATACTCAGAGTATCGGGAACACGCAGCCCTTGCTTATAGGCGGCGGCCAAGGCCCCGGCGGCCATTTCATCATTGGCGGCAAAAATAGCGGTGGGTTTTTCAGTTAAGGCGAGAAGGCTCTCTGTTGCTTCTAGGCCGGAAGCATAAGAAAAATCGCCTTGAACAACCAAGGCGTCATTTACTTTGATGTCGCGGGCTTGAAGGGCGGCTTTGTACCCTAAATATCTGTGGGATGCGGCATCATAATCAACGTGCCCTTTAATAAAGCCAATGCGACGATGGCCGAGCTTGATGAGGTGTTCCGTAATATCAAAGGCAGCCTGTTTGTCATCCACGCTTATGCGTATGCCAACGGCTTGAGGGTGTTCTGTTCCCAACCGAATGACGGGTTTGCCTAGTTTTGAGAGCATCCTGAGAACGGCTTTGTCGTCAGACATGGGCGGCGCGAGGATAAAGCCGATGGTTTCACCATTTTCCGCGAGAGAGGTGAGGGTTTTCTTATCTGATTGCGAATGCAGGCTAAGGTAAAGCCCATGTTTTTGACAGCCTAACAAAGCGCCGAGCTGCACACTTTGCGTATAACTCTGAGACGGGTTGTCGATAAGCAAAGCAATGAGCTTAGGCCGTTTGGAGCGCAGATTTCGCGCCGCTGTATTCGTACGGTAATTCAGGGCTTTGGCGGCCTCTAATACTTTTTCACGTGTTGCCGGTCGAACATTGCTTTCGTCATTCAAGACGCGAGAGACCGTCTTAAAAGAGACGCCCGCTTGTTTTGCTATGTCGATAATGGTTGGCATGAAAAGTTCAGGGGGTCCTTATAGACAATTTGACAACGTTGTCATTTTTGCTTACTTCCCATCCTTAATCAAGCATAAAAGAGCCGTCTGCAAGGACAGGCTCTATTCGGGAAACACTAAAATCAGGGAAGTTGTTTATGATCCGTCTTTTGAAAACGAGCGCCAGCGCCTTAATTTTGTCTGCTATTTTAGTGGGATGTACATCGCCTGAAACAACACAATCCACAGCGGGCGAGATTTTGCCAATCGTCACCACATCCTCGAGTGATCGAGTGAATGAGCTTTTGGCAGAGATGACGCTGGATGAAAAACTGGCTCAGATTTCCTGTATTTGGTTTGATAAGAAAAAAGTGATTGAAACAGACGGCTCCTTTAATCCGGAAAAAATGAAAGCGGAATTTCCGCATGGTGTGGGGTGTTTTGCACGTCCGCAAGACACTCAAGGTATGGAGGCCGAGCGTGAACGAACCGCACTGAATGATTCAACAGTGGTAAGAAGCCTGACAGGACGTAATGCGGCCAATACAGCCGAACTAATTAATTCAATTCAAAAATGGCACATCGAAGAAACCCGTTTGGGTATTCCAACCTTATTCCACGAAGAAGGTCTCCACGGTTTTCAGGCCTATCAAGCGACTAGCTTCCCGCAATCTATTGCGCTTGCAGCAACATTTGATACCGAGCTGGTTGAGCAGGTTTACTCTATAACAGCCCGAGAAATTCGTGCGCGTGGCGCGCATCATGTTTTATCACCCGTTGTTGACATTGCGCTCGACCCCCGTTGGGGCCGTATTGAAGAAACCTATGGGGAAGACCCTTATCTTGTCTCTCGTATGGGCGTGGCGGCCGTTAAGGGTTTTCAGGGCGATAGCTTTCCAATCGCGGATGATAAAGTTGTCGCGACACTCAAACATATGACAGGCCATGGTCAGCCCGAAGGCGGTATGAATGTCGGCCCAAGTCAGGTGTCGGATCGCGAACTATATGAGCGTTTTTTCCCACCCTTTAAGGCCGCGATTAAAGAAGGCAATGCCGCCTCCGTTATGGCCTCATATAATGAGATCGACGGTGTGCCGTCCCACGCCAATAGCTGGCTTTTAAATGATGTCCTGCGCGGGGAATGGGGTTTTGATGGTGTCGTTGTAGCGGATTATTTTGCGATCAATGAATTGCAAGGTCGCCATAGCATCGTCGATAATTTGGCCGATGCCGGCGCCATTGCGCTGCGCTCAGGCGTAGATATCGAATTGCCAGACGGTGTGGCCTATTATCAATTAAAAGAGAAGGTGGAGTCGGGTGAATTTGATGAAGCGCTGATTGATCAAGCTGTGCGCCGCATGTTGGAAATGAAAATGCGGGCCAATCTATTTGAAACGCCCTTTGCGGATCCCGACTACGCTGACTCTATTACCGGTAATCAGGAAGCGCGCGATTTGGCAGAAGAAGCCGCGCGCAAAGCGGCCGTCTTGCTGAAGAATGACAATAATATTCTCCCGCTTGATCGCTCAGACTATAAAAAGATTGCGGTGATTGGGCCGAATGCGGCGATTACCGTCTTGGGCGGCTATTCAGATGAACCCCGTCAAACGGTTTCTATCTTGGAAGGGATTCAAAACAAAGTGGGTGACACAATCGATGTTGTTCATGCGCAAGGCGTGACACTGACAGATAATCGGTCTTGGTGGGATGATGAAGTTAATCTTATCGACCCGGACCAAAACCGCAGCGATATTTTTGAGGCTGTTACGGTCGCTAAAGACGCGGATCTTATTATCCTTGCAATTGGCGGTGACGAGTCGACCTCTCGAGAGGCCTGGTCTGAAACCCATATGGGCGACCGCAATGACATCACATTAATTGGTGAACAAAAAGAATTGGTCGATGCTTTGGCAGAAACAGGCGTGCCTATGGTCTCTGTCATAATATCCGGTCGTCCTTTATCGCTCTTAAATGTTGAGGATAATCTCGACGCTATTCTTTATGGTTGGATATTAGGCCAAGAAACAGGCACAGCCGTCGCTGACTTGTTATTTGGTGACGCCAACCCATCCGGTAAAATGCCTGTCTCCGTGCCACGAACGGTTGGCAATATTCCGGCCTTTTATAATCACAAACCAACGGCACGACGGGGCTATGCCTTTGCGGATGCGTCGCCGCTATATGCCTTTGGTGAGGGTATGAGCTACACAACATTCGACATTTCCGAACCGACACTGGCTTCGCCCATCATTGGCGTGGACGGCGAAACCTCTGTCTCTGTAACCGTGACAAATTCCGGCGATGTGGCAGGCGATGAAATTATTCAGCTCTATATTCGTGACAAGGTCAGCACGGTCACTCGGAATGTTAAAGACCTCAAAGGGTTTGAGCGTGTGAGCCTCGAGCCGGGTGAGACAAAGACTGTGAGCCTGCCGATTACGAGGGAGTCACTCTGGTTCTACAATCTCGATATGGAGCGCGTTGTCGAGCCGGGTGAATTTGACATCATGGTGGGTAATAGTTCGACAAATGTGAAGTCGACCACTTTGACAGTTGAATAAATGTATCTCGGTCTTGATATAGGCACGTCTGGCGTCAAAGCCGTCCTCGTCAATGACGCGCAAGCAGTCATCGATCAGGCAACGGCACCGCTCTCTGTCTCTCGTCCAAAACCGCTTTGGTCTGAACAAGACCCGGCGGATTGGTGGCGGGCAACGAATGAGGCTGTCCATAAATTGGATAGTCAGGCTCGCCGCGCCGTGAAAGCGATTGGTCTATCCGGGCAAATGCACGGGGCAACCTGTTTGGATGCAGAGGATAAAATAATTCGGCCTGCGATTTTATGGAATGACGGGCGCAGCGGAGCCAATTGCCAGACGATGATGGCAGACCTGCCAAGCCTTACCGACATCACAGGCAACCTCGCCATGCCGGGCTTTACAGCCCCAAAGCTTCACTGGATGCGCGCGCATGAGCCGGAAAATTTCAAGCGCGTGGCCAAGGTGCTTTTGCCCAAAGATTATGTCCGGTTCTTGATGAGTGGGGATTACGCCTCTGATATGTCTGACAGTGCGGGAACTTTGTGGTTGGATGTCGCCAAGCGGGATTGGTCGGATGAGGTCTTAGGCCTTACGGGCTTAATGACAAACCATATGCCCAAACTCTATGAAGGCTCGGAAGCAACCGGCACTTTAAAGCCGAGCGTCGCTGATGATTGGGGCATGGCCCAAGTGCCGATTGCCGCAGGCGGTGGAGATAATGCGGCGGGCGCCGTGGGTGCGGGTGTGGTTGCGCCGGGTGAGGGCTTTATTTCTCTGGGCACCTCCGGAGTCGTCTTTTTGGCGGATGAACAATACCGTCCCAATACAGACGGGGCTGTCCATACCTTTTGTCATGCACTGCCAAATATGTGGCATCAGATGAGTGTCATATTATCCGCGGCCAGCGCGGTTGATTTTGTCGCGCGCATTGCCGGTTTTGAAACGGAAGCAACCCTTTATGAACAAACGGCTGATGCAAAGACGCCCGGAAAAGGGGCTCTTTTTTTGCCGTATCTGTCTGGCGAACGGACACCCCATAATGACCCAAAGGCAAAAGGGGCCTTCTTTGGTTTGACCCATGAAGACACGCCACTATCCATGGGCCAGGCGGCCCTTGAAGGTGTGGCTTTTGCTTTGGCCGATGGTGTTGATGTGTTGAAAGCGACGGGAGCAAAAATTGAGAGTCTGTCTGTTATTGGCGGCGGCTCTCGCTCTCATTGGTGGGGCGAGGTGATCGCGAGTGCGATGAATCTGCCCCTGACTTATCGCACAGCCTCTGCCGTTGGCCCGGCCTTTGGCGCAGCGCGTTTGGCGCGCCTTTGTGTGTCGGGCGAAAAATACAAAGCGGTTTGTACGCCGCCGTCTATCAGCCACACCATAGAGCCGAACGCTGAAATGACGGCGCTTTTTGCAGAGCGGCGCAAACTATTTTCTAAACTTTATAACGCGACAAAAGACTTAAATTAGGACCATATCATGAGCGGATATTTCGACCATATAGACCCCATTCAATTTGAAGGGAAAGACAGCCAAAACCCTTTGGCGTTTAAATATTATGACGCCGATAAAACGCTCATGGGCAAAACCATGGCGGAGCATTTGCGCGTAGCCGTTTGCTATTGGCACAACTTCTGTTGGGATGGTTTTGATGTGTTTGGGGGAGGCACGTTTAACCGCCCTTGGCATGGCGGCACAAATGATCAAGCCGCAGCTGAAGCCAAATTAGAGGCGGCCTTTTCTTTTTTTGAAAAGCTCGGCAATCCTTATTTCTGTTTCCATGATACTGATGTCATGGCGGCGGCAGAAACACCGAAAGAGCACATCGAAAATTTCGCGGTTATCGTCGATAAAATCGAAGAGAAAATGGCGGGCTCAAAGACGAAACTTTTATGGGGCACAGCGAATATGTTCTCGCATCCGCGCTATATGGCGGGGGCCTCGACAAACCCTAATCCTGATGTGGCGGCTTTCGCGGCGTTACAAGTCAAACACTGTCTTGAAGCCACGCATCGCCTTGGCGGTGAGGGCTATGTGCTTTGGGGAGGCCGTGAAGGCTATGACACAATTCTCAACACGAATGTTGGTCAAGAGATGAAACAGCTTGGTCGATTCCTCACCATGGTTGTCGAGCACAAACACAAGATTGGCTTTAAAGGCGATATCTGGATTGAACCGAAACCGCACGAACCCACCAAACATCAATATGATCGCGATGTCGGCACGGTTTATGGTTTCTTGAAAGACTATGGTCTGGAAAAAGAAGTCGGCGTGAATATCGAGCCTAACCATGCGACTTTAGCGGGGAATAGTTTTGAGCACGAAGTCGAAATGGCGAATGCCTTTGGCATATTTGGGTCTATCGATTTTAATCGCGGCGATCCCCAAAATGGCTGGGACACAGACCAATTTCCAAATGATCTGCGCGAGACCACTATGGCAATATATTACATCTTAAAAGGGGGCGGTTTTAAAAAGGGCGGCTCCAATTTTGACGCGAAAGTGCGGCGTCAATCTATTGAAGCCGAGGACCTTTTCCACGGCCATATTGGCGGCATGGACCTTCTGGCTCGCGCACTCGAAAACGCCGCGGCGATGATTGAAGCGGACCAAATACAAGCGTTCAAAGACAAGCGCTATGCCGGATGGAATAGCGGGTTGGGTGCCGATATGCTCTCCGGCAATCTGTCTCTCGATGATATGGCTAAGGCGTGTTTGGATAAAAACGAGTCGCCTAAGCCTGTATCCGGCGGACAGGAGCTATTGGAGAATATCGTCACGCAAGCAGTGAAATAGTTAAGGTGTGATTGTTGAGTCTCGAAATATTTTGAACAGACCGGCCCCAAAATTATAAACTTTGTCGCTTTGATCTTTACCTTGTGACTCAAATATCTTCAAAATATCTTGCATTGGGTGCTCAAGGCGGCCGATCTTGAGTGGCTCATAAGCCATTTGCCAATCTGGAAAAGCTCTTTTTTCTATTTCCTGTTCATAAAGAAGCTCGACGTTTTCGTGACGAGGGTCTGATTCAATTAAATTATAAAGGCGATAAATTGCCTCATCTGCGCCCTCGATGATTTGCAAAAAACGATGGCCATCGTAAAATAAGTGGCCGGTAATATTGTTGAGGCGATTATTATGTTTCGCGGTCGTTAAAATTTCTGAGACAATGGCTGTGTCCAGTGTTTGTGGCGTTACGCTTGTGTATATGAGTTCGATCATACTCGAACCTTAAAACTAACCCTGACTTCCGTTATTGCTAATATGATTAACGGTCAAGCGACCTTAAATTGTTCAATGATTGGCAGATGGCATAAAACCGATTAAGAGAAGAGAGTATTCGGAGGTTTTATGCGCATCTTAAATTCATTGGGCCTTGTGTTCGGATCTCTTCTTA
>CAYTAJ010000053.1:0-15897 GCA_964435725.1 uncultured Algimonas sp.
TTGCGAATATGTCGTCCAGCTTAATCGAGCACGAGCAAATCGTAACGACACTTCCAAAAGCAAAAGAACTCCGTCCTTTCGTAGAGAAGCTTGTCACACTTGCTAAGAAAGGCGATTTGAACAGCCGCCGTATCGCAATTGCCCGTACACGTAATAAAGAGATATCTAAGAAGCTCTTTGATGTTCTTGGTCCACGTTACGCGGATCGCCAAGGCGGGTATATCCGCATTATGAAAGCGGGTTTTCGTTACGGCGATAACGCACCAATGGCCGTTATTGAATTTGTTGACCGCGATGTTGATGCCAAAGGTAAAGTTGATCGTGAGCGTCTTGCTGAAGAAGTCGCTGACGCGTAAATTATAGTAACTTGAATTTCTCAAAACCCGTCCGGTGAGGCGGGTTTTTTATTGATTTCTTGCATCATTGTAATTTGAATAAATCAGGCTTTCTTATTAAGACTACATATGTAGTCAAAAAAGAGGGGTAAATGTTTATTTCTGAAAAAGGCGCAAAAGTCGTTTTTGTGAGTTTGGTCTGCATAAGTCTCGGCGCGTTGTTGGGACTCGAGGTAAAAAGCCAAACTCATATAGTTGAAGACATAAATTTCTCTGTGAATGATGATGAACAGAAATTGGATAATTCACAAGTCTCAGAGGATATACCCAAGCGCTAAGCTCCCATTTTGATAAACAATTTGTGTTATGGAGTTCAAGTGACGCTCATCAGCGCTGTGATATAAGGCCTCAAATCTGTTATTCACTCTGATGAGAAAAGACCCTATGCCATTAAATGTAAAAACACTCTTGTTGGCCGCCACAGCGCTCATGGCGACTGGCACAACAGCGAATGCACAGGATGCCAGCGTGAACGCTCCCTATAATGAATTTCTGGCTAAATATGTGACGCAAGTGGAGGGCATAAACCTCCTCGCTTATAACAAAGTCACAGATGAGGATGAAGCCAAGCTTGAGGCCTATATTGAGACGCTTTCCAATGTCGACTCATCAGATTTCAACAAGGAAGAAGCCATTGCTTATTGGGCCAATCTTTATAATGCCGAAACGATCAATGTCATCTTGGATAACTATCCGGTTAAATCCATTCGCAAAATTGGGTTGCTTGGCCCGTGGAAGAAAAAACGCCTCACCGTTAATGGCGAGAGATTAAGCCTCGATAATATCGAACATGATATTGTGCGCGGCACCTATGATGAGCCGCGTATTCATTTTGCCTTTAATTGCGCGTCTATTGGGTGCCCGAATCTCGGCATGAAAGCTTGGGAAGCGGAAACACTTGATGAAGACCTGGATCAAGCCGGGCGCGACTTTATCGCGACGGCGCGGGGCGTGAATGTTTCCGCTGACGGCAAGCTTACAGGGTCCAGTCTTTTCAAATGGTATAAAGATGACTTCGGCGATAGTTCAGAAGAGGTTGTCGCCTATCTCGCGCAATTTGCGGAAGGTGAGAAGAAAGACGCTATGTTAGCGGCCACTAAGTTTGATAAATTTGATTATGACTGGGGATTGAATATCCCGGAATAATAGGGGCTCACGCTTTGATTCCCTCAAGAGTTTAAGACTGTTAAACCCTGACTCTCAAAGAGTGATTTTTCTTTAACTTATAAGGTTCCCGCATTAATCTTAGTTTACCTAATCTAATGATGTGGGAATCTCTATGTTAGTAAAAACTACAAAAACGCTTTTACTCTCGAGTCTTTTAGCGCTCGGCCTTATGGCGGTGCCTCAACACTCTTGGGCCCAATCAAATGATGTCAGCCCGATATTATTGATAGAATCTGGTCCCTCCGATAATCCAAATTATCGCCGTATGGTGTTTGTAAAATATTTGTCTGGTACGACTGTGCGTACGAATTATCGTGCCTACAACCGCACGGAATTTACTAAAATGCAGAACGTAACGCCGACTGAATTGATCGCGTCATGTGCTACAGGGCCATCGACGACACTCTCCGAAATTAAAGCCTTCGAACGTGCGGAAGCACAAAGAGCGCGTCGCGGAGAAGCCCCTGAGCTTGTGCGTTTCTGTATTAAAAACGTTCGAAATTGGGAAGGTGGCAACCGAAAAACATATCTCGACCCGATATTTGAAGGTCTCCCGCAATCTGCTTTTTCGAGAAGCTAAAGCCTCCGCTTTGATTGTATGAGGGCCCTAAACAAAATTCTATGCTTCTATAACCTGTCCTAATCTTAACAATATCGTCGCAATTCCCTATTGACCACATGTGTAATCGTTATTATTGACTACAGCTGTAGTTAATAAGGATCGACTGTGGCTTTACGAATTTCGCAATCTGAACTCGATATTATGAATGTGCTTTGGGAAAACCATCCTCAAGCCGCGAGCGATGTCTATGAAGCCCTTGATAATAATAAGAATTGGAGTTCCCGCACGGTTAAAACACTTTTGTCGCGTTTAGTCGAAAAGGGCGCTTTGTCGACCGAAGCGGATGGTCGCCGTTATCTTTACACACCCCTCATTGCAAAGGAGACCTATGCGTCACATGCGGCGCGTAGTTTGTCAGATCGACTATTCGGGGGGCGTGCCGCCCCGCTTGTGGCGCATCTGGCAGAGGCAGATGGGCTGAGTGATAAAGATATAGCCGAGTTAGAAGCGCTTCTAGCAAAATTGAAAAAATGAGTTTCGGGAGCCACCATATCGATATGCTGGCCTCTTGGGGCTTGCAAACGGGGTTGATGGTCAGTCTCTTAATCGGACTGGTCCTGATTATTCGACGTCCGTTTGCGCGCTATTTCGGGGCGAACGCAGCCTATGCGCTTTGGTTGCTTCCTCTTGTTCGTTTATTTCTGCCCACAATGACTGTGCCATTTCTCACCCGGGCTGTACCTGATGAAATCATCACTGAGGTAAATTATATTCTCCCGGCCAATATAGATGTGTCTGATGTCGCATCAGCAACGATAACGCCAAGTGTGCCTCATGTCCCGACCGAAAGTTTTAATGTCTTGGCGTTGGTGGCAGTGCTGTGGCTATCTTTGGCACTGCTTTGGTTTGCCTATCAATTATTGAAACAACGCCGTTTTATGGCGCATATGAGAGCAGAGTCTTTGCCAATTTCAGAGAACTTTGCGTTGGCTGTTAGCCACTCCAAAGAGGCTGTCGGCCTAAAAAACATGCCCGAAATACGTTTGTCAGACAAAGTCTCTGGCCCAATGGTGACGGGCGTTATGAAACCGCTTATCCTTTTGCCGAAAGATTTTGAGAGCCGTTTCACGACTGACCAACAAGCTTTTGCTCTCATCCATGAAATGGCCCACATAAAACGTGGAGATCTATGGGTGGCCTTTATCGTGCTGGCTTACCGCGCTCTATTTTGGCCGAACCCGCTCGTGCATTTTGCAGCGCATAAATTGCGGGTCGATCAAGAAGCCGCCTGCGATGCTTCAGTTATTGCCAAGACAGGACCGGAAACCACACATTCTTATGCTGAAACATTGGTTCATGCGGCCAAGACCGTCAGCAGACAATCTCATAACGCACCACTGGGCTTAGCCCTCAGTGACACCCCTCTAAAACCGGAGACTGAAAAATGATGAAATGGCTGGATTTAGGTATGTCAGACCCTCTGACACTTGGTATGGCGCATCCTTTGGCAGATCGTTTGGAAACTTTGGCGACACCAAAGATGAATAAGCGTGCGTCTCGTATATTAACGGCAAGCGTGATTTTGGGGGTTGGAGTACTCACGGCGCCACTCACAATTGCTGAGGCCCATCCTGAACAGACCTTGCCGGATACCGTTGTTAGCATGAAGAAGAAAAATTCTCTCATTGAGATTGTTAAAACTGATGATGACGGTGAGACAATCAAGAAACGGTATGAGATAAATTTAGATGGCGATACATTTGAAGCTTATGAAGTCGATGTTGCCGGACGCAAAACTAAAATTGATCCGAAAGACATTGAAGGGTTTGATCTCGATAAAGCAAAGAAGTCTAAATCTTGGTCTTTTGAAGTGGGCGATGACAATCAACTAAAATTCTTGACCGGTAAGGATATTGCTAAGAAGCGCGGGGTTTATAGTTGGTTGAATTCAGACGATGATAATCGTGTCCTTAAAACGAATTCCATACGTGTATTTCTTGACGATGAAGAGATGACAGAGGAACTAAGAGAGTCTTTAAAAAGTTTAGAATCCTTAGGAGGCTTAGAAAAGCTAGAGGCTCTAAAGTCACTAAAAGGGTTGAGTGGTTTATCGAGTCTCTCAAAACTTAGCGAATTGAGTGAGCTTTCAGAATTGAAAAACCTTAAAGTCCTCGAAAATATGAAGGGCAGTATTGTTATAGATAGTCTGACCGATGAAGAGGGCAAGAAGGTCTTCTCTTGGTCAGGTGACATGTCAGACTTTCCAAAGCATTTTGAATTTGATCATGACTTTGATTTTGAAAATGGGGATGTAAAAACACTCTTCATAGAGCGTGGAAAAGAGGCCTCCAAAGAAGCGCGATTGGCCATTGCAAAATCCATGCTCGAAAATGCGCAAAATATGCTTGAGGACTTGGATGACCTTGAGGAAAGCGAGTCTGAACTTCGCCGTGCCAGACGCGATTTGGAAAAAGCGCAGAAGGCTTTAAAAGACGCTGAAAAGAAGCTGGAGCGCAAATAAACCTAAATAATCATTTATAAAGACGGGTGGGGCTTGGTAATTTATCCATTCCACCCTATTTTAGAGATTATGAAAAAATCTCTTTTATCCATTTTTGGCAGCGGCCTGATGAGCGCTCTCGTTTGGGGCAGTGGCCCGGCGCAAGCACAATTTCTTAATGAGGCACCGGAACGGGTTGTTCCAAACTCTCAAATGCAGGTGCAGCTCTCTTATGCGCCTGTCGTCAAACAAACCGCGCCTGCTGTTGTGAATGTTTATACATCCCGCACTGTTCAAACCCGTAGTCGCTCTGACTTTTTCGATTTCATGTTTGGTATGCGCCGCGCCCCACAAGAGCGGGTTGAGAACTCTCTGGGGTCCGGCGTTATCGTCCGCTCTAATGGTATCATCGTGACAAATGCCCATGTTGTTAAAGGTGCAGATGAATTACGCGTTGTCCTGAATGATCGTCGCGAATTTGAGGCTGAGATTATTGCGCAGGATGAAGAGATTGATGTTGCCGTCTTAAAGATTGATACGAAAGGTGAGCGATTATCGGCTTTGGCCATTCAAAGTGAAGCTGAAGATCTCGAAATTGGTGATATTGTCCTCGCGATTGGTAATCCCTTTGGTGTCGGGCAAACGGTCACGAGCGGGATTGTTTCGGCTTTGGGGCGGACTAATGTAACAGATGTGTCGTCCTTCATTCAAACAGACGCGGCCGTAAATCCGGGTAATTCCGGCGGCGCCCTAGTCGACTTATCCGGAGAGCTAGTGGGTGTGAACACAGCCATATTCTCGCGATCAGGTGGGTCTAATGGGATTGGCTTTGCCATTCCCTCAGAGCTTGTTGCTCGTGCCGTTGAGAGTGCTCTGACCGAAGGACGCATTGTGCGGCCTTGGATTGGAGCAAGGACAAATGGCGTGGATGCGACCATGGCGGCGGCCCTCGGATTAGACCGTTCCAAAGGCGCTGTTATCAACGAGATTTTGCCCAAAGGTCCTGCCGACAGAGCGGGACTCGAAAAAGGGGATGTGATTTTATCGGTCGATGGCACGCCCATTAATGATGATAGTGGGTTACGGTTCAAGCTCGCCACATTACGCAAAGGGGACCGTGCAAACATTATATATTTCAGAGAAGGGCGCGAACGGACAGTCTCTGTTCGTACTGACATCCCACAAGAAAGCCCCGCGCGTGACGAGCGCAAGTTAGAAGGGTATCATCCTTTTGATGGTGCCACCGTGGTGAATATGAGCCCGGCTTTGGGCGAGGAACTTGGATTTGATCCTTACCTGAAGGGTGTGATGGTTCTAAAAGTCGAACGACGCAGTGCGGCCAATTATAATCGCTTGCGTCCGGGTGATTTCATTATGTCATTGAACGATACGGATATAAGCTCAACACGTCAGCTTGATAACTTACTGTCTACGATTGACGCTGAGGAAGGCTGGGAATTATCACTTGATCGTAATGGCCGCATTGGTGTGCTGCCGACACGTTATCTTCCACGCGAAAGCTAGTCCGATTTCTGACCTATTCGTAGCTGCTGGCCTAGAGAACACAGCGCCTCAACCTTTAGCCGATCAGCTACGGCCGCAAAAAATTGAAGATATCATTGGGCAAGATCATTTGCTCGCTGACGATGCACCGCTTGGAAGAATGCTGGCGAGTGGGCACTTAAGTTCGCTTATTCTCTGGGGCCCACCGGGCGTGGGTAAAACCACTCTAGCCCGCATTATTGCTAACCATGCAGACATGGAATTTGTTCAACTCTCAGCCGTATTCTCAGGCGTTGCAGACCTTCGTAAAGTGTTCGAGACGGCAAAATCCCGTCGCGCCACCGGGCGAGGAACCTTGCTCTTTGTCGATGAAATTCATCGCTTCAATAAAGCGCAACAAGATGGTTTTTTGCCTTATGTCGAAAATGGCACGATTACTTTAATTGGAGCAACGACTGAGAATCCCAGTTTTGAGCTAAATTCTGCGCTCTTATCGCGTGCGCAGGTTTATGTCCTCAATCGGCTCGATGCTGTGGCGATTGATGGATTGCTGACGCGCGCTGAAAACCACCTTCAAAAACAATTGCCGCTTACAGCAGAAGGTCGACAGGCCTTAGTTGATATGGCGGATGGCGATGGTCGCTATGCCTTAAGCCTGGCGGAAATCCTATTTGGCTATGCCGGTCATGAGCCGATGTCACCGGAGTTGGTGGCAAAAGTTTTACAGAAACGCCGTGCACATTATGATAAAAGCGGCGAACAACATTACAATCTTATCTCCGCCTTACACAAATCCGTTCGGGGGTCTGACCCTGATGCCGCACTTTATTGGTTGGCGCGTATGTTAGGTGGGGGCGAAGATCCGATTTATTTGGCACGGCGTCTCGTTCGAATGGCGAGTGAAGATATCGGATTAGCCGACCCAACCGCCTTACCCGCCGCGCTGGCGTCTTTATCTGCTTATCAATTATTGGGTACGCCAGAAGGTGAGTTGGCTTTGGCGCAAACTGTTGTTCATTTGGCCTCTGCGCCAAAGTCTAATGCCGTCTATACAGCTTTTAAATCGGCACAAAAACTCGCCGCAGAGACAGGGTCTCTCCCGCCGCCGGCCCATATATTAAATGCGCCCACCAATTTGATGAAAGACCTCGGATATGGGGCAGGGTATCAATATGATCCTGACACGCCGGACGGATTTTCCGGTCAAGATTACTTCCCGGATGGTATGGGCCGCGTTGACCTTTATTCGCCAAAAGACAAAGGGGCAGAGGCAAATATTGCCAAGAGACTCAGTTATTGGCGGCATTTAAGGCGGAAACTTTCCCAATAAAGCTCTCCCGACAAGAGAATATGTTTACAGCCTATGTTCATTTTGTTTAACCTATGGTTGGGAAACAAAACTGGAGGGACATAATGGCTGATCGTAATCTAGATGAATATGAGCCGCTGAGTTTTTATAAAAAGCATACAAAAGCAAAAGACTCAGGATTTGCAAAATTTGACGTTGAGGGTAAATATTATTTTTGTCGTTACGTTGACGGAGACATCGCACTTCTAAGTCAAGCTTATAAAGCGGCGGCGGGTCGCGATAACGGTATTGAGTCTGTTAAGAAAAACTCAAAGTTAAAAGAGCGCTATTTCATTGTAGAAAGAGATAACGGAAAATTTGGTATTTCTTTACGTGCCGGTAATCGACAAGAAGTGGCTGTAAGCCCGGATTACGCATCGCGTAAGAAAGCTGAAACTGTGGCGGGCCGCATGAACGGTTCCGTTAAAGCCAGTAAGCCGAAAAAGGCAGCACCCAAGAAAGCGGCCCCTAAGAAGACGGCGGCTAAGAAGGCTGCAGTTGGTACGGCGGCGCTTGCAGCAGGGGCGGCCGTTGCCAAGCCTCGTAACAAAAATGATGAGGATAATTACAAACCTCTGGCCTTTTATGAGCGTCAAACAGAAGGACGTGAACACGGTATTGAAAGTTTTAAAGGCGATGATGGTCTTTATTATTTCGCCTATTTCGAAAATGATAAAATTGTTCTTATCTCCGAAGGTTACCCGACGACAGCCGCACGTGATACCGGTGTCGCGTCTGTTGAGAAAAACGTAAAACTTGAAAATCGTTACCAATATCGTGGGCCATTACGAAACGGAAAATATGATTTCAAACTAAAGGCCGGTAATGGCAAAGAAATCGCGCGCTCGGTTTGGTATGGCTCTGCGGCGGCTGCTGCTGCTGGGGCTGCATATCTTATGGGTACACGTAAACGCGTTCCGGCTGTTGCCCCAATTGCGGCTGCACCTATCGCGGCAGCTGCGATGGCGGCGGCCCCGGTTGCGGCGGTTGCCAAGCCCGAACCTGCGCCTATTCCTGAGCCTGAACCAGAACCCGTTGTTTATGCTGATGAAGAGGGCGGTATATGGGGATGGTTGAAATGGCTATTACTAGCTCTTTTGGCTTTATTGGCTTTATTCTTCTTATTTAAAGCCTGTTCCGGACCGAAAGAAACAGCTGTCGTGACGCCTCCGCCGGCACCAAAGCTTGTAGCGTGTTGGGATGGTAGTGAAGCTGAGAGCGAAGCAGCCTGTCCTGCGAGTGTAACCTGTTGGGATAATAGTCTTGCGACGTCTCAGGCGGCTTGCCCCGTTCAAACATTTACGTGTTGGGATGGTAGCAGCGTAACAGATTTAAATACATGCCCTGCGGAACCAGAACCAGAACGTCTGGAGACGGAATTAACACCGCCTGCGGCCCCGACACCCGAGATTGAGGTGGCACCTGAGCCTGCACCAGAACCTGTCCGTGTCAGCCCTGTGCGTGCAGCAGTGGCGGCTACGGGTCTCAGAACAATATTCTCACCTGGCGCTGGTGAAGAGGCTGTTCTTATAAAACGCTTAGGCACGAATCCTGAGTTTGGAGACAGTCATTCTTTGACGCCGGACGGGTTCTGCGGAAAACTCGCGTCGCGTTATGCGACGTCCGGATATGATGCTAGTTATCTCGATTATATTGCACGCGAAATGGGCTATGGTGGATTTAATGAAATTCCATCTTCTGCTTGTAGTAATGCGACTATTCCAAACGGGTCCCGCGGTATGTTGGGTTATGGCGCGCAACACGCCTATCAATATGCGGAGCTTAATGTAACAGACCCACGTGATCTTGAAGCTTTCCGTATTCGTTCGTTGAATGGGAAAGATATTTATTTCATGAAAACCTGTGGGAACTATTTCTATATTACAGGGTAATGTCTTCATATGACTTGATTTAAAGGGACCGAAAGGTCCCTTTTTTATTGGCAGTTTGACTCGGTCTCGCTTATCAAGCGACGATGGAGCGATCTGATGTATAATTTGTTGTTGGTTGCAGTCGGCGGGGCTCTTGGAGCCAGTGGGCGTTATGGGTTATCGACCTTGACTTTACGTCACTTCGGCCCCGGTTTTCCCGTGGGGACACTCGCGGCTAATATTATCGGCAGTGCTTTAATGGGTTTCTTAGTGGGGTGGCTTGCCTTTAAAGGGGCAGAGGCGTCTCAATCGTTTCGCTTGTTTTTAGGAGTGGGCCTCTTGGGAGGCTTCACCACATTTAGCGCTTTCTCGCTGGAAAGTTTTCTGATGCTTGAGAAAAAACAATATGGGGCATTATTGGGCTATGTCAGCGCTTCTCTCTTCATTTCATTAGCAGCACTTGCTTTGGGGCTTTGGTTGTCCAAATTTGTGTGGTCCTCATGAGTGGTGTTCAAATACTGACTGTGCCTGAAACCGATGCGGGGTCTCGCCTCGACCGTTGGTTCAAAAAACAGTTCCCTCATATCGCGCATGGCCGTGTAGAAAAACTTTTGCGGACGGGACAGCTGCGCGTTGATGGCAAACGGGCTAAAGGAAATCTCAGATTAGAAGCGGGTCAGGATGTCCGTATTCCCCCTTTGCCAGACCCCAGTGAAATCAAATACACCCCGCCAGTAAAAGACGCCGATATCGCTTTAATGCGAAGCCTGGTGATATATGAAGATGATGATCTTATTGCTTTAAACAAGCCCTTTGGACTGGCAGTTCAGGGCGGGACGAAAACGACACGTCACATTGATGGTATGTTACCCGCATTGGGAGAAGGCTGCCGTCTTGTCCATCGCCTTGACCGAGATACCTCCGGAGTTCTCCTAATTGCGAAATCAGTCAAAAGTGCCAAATGGGCAGGGCGAGCGTTTCAGAGCCGACGTGCGGAGAAAATCTATTGGGGCATCACGAATGGCGTTCCGAACCCAAAGTCCGGCGAGATAAAAGGCTATATGGCCAAAGGCCGATTGGATAATCGGTTTGGTAATATCCATGAAGGCAAGGAAATCATGGAACCTGTTCGGCATGGTGCGCCAAATGCAAAACACGCCAAGACCCTGTATGAAGTCAAAGCACAAGCGGGGCAAAAGGCCGGCTGGGTTATCATGATGCCGCTGACCGGGCGCACACATCAATTGCGCCTTCATATGCAATTGCTCGGCGCCCCGATTGCTGGCGATCCAAAATATATGACAGACCGTCCTATGCCGGGTGGATTAGAGAACAGTCTTCACCTTCACGCACGGTCTTTGACATTGCCACGCGAGGGTAAGTCGGATTTGACTATCAAAGCCCCTTTACCCCCGCATATAAAAAAGGCGTTTGAGCTTTTCTCTTTCAACCCATCAGATGACTCGGTGGATTGGGAGTCTTTGCAATAAGAGCATAACGAATGGCGAAAAAAAAGAATAAGCGCTTTTACAAAGATGTTTCCACTTCCGAAGTTGAGGGCGGATTCCATATTTTACTGGATGGTCGTATTTTAAAAACGCCCGGAAAAAAGACGCTCTTGGTTCCAACGCAAAATGCTGCCGATTTAATTCAATCTGAGTGGGAGTCCCAAGGCGAAGAAATTGATCCAACATCTATGCCTGTGACGCGTTTGCTGAATGTCGCCGTAGAGCAGACGCCGGATAATCGTCATACACTTATTGCAGAGGCGAGGAAATATGCGGGCACTGACGTGCTCTGTTATAGGGAAGGCGGTGTCCGCTTACATAAAGAGCATCAGTCTGAACATTGGGATCCGATTTTGGCATGGGCGAAAGAACAAGACATAAAGCTAAATGTCACGGATGGTATCAAGGCCATTGCTCAGCCTGAAAAAGCTTTAGATAAAGTGGCCGAATATGCGGAGCAATTGGATGACATGTCATTGACGTTATATGTTCATCTCACAGCCGTTTATGGATCTGCCATATTGGCGATGGCAGTGATGAATGGCCATATTTCCGGCGAAGAAGGCTACCGCCTATCGCGATTAGATGAATTATGGCAAATTCGATATTGGGGCGAGGATGAAGAAGCGGCTGAACGCAGCAAAGAGATAGAGGTCGAAGTTCTGGCCCTTTGCCAATTATTGGAGGATTAATTATGGCTGACCCTGTTATTGTCAAAGAGCGCGCCGGTGGAAAATATACGCAAGATGTTCTGACATCTCGGCACCATCTTTATGCGGATGAACCTGCGAGTTATGGCAGTGCCGATTTGGGGCCGACGCCTTATGAATATCTTTGTGCAGCCTTAGGCGCCTGCACCACGATTACATTGCGTATGTATGTCGAGCGCAAGAAATGGCCTGTTGATCATTTAGGGTGCGAAGTCAGCCACAAAAAAGTCGTCGGCGGTGATAATGGGTCTTATGATGTCTTTACACGCACGCTGACAATTGAAGGCGATGTGGACGCCGCTCAACGTCAACGGATTATGGAAATCGCCAATAAATGCCCGGTTCATAAAACCTTGGAATCCAGTAGCCACGTTGAAACGCAATTGGCGAGCGTATCATAATTAGAAAAACTCAATCAGAAAGACAGGCTGAACTCTATGGGTAGTGATCTTTTATTTTCGGTCTTTGTCTTTCTCGCAGCAGCCTGTGTGCTTGTCCCGATTTCTAAACTCTCCGGCTTGGGCTCTGTTATTGGTTATTTGATCGCCGGTGTTATTATTGGACCTTATGTTTTAGGGGCGATTACAGACCCTGAAACAATCTTGCATTTCAGCGAGTTTGGCGTCGTGATGATGCTTTTCTTGATTGGGTTAGAACTAAAACCCCGTGAACTATGGAATATGCGTGGCCGATTGCTCGGTCTCGGTGGACTACAAGTTGGACTAACCACAATCATTATTGGTGCAATAGCTTTCGCATTAGGCCGACCCATTGGCGAGGCCATTGTTATCGGTATGGCGCTGGCTTTATCCTCAACTGCTATTGCGCTTCAAATCATGCAAGACCGTGGCATGATGCGCGAGACAGCCGGAGAGTCAGGTTTCTCGGTCCTCCTTTTCCAAGACGTCATTGTCATTGCTATGATTGCGGCGCTTCCTTTCTTGGCAATTTACAGCAGCTATGAACCCGTGGCCTATGAAGGTCACGGAGGGGATTCTCATGGCCCGCAAGGCGTGTGGTTAGCGGTGAGTATTTTTTCCGTTTTCGCAGGAATGATTGCAGCGGGTCGCTTTTTATTGCGTCCGATCTTTCGTATTATCGCGCGTAGTCGTGTGCGTGAGACTTTCACAGCGATGGCGCTTTTGCTTGTCGTGGGATCAGCGCTTTTGATGAAGTGGCTTGGCTTATCTGCGGCGCTTGGCGCTTTCATCGCTGGTGTTGTCTTGGCGGACTCAGAATACCGTCATCAATTAGAACGGGATATTGAACCTTTTAAAGCGTTGCTCTTGGGTCTCTTCTTTATATCTGTTGGCATGTCTCTCAGTTTCACAACACTGGCTGAGAGACCTGCGTTAATAGCTGGCTTGGTCTTGGGTCTGCTCGCTATTAAATTTATCGTGCTCTATGCCATAGGCACTCTGTTTAAAATGGTTGCCTCCAGTCGCGTATTGTTTGCAGCGTTACTTTGCCAGGCAGGGGAGTTTGGCTTTGTCATTTTCCAATTCGCTTTAACTGAAGGGGCCATGTCCAAGGAGATGTCATCACTCCTCACCGCCGTTATTGCGATTACGATGGCGCTCACGCCGCTGATTATCTTGTTTTATGATAAGCTGATTGCACCACGTTTGGCGACGCAGTCACTTACGGGCGATGCTCCGATTAATCAATCACATCCGGTTCTGATTTTGGGATTTGGACGCGTGGGGCAGCTTGCGGGACGTTTGCTTCAGACGCAAAATATTCCGACAACGATTATCGATAATGATGGTGATCATATCGAATTAGTGAAACAATTCGGGCATCGCGTTTATTACGGTGATGCAGCGGACCCCGACCTTCTGCACTTGGCTGGGGCGGCGGAAGCATCGGTGATTATCGTCGCGATGGATGACCGAGATAAAGTTACAGAAGCCGTACATGAAATTCGAAATCATTTCCCAAAAGCAAAGATTATTGCGCGTGCCCGCAACCGTCCACATCTATTTGATCTGTTAGCAGAAGAGGTTGATTTCGCTGAACGTGAAACTGTAAGGGGTGGCTTAGCTATGGGGCGCAAAGCGCTCAGCTATCTTGGTTATTCAGAAGAAAAAGCCCAGCAACTTTCTGACAAATTTCTTGAAATGGACTTTCAATTAGCAATGGATTCTTATCACATGCGAGGAGATATGGAAGCTTTAGCGTCCAAGGCAGCGGAAGGCCGTGCGCTATTGAGAGAGACACTGAGTGGTGATGCTTCTCACATCACGACAGATCCTCATGCCAATTAAAACGCGACAGTTTTTCACCTGTTTTATCCTTGAATTTATCGCGCTGACCCATAGGAGAGGCGCATGATTAGATTGTTTTTATCACCCGCAGGCCGCTCGACACGTCGAGAGTTTTGGATTGGAGTGGCTGGCTTCGTCGCATTTTGCTGGTTGTTTAGTTACGTTTTAAATTACTTAGTCACAAGCATGCTAGGTTTTTGGCTAACGCTTATCTTAATCGTGCTGTTTTTTCAGATTATGTATGGCGTATATGGGAAACGTCTTCATGATATTGGACGCAGTTACTGGCCTCTCACAGGTATGATAGCTTTAATTTTCTGCGTTGGCATAGCGATAATGATTTATTTTGGCGCAGGTGAGATGATGGCCGAATACGCTCAATATGATCGTAAAGCAGATATACCCCAAAGTGAAAAAGACCGTATTACTTCTACCTATCAAGAAAATATGGAGGGGGCGGAAAATGTATATCGTTATTCCATTTTTGGTCTCTGGGGCGCTTTCACACTCTGGCTTGGCATTGCAAAACCTGACCCAAATGAAAACCGATATGGAAAGCCTCTGATAGAATCTTAACCGATTTTTCTTGCCTTTTTAGAAAAAACTGGCAATCTCTTATTGTTAAACAACAAAAGGGAGAGTTTTCGTGGGAAATTTATTATTTTCACCATCGGGCCGAATTGGGTCGTCGGATTTTCAAAAAGGCGCATTAATTCTTATTGTACTTGCAATAATACTGAGTTTGCCAGGTGTGTTAGGATTACCAGAAGGTATATCTACAGTCATTGAACTTTTAGGTATCGTTTTAATTTGGTGTTGGATAGCGCTATGGATTAAGCGTTACCATGATGCTGGTAAATCGGGTTGGATGTCACTCATTCCTATTATTCTTTATATTGTGATTTTTATCGGTGTTATTTTTGGTTACGCTGGTAATGAAATCGGTCAGTTGATGGCCGCT
This sequence comes from uncultured Algimonas sp., assembly GCA_964435725.1. Lineage (GTDB taxonomy): Bacteria > Pseudomonadota > Alphaproteobacteria > Caulobacterales > Maricaulaceae > Litorimonas. Next base: position 14,793 of record CAYTAJ010000053.1, read on the forward strand.
GCAACGGACCCAGATGCCGCAGCAGAGGCTGAGGCTGCATTTGATGCAAAAACTGGTGGTATTGCATTTTTAGCAATATCAGCTGTGATTTCTGCAGTGATTGCCCTAGGCTTTAATGCGATGATAAAAAGTGATCCAGACGATAATCAGTTTGGTCCGGCAACTTAGGTGTTGTAAAAATAACTTTATTCAAACCGCTTCATCCGAGGCGGTTTTTTATTGCGTAGGGCTAAAGAGACGCTGGAAGTTCGACTTTAAAGCGGCATCTAACTCATCCATGCCCACATCTTTCCCAAGGTCAGCCAAACTCGTAACGCCATGTTCGGTAATGCCACAAGGCACGATACCCCCAAAATGAGAGAGGTCTGGATTCACATTAATAGAAATCCCGTGAAAGCTGACCCATTTTTTAAGGCGCACGCCGATGGCGGCAATTTTTTCTTCGCGTCCGTTTTCTCTGACGACCCAGACGCCCACACGCCCACAGCGCCGTTCAGCGCTCACCTCAAACTCCGCAAGCGTATCTATAATCCATTGTTCTAAGCCTCGAACGAAGGCGGATACATCTCGGCCCCGTTTACGTAAGTCAAGCATGACATAGCCCACACGTTGTCCCGGCCCGTGATAAGTATATTGCCCACCACGCCCTGTCTCGAACACATCAAATCGATTGGCCTCAACGAGGTCACTTGGATTGGCACTTGTGCCGGCGGTATAAAGAGGCGGGTGTTCTAACAACCATACCTCTTCATTGGCGCCTTGCGTAGCGATGTCCAAAGCTTTGGCCTTCATATAGTCATGCGCGTCCGGATAGAGGACTAAGCTTTCGCTTATCCGCCAGGTTACGGGATCAGGGCTGAAAATCTCTGAAGTCATATTTGCTCTATGGCATATTTTAGACGATTGGATGTCTATAAATTACAAAGATAAAGGCAAATAAAATGTCGATTTTGCCTGTCGATAAAGCTTTTCTTTTCTCCCAAGCCTCGCTATAGGGCGCATTCCTCAATGTGCGGCCGTGGCGGAATTGGTAGACGCGCAGCGTTGAGGTCGCTGTGGGGTAAAACCCGTGGAAGTTCGAGTCTTCTCGGCCGCACCAAATTTC
>CAYTAJ010000054.1:0-2870 GCA_964435725.1 uncultured Algimonas sp.
TTAACTCGGCATTGAATAGTTCGGCGCTTCACGCGCTATATGGACATCATGGACGTGACTTTCTCGAAGGCCAGCATTCGTAATTTTTACGAATTCAGCATTCTTATGGAGCTCAGGAATTGTCTTTGATCCCGTGTAGCCCATTGTCGCCCGAATGCCGCCAAGTAATTGGTGAAGAATTGGGGCAACGGGACCTTTATAGGCTATGCGCCCCTCAATACCTTCCGGCACGAGCTTCATTGAGTCATTCACTTCCTTTTGGAAATATCGATCGGCCGAGCCCCGTGCCATAGCCGACACTGAGCCCATGCCCCGATAAGATTTATAAGAACGACCCTGATATAAGAAGACTTCGCCGGGTGTTTCTTCGGCCCCTGCGAGCAGTGACCCGACCATGGCGCATTCTGCACCTGCTGCGAGAGCCTTTGCCATGTCACCTGAATATTTTATGCCGCCATCTGCAATGACAGGGACTCCAGCCTTATGCGCGACTGAACAGGCATCCATGATAGCCGTTAATTGAGGCACACCGACACCCGCAACAATGCGTGTCGTACAAATAGAGCCAGGCCCAATACCCACCTTAATCGCGTCAGCGCCTGCATCAATCAGTGCCTTCGCAGCCCCTGCTGTGGCAATATTACCAGCAATAATTTGGGAGTCTGGATAATCGGTCTTTAATCGCTTTACCGTTTCGATAACTTTAGAAGAATGGCCGTGAGCCGTGTCAATCACAACGGCATCAGCAGCGGCAGCGATTAAAGCGACAGCCCGATCATAACCGGCATCACCAACAGTGGACGCCGCCGCAACACGCAGACGCCCTTTTTCATCCTTACACGCATTTGGATGGGACAACGCCTTATCCATGTCTTTAACAGTAATAAGGCCTACACAACGATAATCACTATCGACGACCAAAAGACGTTCGATGCGGTTTTTATGCAGGAGCGCCCTCGCCTCTTCCTCAGACGCTCCAACATCCACGGTGACCAAATCTGTTGTCATTAAATTTTTGACAAGCTCATCTGGGTTATCCGCAAAGCGGACATCTCGGTTCGTGACGATACCCACCAGAGTTCCATCATCTTCGACTACGGGAATGCCTGAGATATTGTAGCGATTACCAATTTCGCCGAGTTCCGCACGCGTTGCGTCAGGACTAATTGTAATCGGGTTGACCACCATGCCGGATTCATAACGCTTAACTTTGCGAACTTCTTCGGCCTGCTCTTCAATAGACAGATTTCGGTGAATAACGCCGATACCGCCCGTCTGTGCCATTGCAATCGCAAGAGGCGCTTCGGTCACAGTATCCATGGCTGCACTGACCAAGGGCACATTGATTGTGATATTCTTTGTTAAACGCGTTTTCAGTGACGCATCGGCGGGCAAGATGTCAGAAGCCTGGGGCTGCAAAAGGACATCATCGAAGGTTAGCCCTTCTCGAATCTCCATGGGAGTCTCCTATCTCTTTTGCAAGCGGGGGTTATCAGCAAACGCTTCATCCCGCAAACCGAAAAATGATAGAAACTGTGAAAGCTTAATCAGTTTTTGGATTCTGGAGATTTAAAGCCACCAAATAGATTTCTGGGCTGCCTTTTCGAGAAGATTCAGGCTTCGCATGCTTTACCGTCTGGAAACGTGACTTCAGCTCATTAAGCAATTTGACCTCTGCTCCTCCTTGAAACACTTTAGTCGCAAAGTGACCGCCCGGCCTTAATGTGCGCATAGCGAAATCCGCAGCCGCTTCAACGAGGGCAACCGTTTTCAAATGATCCGTATTTTTATGCCCAGTCGTATTGGCGGCAAGATCTGATAAAACAACATCAGGGGATGCCCCCAATAAGGTTTTGATTTTATCAGGCGCATCATCAGCCATAAAATCATACTCGATCAAATCAGCCCCTGCGATCACATCGACAGGCAAGAGATCAATACCCACGACACGTTTAGCGCCACGTTTCAAAGCGATCTGTACCCAGCCCCCTGGCGCGCATCCCAGATCAACGATAAGGCTATCCTTTTTTATAAGGCCAAACTTGTCATCAAGCTCTTCCAACTTAAAGGCTGCCCGGGATCTGTAGCCTTTAATCTTGGCCTCTTTGACATAAGGGTCATTGATTTGGCGCTCTATCCAAAGCTTGGATGATATCTTGCGACCCCGTGCCGTCTTGACCTTTCGGTGCATCATACGTGTGGCATTATCTTTATCCGCTTTCGGTGTTTTGCGGCCGCGCTTCTCACCACTCGGCTTACTTCCGCTCATTTTGCGACCGCGATTTGGAGAATTTTTATCCGTCATTCTCTTCGCCTCCACTCAAAACAGGTAAGCTTCTGATTTTTTGCTGCCGATCCATGAGGCCCATAAGCATACCTTCGCGCAGACCTCTATCAGCCACACGTATCATTTTACTTGGCCACATCTCGCACAAGACATCCGTAATGGCGCATCCGGCGACCAGCAGTCTTGCGCGGTCATTGCCAATACAGGGTTCAAGTGCACGCTCTTCAGGACTACGACTTGCCATATCTCTAGCCACTCTGACCGCATCAGTGGACCGAAACCATAAACCGTCAACCTTACTGCGTTGATAGTAAGGTAGCTTGAGGTGAATTCCGGCCAATGAGGTAATCGTTCCTGATGTTCCGATAATATGTCCTTTACCCTCTTGGAAGCTACGCGTGAAACGGGTGCTACACCCGGCTTCGTCTATGGTTTCTCGCACAGTCTTTTTCATTTCTTCATACCAGACTGTGCGATTGTCATGCTCCGGTACCCTCTCAGAGAGGGTAACAACACCAATTGGCAAAGATGCCCATGCACTGATTGGGGGTCGATGCGTCCGCATTTTATGATTGGGGTCACG
>CAYTAJ010000054.1:2970-7539 GCA_964435725.1 uncultured Algimonas sp.
CGCTTAACCCGCTTTTGTTTCATTTTACGCGCACAAACAGCTAGGGCGTCGACTGCCGCATCCATACTATCCTGCGCTAGAGCACCAGAACCCGCCAAGCCATGCCCTAAACGCACAACTTTTGAGTAGCTATCAATAATCCTAAAGCTCTCACCCTGCGCTTTCGCAATCAGGAGACGGCAGTTATTTGTGCCTAAATCAATGGCAGCAAATGTAGCAGGTCTACCCCCACGTTCACCGCGGCGGCGCCCTGACCGTCTCCGTCGCTCATGGCCAGATGCCGATGAGGGGGCGGAGCCGGACGGTTCTAGGTCCGGCATGGTCTTCTCTCAATTTATGATAGGGTCGCGTCAGTTCATACCTTCGCGCCGCTCTATCTGTTCCCAATCTTGGTAACGGATTTTCTAGCGAGCGTAAATCTGAAAATGTAATTGCTGAGAAAGCTCTAATGAATGTCGATATGATCTGAAAATTGAGACCAATCAGGCTCCGGGCTTAAAGCCTCCATAGCATCATGTTGCGACAGAAAAATCTGACCCGTTAACTCGTCGAGGAAGTTTGAACGGAAGAGCCGCTCTTTCACCCGACTTTGCATATCCGAAAAATGTAAATTTATCCCAACCATACGCAGACGTTTGTTCACTTCATGCAAACTTGATAACGCACTGGCGTCAATGCGACTGACACCCGTGCACATTAAAACAAGGTCCCTCATTTTAGGGCTTGCGGCAATTAGTTCTGACACGCGATTTTCGAGTGACCGCGCATTGGCATAATACAGGCTCTCGTCAATACGTAATGTTTTGACTTCTTCATTTGTTTCAACAACGAAACGAGAAGCATCGCGATAATGTTCTGTCCCCGGGAAACGTCCGACCTCAGCGATATGTGGGTGAAGCGTCTGGCGTATATGCAAGGCCATGGCGAGAACAACACCGATTAACACCCCCCATTGCACGCCAAAAATCAATACGGACAAGAAGGTCGCAACGGCCGTAAGGCCGTCTGCTCGACTATAAACCCATGTTCGCCAGATATTTTTGAAATCTAGCAAAGACAAACAAGCCACGATTATAAGCGCAGCCAAGACAGCTAGCGGTAGAGCCTTTAAAACGGGTGTTAGGAATAGGGCCGTCATTGCCATGAACATAGCGGTCAGAATATTGACGACCGGCGTCTTGCCGCCTGCTGAAACGTTTACAGCGGTTCGCGACATGCTTCCATTTATGGGATAGCCGCCCGTCATACCGGCCACGAAGTTTGAAGCTCCCAAGCCTAACAGTTCTCTATTTGTATCAAGATGCGTTCTGTTGCGCGCTGCAAATTCTTGGGCTGTCGATGTGCTGTCTACAAAGGCTACCATTGCAATGACCGCGGCGGGCATTAGCAAGCCCTCAATCATATACATGGACACACTTGGAACGGCAAAAGGCGGTAGTCCAGCTGGTACGTTCCCTACAATCGCAAGGTCATATTTCTCATATAAGCCAAAGCTTGAGCTCAATAAGATATAGACCATAATCACCAATATAGGCGTCATTCGGGCGATAAGTTTAGCGCGCTTACTTTTTAAACCCGCTCTAACAAGGATGTATCCAAGGCCCTTTTTTGAAGCGTAGAGAATTATGCAGGCCGAGATGCCAACCAACATTGTTATTTTTTTGGCAGTCACCAGACTAGCCCATAAAGATGTAATGAGTTCCATCGCTGTTGTGCCGGACGCTTGGACCCCAAAAATATGCTTCAATTGCGATATCACAATCAAAAGAGCCGCCCCCGTAATATAGGCAGAGACCACAGGACGTGAGACAAAGTTCATGATGCTGCCGCCTCTTAAGAGGCCTGCGACAATCAACATTATACCAACAAGCAGAGCTAAAACGGCCGCACTGATTAGTCGCGTCCCTTCTGGCAAGGTGACTAAACAAGCCGCCGTCATTAAGGAAATGACGGCAGTTGGCCCTACGTTTAATTGATGCGACGAACCAAATAAGGCGTAGGCAATCAGAGGAAAAATGGAAACATAGATGCCCAGTTGCGGCGGCAATCCTGCCAATAAGGCATATGCCAAGGATTGTGGAACCAACAATATCGAGACAATAACGGCGGCTATAAGGTCCGCACTAAAGACCGATATTGAGTATCCTTTGGACCATTCAAAATGGTCTTTTACCGCAGCCCCAAGTCTCATGGTCGTAATCCATAAAAACTTATAAGGGCTAATCCGGCCAAATTACGGATTGTTCTCCTTAGACGCATAGTCACGAAGCATAGGATAAATTTGATTTAAATTATAGGGGCTCTTTTCCAATGCCTCGATGACCCCGTCAGCGCCAAGATCTTTCAGGTGAGCAAAAGCCCAAAGGGCTGTTGATCGCATCCCGCTGGCGCAAAATGCAACGATTGGCCGAGGCACTTCGCTATAGGCTTTAATACTTGCGTCAATCAGACCTTGGGAGATCCCTCCTGCCATCGGAATGTGAAAATAATCGACCGAATGGCCATGCGCCGCTTTTTCGAGGTCGTCAGACAAAGGCTGTAAAGGGGCTTCCATATCGGGGCGGTTATTTATGAACGTCATAACGCCCTGCTCCGTCAAAGCCTCCATTTGTGCTGGCAAAAGCTGACCTGTTACGAATACATCTCCCGGAAGCTCATACATATTTTCTGGCCTTACTTTCCGAGTTTGGATTTCGCCATAGCAACAATAGCGTCAGTGGTGATTCCAAAATGTGGGAAGAGCTTTGCCCCTGGTGCCGACGCTCCAAAGCTATCCATCCCAACAAAGCCACCGTCACGTCCGGTGAGAGCATCCCACCCTTGTCGAATACCCGCTTCAATGGCAATCTTCGGAAGGTCCTTCCCGAGCACGGAACGAATGTAGTTTTCGTCCTGTTCCATAAACACATCTAAACAGGGAATAGACACAACGCGCGCTGAGATACCCTCCTCTGCTAACTGCTCATGCGCTTCTACCGCCAAATGTACTTCTGAGCCTGTTGCCATTAAAACAATATCATCTGCCCCTGCTCCGGGACGTAAAACATATCCGCCGCGTTCACACATATTTTTAGAGGCATCATCTCGTACCGCCGGCACATTTTGACGCGTTAATGCCATGACAGACGGTGCATTTTTACGCTGAACAGCAAGCTCCCAACACTCGGCTGTTTCCACAGCATCGGCAGGACGGTATGTATATGTGTTCGGTATAGCCCTTAAAGATGCCAAATGCTCGACAGGCTGATGGGTCGGCCCATCTTCGCCAACACCGATCGAGTCATGTGTGGCAACATAGATAGATTGAATTTCCATAAGAGCGGCCAAACGGACAGACGGACGGCAATAATCCATAAAGACCATGAACAAGCCTGAATAAGGAAGAATACCGCCATGAAGCGCCATGCCGTTCATAGCCGCCGCCATGCCGTGCTCACGAATACCATAATTAATATAACGCCCACCATAATTACCGGCTTGGATCTCATCTGAGGTCGCAGGCGTTTTGGTCTTATTGGACCCTTCTAAGTCAGCAGAGCCGGAGATCATATCTGTCAGGGCTGTCGTTAATGGTGCCAAAGCTTTGCCGGATGCTGCGCGCGTTGCGAGTGTAGGCTGCTCAGCCGCTACCGCATCCTTGTAAACTTGGAAGCTTTCTAGCCAACCTTCATTCAACTCACCCGAAATTGCGCGGGAAAAGTCATTCGCTTTGTGAGAATTCGCCAAACGCGCTTTCCATTCCTTATGCGCTTTACGCCCTTTTCGACCCGGACGTTTCCAGAGCTTATAAACATGATCCGGAATCTCAAACGGTTTGTAATCCCAACCCCGCGCTTTTCGGGTGGCTGCAATTTCATCATCTCCCAAGGGTGAACCATGGGCTTTGTTAGAGCCTTCTTTATTTGGCGCGCCTTTGCCAATGGCCGTTTTACAAGCGATAAGCGTTGGTAGGTCAGATTTCTGAGCCCGACGAATAGCGCTCGCAATTTGATTAGGATTGTGGCCATCAATTTCAATCACTTTCCAACCCGACGCTTCGAAGCGCTTCTTTTGGCTGGTAGAGTCTGACAAGGACACAGGCCCATCAATCGTGATGTTATTATCATCCCAAAGGACAATCATTTTATTGAGTTTCAGGTGCCCTGCCAAAGAAATCGCTTCTTGGCTAATGCCCTCCATCAAACATCCATCACCCGCGATTACATAAGTGTAGTGATTTACGAGGTCATCGCCATATCTTGCATTCAAGTGGCGCTCAGCAATCGCGAACCCAACAGCATTAGAGATACCTTGCCCTAGAGGACCCGTTGTTGTCTCAACACCCGGCACGTGACCATATTCAGGATGGCCGGCTGTGATGGAACCCAATTGACGGAAGTTCTTGATTTGCTCCATTGTCATGGATTTATAGCCCGTCAGATGTAGTAGGCTGTATATCAACATTGAGCCATGCCCGGCTGAGAGAATAAAGCGGTCACGGTCTGCCCAATCAGGTGAAGAGGGATCAAACTTTAAAAACTTGGAAAACAAGACAGTCGCAACATCAGCCATACCCATAGGCATGCCGGG
>CAYTAJ010000054.1:7639-15885 GCA_964435725.1 uncultured Algimonas sp.
ACGACAATCAAACCAAAGGCCACAATACCTTGCAGATTGAACCAACCCACTTTGGAAGCCGGTATGAAAGCTCCGATAATTAGCAAATACACGGGCCACCGCGCCGCGCAGGTCATAAGTGGCGCAATCATTATGGTCGTTATACGGTCACGTTCTTGTTCGATTGTCCGCGCTGCCATCACACCCGGAATAGCACAAGCAAAGCTCGATAAGAGCGGAATAAAGGCACGCCCGTTTAGGCCTACTTTCGACATTAGTGTATCAACCAGAAAAGCGGCTCTTGCCATATAACCCGACGCTTCCAATAAGAGAATAAATGCAAAGAGAATGACGATTTGCGGTAAGAACACGAGGACACCGCCTACCCCTGCGATTACCCCGTCACTCAGCAAAGACCTTAGCCAGCCTTCCGCTAAAGCCGCATCCACCAGTCCTTGTAGCCATCCAAAGAGGCCCTCAATACCGTCCATCATCGGACCGGACCACGAGTACACAGCCTGGAACATAAAGAATAGAAGCCCAACAAGAATAACCAAGCCCAAAATTGGATTTAAAACAAACCTATCAATACGTTGCGTGAATGTTTCAACGCGCTTTACACGCGTGACAGTCTCTTTAGTGATATGACGGGCTAGGGCTTGAAGGTCCTTGAGTTCACCTGTTTCAGCTGTGGGTATGGCGGCAGTTCCACTCAAGACACCTGTTGTCCAGTCATCTAGAAACTCGACTAACTGCCCGCGTCCTGATGCTCGTACGGCCACACAGGAAATAACGGGTATACCAAGCCTTTCTTCCAAGGCAGGAATATCAATCGTAAGACCATCCCGCGCCGCCATATCCATCATATTCAAAACGAATACCATGGGCAGGCCATGTTGCTTGGCTTGAATAACATTGTGGAGATGTGTTGAGATATGGGAAGCATCCATCATGAATATAATGGCATCAGGGGCGCGCTCTCCTGTCAGCTTGCCGCGAACCGCATCTAACGCAACGCGTTCATCCATACTGTGACCGCAATCGCCATAAACACCCGGAAGATCGAGTATTTCTGACTTTTGACCATTATTTAAAGTGAAATGACCTACGCGGTATTCAACGGTCACACCCGGGTAATTGGCAATTTTAGCCCGCCCGCCTGTTAGTGCATTAAAGAGAGATGTCTTTCCGCAATTTGGCGCGCCTAACAGCGCCAAACGAAACTCACGGCCCTCGCCGCCACCATTTGACTGACGTTTTTTCGTAACTGTATCAGTCATGTAAGTTGTCGCTTCTTTTAAGGGAACGTTGCAGGAACAGTTTCGATTATAATAGCCGCGGCATCACAACGACGAAGTGCGATAGTGGCACCATTTAAACGCACTGACATTGGGTTCCGATTGATAAGACCAAAATGGAGCGCTTCTATGTTATCACCTTCAGCAAAACCAATTTCGCGTAGTCGCGTTTCCAACTCGGGGTTATCTGTCTGAAAACCTGTCACACGTGCAGGTACTTGTTTGTTAAGTTCGTCCAATGTCATAGGCTTCATTACTGCGAACAATTCTCAAATGCAAAAGAAAAGCACGCAATCTAACTGCCATTTTAAGTGGGAAATAAAGACTGATTTTTCCTTGAAATAACCGTGATTAAAGCATGGACACTGTGATGGGCTTTCCCTATAAGGCGCTTCGATTTGATTTGCCTTGAACTATTTCATCGCATTGAAAAGCCCGAATAGCTCAGTTGGTAGAGCAACGGATTGAAAATCCGTGTGTCCCTGGTTCAAATCCAGGTTCGGGCACCATTTCATCCTCTAAATCATTGTTTTTTAATGTATTTTAATTTTTTGAGCCAATCCGTCCCTCAATCGGTCCCTCTTTTTATCTTGACAGTATGATATTTTGTCTGACTTTAACCGAATCACCATGCCCCAATATCTGCTTTCAGAATTGCAATATATAGACGACATTTTGCACTTCCAATTTGGTAAATTAGCAGTAAAATTATCACTCATTCTATTTGGCGATAGATAAAACAAAATCCAAGTTCGAACATACTATTTGTTCGGGTAATCGCTGTGGAATGAAAACATTGAAGACATTTACACCTCACAAACTGAAGATAGAAAACCCTAGCATTAAATTAGCGGACTGGAAGTCAGTCGATTTACGTAATCGACTAAAAATATCCCTCACTAAAGAGCGTTTGGACAAAGCTCACTCACTTCTCAAACGCCGTAACATAAAATATTTAGCCTCTTATGGAGCTTTTTTGATAGGCGTGGTGGTTTTAGTATCAACTTTAGCTGCAACGGCGAATTACATAGATTTGGGTCCTTCCGAGGAAACCTCTGTAATTTCGACAATCAACTTCTTAATTGCCTGCATGGGGCTCTCAATAGTTTTAATTGGGGTTAGTTTTTCTATAAGAGGAAAACTAAATGCTGAGCACTTTAGTCCGCTCCCATCAAATGGCCTACCCTCTTTCATAGAGGACGAAATGGACGAAAAGTGGCAATTTTTCTGTACTTGGCTGAAAAGCTCTAAAGCCCAAGTCGGCGTTCTACAGAATGACAGGACGTCAGTTCTCTTCACACCAGAACTCCTAGACTATGAACTTCTTGAAATTTTCATTTTAGGCGAAACTAGACACAGAGACCTTTTGATGGGTGATGCAAGTATAAACACGTCTCCACTGGTTATACGGACAGGTGATTGGGAAGACTTTGAAAAACTCTGGCTAGATGACCGTCTTAGTAAGAAAAAGAACCCACCGTTGAATATTGTTTCTGTAGAGATTGTGGAGCCGCCTAAGCCCGCTACGCCGCATGCTAGGGAGTGCCCAAGATTTAAACTTATGCTTCAAAATAAAGAAGAGTTTTTTGAACGATATGTTGCGCTAGATATAAAAAGTGTGGATCTTACAAATAAACGTAAGCCCTGCCATAATTTGCTGATACTATTTGCAGAGAATTTAGACTTACTAGATACTTATTTCGCCGGTCACTCCAGCAGGTTAAAAAACACACAATTACTTTCGGAGTTTGAAAAACGAATTACCGAAATTCTTGAAATCAATGGCAACACTAATGCTCATCGCTTGAAAACACTCCTTAAACTTGAATGGCGAACCCTAGAAAAACACCTCGAAGATGTTGGACTGATTACGGCTGCAGAACTTGATGCTCGAATGGTAAAACGTTAAAACTCTTCCGTGATTCTGATTTTTCTCAAATCCCTATTTTCGGTTCAACCTGGTCCAACCAGAGTTACAGCTAGCAAATTAACGTTTCATTTACTTTCATAATAATGGCTGAGCGATCAACGCTCTGCATTTTAAAGGAAACGATATGAACAGCTATCAACCCAAGCCACAAGACAGGCTTCTAACGGCACAAGATGTCCTAAAACTTACGGGCCTCAAAAGCCGTGTGACGCTCTGGCGAAAGTGCAAAGATCAAAACGACCCCTTCCCCAGGCCTTACCGTTTCGGCCCCCAATCCAAACGTTGGAAACTCTCCGAGCTCGATGCCTGGATGAACCAACTCGAGACGGTTTAGGTGTTGTTATGTTAAAACTTAAAAGCAAACGCCGTGCAGAGAACCGGGTAAATCTTCGCTTCCGTGATGAGAAATTCCTCGATCAACTTGAAATTCTAGCTCACTCAAAAGGGTTGACGTTACCGACATGGATACGTTCGGTTCTGATGAGAGAACTCAATTTCTCTGAGGAAAAGAAAATTCTAGCGAACCGCGTGAGCGAAAGCACACTCGTCTCGCACAAGCTCTTGGAGCGTCTTTTATCTCCAGAAGATGTGTCTGATGCGCGTAAAAAAGTGCAAAACTACCTTCAAAGCGTCAAAAAACATGTCCGCAAAGACGATGACTGAGCTCTTATGGGCTCGGGTTGAACGGATGGGCTCCCTCGCATTGGTCAAAAGACTGGTTTGGCTTTTGTGGGGGCTTTCCGTGTTACTTTTTACGTGGGGTAAATTGCTGCCCACTCTCGCCTTCATCTGGATTGGTTACTTTTCAGACGAGATGCAGACCGAAGGCTCGCCTGTCGACATCACAGTTACGCAAGCTGGGCATACTCTGGCAACTATGATGATTGTTAGCTTTGTCGCCTATGGAGTATTCAAAGCTCTTGAGCTGATACTCCACCGATTTGACGAGAGTGAGCACGCATTGACGACACGCCGCAAAAGGGCCGAGTTATCATACAAACAACGCCTTGAGGCTATCGAAGCGCTGGAAAGCGTGGAGTCTCTTATCGCTGACAGTGTACGTCTTCGTATGGAGTTCACGGCCATCTTTGAAGATGTACAACGGATTAAACTCGAAACACAAGCTGTCGAACTCGCAAAGTCCGCGAACCGCAAACACCCTGAAGTCAAAGAGTTGACTTCAACACCTGACCTTCTGAGTTTCTCTTCGACTAAACGCACTTCTCCAAAGCACTGGCGTAAAACCTCTACAACGCGTCCCGAGTTCTAAAACCATGCTGAGCATTGGGACGCCTCCGTCATCGGGTTATTACACTGCGGGTGAATACTACCAAGACCAAGCCTCTGAGTCCCGATGGGGCGGCGGAGCTGCACCTGCATTAGGATATACCTCCGGCCCAGTTTCCGACCTTCATCTACAGTACGCCCTTGATGGAAAGAACGCGAAAGGCGAGCCCGTCACGCAAAGAGCTGCTTTAGGCCTTAAGAGAACCACAGGACGAGACCTAACACTCTCTCTCCCAAAAGGTGTCTCAATCTTAGCTCAAGGGCCCTTGCGAAAACCCATTATGGAAGCGGCTTGGAAAGCAAACGAAACTGCTATGGGATTTGTGGAGCAGGACCTCGCCAAGACACGCATGCCAGACCCTGAAACAGGTAAAGTTATAGACGTCGGAGATCAGAAAATTCTCTATGCCACTTTTTCGGAAAACAGTTCTCGCGCGGGAGACCCTGGTGAACACTTTCATAATGTGACTGCAAATCTATGTCAGGGCAAAGACGGTAAGTTTAGAGCCTTGCACAACGCATACATATACGAGAACCGCAATTTAGTGGGTGCAGTCTTTCGAGCAGAGCTTGCTTCGAACCTTCGTAAGATCGGTCTGAGCATCGAAGGTGCTGGAAAAAATGGATTGATAGACGTCGTCGGCGTCTCAAAAGCTGCCAAAGACGTGTTTAGTAAACGACGTCAGGCGATCTTAGAAAAGGCCAGCGAGAGTAAGGTTCCGCCAAAAGACCTTAGCAAACTCGTCATGATTACGCGCCCGCCAAAGGAAACGCATTCGTACTCAGATCTTCAGATGAGGTGGGCAGCTGAACTCTCCACACTTGGTCACAGTTTTGAAAGCCTGACTAAAGATGCACTGCAAGAAAGGCCAAAACCAAAGGTCAAACCAGAACACGTTTTGAAAGGCGTTGTCCGAGACCTGTCCGAAACGAAAAGCTATTGGTCAAAACTGGAGATGTATAAGCAAGCCTTCAATAAAGGCGTGCCTGAGACAACCTTGTCTGGATTAGATGCTGCAATCAAAACAGCCGTCAAAAACAAAGATATCCTCCCCTCCAAAGATGGCGGTTCATTTTCTACGCGTAGTATCAAATCACGTGAAGAGGCCGTCATCAAAGAAATGAGGGCGGGACATCTTCAAGGGAGACGTATTGAAAAAGACGAGGCCGTACCAGCCCCCGCGTTTACGCCAACGGATGGTCAGCAACGCGGTATTGAGCATCTGCTAAGCTCTCCAGACAGACCTATAGCCCTCCAAGGCTACGCTGGAGTTGGAAAGACCACGCTTTTTGATATCGGCCTCAAGCACATTAAAGCTGCAGGCTATGAAATCATCGGGATTGCGCCAACCTCCTCCGCTGTTGCTGAGCTCGCAAAAATTAAAAGCTTTGACCGCGTCATGACCACGCAAGCCTTCAACCGTGCGCCCGTCGGGTCTGACAAAACTGTCTTGATTGTCGATGAAGCCTCTATGCTGGGCACAAAGAGTGCTCTTTCGATTTTACGATATGCCAACAAACGCAACCTCGCCAAAGTGGCCTTTGCTGGTGACAGGTCTCAGCTCGATAGCGTCGAGGCTGGCACCCCTTTCGCGGATATGCAGGACAAAGGCATGCACACCGTAGTCGTTGATGAGATTATCCGGCAAGACAGCACGCGGCATAGAGAGGGCGTGAAAGCACTTGCCATAGGCAACATCCAAAGAGGCTTTGCCGCTCTAGCCCCTGAGATACACGAAACGTCCTTCCATGACCTAGAAGCTCGCACGCTTGATCTCTGGCAGAAGACAAAGAATGCCAAAGCGGCCATTATCGTTCAGACGAACAAACAGAAGGCAGCATTGAACAGGACCATCAAATCAAGCTTAAGCCTATCGAAGGCAGCTCAGAAGATTGGTTACGCCCAAAAGGTCTGGCGGCCGATACACGCAACACAACGCGAGAAGGCTCTGACCAAAACATATGAAGACGTCTCGCATCTTAGATTTCATAAAGACCTCAAACGCACTGGTGTAAAAGGCGGGCGAGTTTACAAAGTCGATAATGTGGATCTGAAAAAGCATCGCGTCACGCTTTTGGATGGTCACCGCAAAATCATCTTTAAGCCTGCGAAATATGACTACGGAAAAGATACGGTCGAACTCTATCACCAAGAATCTCTGAGGCTGGATAAAGGGGATCGTATTCGTTTCACGCGCGGCGGGCAAAAACAGCGGGTTAATAATAATGACCTCGGAACCATCGCCAAGATCGAAAGAAACTCTGTATCTATAGAACTGGACAAAGGTAAGCAGGTCACGCTTCCTAAGAGTTCAGCAGAGCTACATCACGTCGATCATGGCTGGGCGAGTACAGGCCATGCGTTTCAAGGGAAAACAGTTCGAGATGCTATCGTCTTAATGCCAAGCAAGAAGAGCCCGTTAACGACGTTAAAGAGCCTCTATGTCGGGGCCTCTCGTCATAAAAAAACGGTCGCCATCGTCACCGATAATGCTCTTGCCCTCAAACGCAGCCTCCAAAAAGAACTGAAGATTAGAACAGAAAACATGCCCGTATTTGAGCATGAAGCGATAGTACACTCTGAACCTGAACATCAGAGATCAGCACCCGCTTTGGCTGAGAGAACCAATTTGCCAGAGGTGAAACCAGAGGCGGATCGGGTTCGTGTTCCTATGCGTGTAGCTGATCACGACTTTAGCCGATAGAGCTAAAGGCCTTCTCTAAACACCTCCTAAACTCTACATCATTGCCTAACAGTAGATGAAAGGTGCCACGTGGCACCGACTATCCGAACCTTCCCACCTAAAAATCACTACACTCATAGATGATTGTTTTTATTGACTTATTTTCTTGGTGCCAGTGGGTGCAAACTTGATAAATTCTATAAACTCAAACAATATCAACGAGTTACCTCGCAAGCTCGCTTGCATCAGGTGTGTCACTTCACTTTCTTTCCTCTAGCTTCATAAGCTGCAATTAAAAATTAAACATTGACCTATTCGTTGGCTAGCGGCTCATACGTCGCAATTGAATTAAATCGTGATGACTATTGAGCTCATTAACGCGATTGGGTTTCTGGCTGTGGGCGAAACCAAGGTGCATTTTCTTCCGGCTTTGATGACTCCGCTGATATTGCAAAAATCATAATCAGTAGAAACCCTGATATAATGAGGCCAGCTACGCCCAGAATTGCCCATGTCCACCAAGGCGTCATTCGCATTGATATCCTGCGTGCTTCTTCTGGACTCGCGAGAGAGAGGGCCATTAAGCTGTCTGGGTGGTAGGGCTTCTGATCTTCATCCGCAGCCTCATGGAAAGATTTGATGAGAATTATCAGTTGATCTTTGGAGAGGTCTTCCAGCTCCATAACCTATTCCTCAACCGCATTCTCTTTGAAGTCCTTGAGCAAAGCCTGTGCAGCAAGCTCCATAACCTCTGCGAAACTGCATCCCGTTGCCCGGGCGTAAGTATCAAAAATTTCGAACGCGTTCTCAGGTTCGCCTATGAACTCTGGCGTAAGGCCTGCCCAGCCTGTGAGTTGGGCCATACATATTCCGTGGGCTGGTTCTTTAATATTGACTACATTTGATCGTGACATCTCGTCCTCCTATTTGGTCACCGAGCGCGCTCTGGTGACCGGGGAGTTTGAAAGATGTAACTAGACATCCGCAATGACCTTTAGCCTTCCGAGGAGAGCCTGGACATACGTCACTGCCTCCCCGACCTCATAAGAGTGGGAAGGCATCGTTACG
>CAYTAJ010000055.1:0-5493 GCA_964435725.1 uncultured Algimonas sp.
AACGCCGCCTGCGTCTCTCTTCCCAATATTTACGATGTCAAACAGCGAAAAAAGTGTTTCCACTCTTTCCAAAATAAATGCCCCTGCGAGGGGCGTCGCTCGTCAGTGGGTCAATGCCCGCCGCCGAGGAGCGCTATATAGGGGGGTGATTTTTTTTCTGCAACACCTTTTTTTGTAAAAATGCATAAAAACTGCATTCTTTTTTTTATCACCCGCTTGTGTTACGGAATCCCCCGTAAAACCGTGGTTTTCATACACCACTTTATCCACAGGAGCGCTGCAAATGCCGAGAAATAAGCCTTTTTCGAAGGTAGGAGGCCTTTTTTGTCTCCTATCTCTCAGTTTTTTGCAGACCAGCTGCATAACAGAAACAGACAAAAAAAGCAATTCCACTTCAGAATCATCCAGAGTCGTGGCTGAGAAAAGCGAAAAAAAAGAAGCGAAAAATATAATTTTGTTCATTGGAGACGGCATGGGCGTCTCTACAATTACAGCCGGGCGTATTTTTGATGGGCAATCTGAAGGTAAGCTAGGCGAAGAACATGCCTTGGCTTTTGAAGATTTTGACAATGTTGCCCTCATCAAAACCTATAATACAAATTCGCAAGTCCCGGACAGCGCCGGAACAGCCACGGCCATTATGAGCGGATACAAAACAAATATCGGCACGATTAATGTCCCACCCATGGCACCGGCAGAGATGGTTCAAACAGCTTGCATTAACAAAGACCTGCGCCCGACCCTCCTCGATCAGGCCAAAGAGAGAGGGCTAAATGTCGGCACAGTGTCAACAGCACGCCTAACACACGCCACGCCAGCGGCACTTTACAGTCATTCCGTCAGTCGTGGATGGGAAGCCGACCGCGATATTAAAGATATTGCTGCCGAGGCTGGTTGCGTAAGTATTGCTCAACAGCTGATAGACAGCTCCCTCGACTTAGCGCTTGGTGGCGGACGCGGTGAATTCACAGAGGAACAAATTGACGCTTGGAGAAATAAGGGCAGAAGCTTTGTATCAAACAAAACGGAGCTATCAGCTGTAACCGATGAGGCGCCGCTTTTAGGCCTCTTCAAACGCTCACATATGTCTTACGAAGCTGACCGCGAAGGCAAAGACGAACCTTCATTGGCTGAAATGACAGAAATAGCGATTGATCGGCTCTCTTCTGATGAGGGTTACATTCTTATGGTTGAGGCGGCCCGCGTCGACCATGCTCATCATGGATCAAATGCTTACCGCGCCATGCGAGACATGCAGGCCCTAAATGAAGCTGTTAAAGTCGCGAAAGCAAAAACGGGTGATGACACACTTATATTGGTAACCGCAGATCACAGTCATGTCTTCACGATTGCGGGGTACCCAGCACGCGGCAATCCTATCTTAGGTCTCGTCAGAGGCGTTGACCGCATGACGGCAGAAGTGTCTGATGAATACACGCTTGCAGACGATGGTAAGCCTTACACAACGCTGGGCTACCAAAATGGAGCCAATGTTCGCTTGCCCGACAGTCCTGCTCTGACAGACAATCAAGTCCAAGCCAGAGACTTTCAACAGCAAGTCGCCATACCTGTTGGCAGTGAAACACATGCGGGGGAAGACGTACCCTTATATGCGCAAGGTCCCGGTGCGGAGATGTTCCGGGGCGTGATGGAACAAGATGAGATTGGCAAAGCCTTAAGCGAAATCCTCGCCCGCCGAGACTAGTCTTTCGTTTGGCTCGAGGCCGTTTGGCTCAGAGCGAGGGCTTGAAAGTCTGCGTGAATTTGCGGGTCCTCGGCGCTGAAAAATTGCAACATAATAATGCCGAAGGCATCGTTCTGCGGGTCGATATACATATTGGTCCGCGCAGCCCCGCTCCAGCCCCATTGTCCAACATGACGGCCACGCGCAATCGCTTGTTCTTCAGTCGCCGTTACTTGAACCGAGCCGCCATATCCAAAGCCAGCCCCCGTATCACCGCCCAGCCAAGGCAGTAAAAACGTCTCGTCATCATCAGTGTGCGATGTCATCATTTGGCGCACTGTGGCTTCTTCCAAAACACGGTGTCCTTCATAGACCCCGCCCTCCAGCATCATCTGCGCAAATTTCTTATAATCCCCGAGTGTCGAGATGAGGCCTCCCCCACCGGACTGAAAAGCATTCTCTTTCAAGAACGGGCTCGTTTGACCATCTTCTGCCAAATTAAACTCACCCGTTTCTGCGTTATAAGCATAGTTAGAAACAAAGCGGGCTTTCTGATTCGTACCCACGCTAAACCCGGTTTCATCCATACCCAAGGGCGCAAAGATGCGGCTCTCAAAAACCTCGCCTAAGCGTTTGCCTTCAACCACTTCGATAATGCGCCCCAGCACATCGATTGAATAGCTATAGAACCATGCGTCGCCTGGTTCGAATAAGAGTGGTAATTGAGACAGCTTCGTCATCTTCAGAGAGAGGTCTTCACTCGGCTCAAACAGACCGGCGTTCATATAGGCCTCTTCCACGGGATTAACGGGTCCGAAAATGCCATAGCCTATGCCGGCTTTGTGCAACAAAAGATGCTCAATCGTTATTGGCGTCTTAGGTGCTGTGAATTGCGGCGTCCCGTCTTCTGCGGCAGAGGCCACTTTCATATTTCCCAGCTCCGGAATGAACTTTGTGACCGGATCATCGAGCGAGATTTTTCCTTCTTCCACCAAATCCATAATCACGACTGAGGTGATAGG
Source organism: uncultured Algimonas sp. (assembly GCA_964435725.1). Classification (GTDB taxonomy): domain Bacteria; phylum Pseudomonadota; class Alphaproteobacteria; order Caulobacterales; family Maricaulaceae; genus Litorimonas. Next base: position 2,707 of record CAYTAJ010000055.1, read on the forward strand.
CTTGGTCATGGAATAAATTCTAAAAACACTGTCTTCTGTCAAAGCCACATTGCGTTCGCGGTCGCCCAAGCCGAAGGCGCCTTTATAGACTGTCTTTCCCTCATCATAGACCAGAGCAGAGACCCCGATGACCTCGCCCGAACTCACAGCCTCAGACAAAAGTGTATCCATCGCCTCAGTGTCAAAACTTGGCTGTTCCGACTGCGATGCCGCCGTGCAAGAGACAAGGAAAGCCGCGGATAAAAGAAGAGAGAATTTTTTCATACTCTCTGTCTGTCTCTCTCTGCCACAAAAAGCAAGGCTCGCCGATTAACCGGCATAGGCAAAGCGATTATCTTCGCGGCCTTCCAAGACCATATCGGCCATCAGATCCGCCGAACCCGCACACAGTGTCCATCCCATATGACCATGCCCCGTATTCACCCAAAGCCCGGGAATGGAGGTGCCACTTATATAAGGTCGCCCCATCGGGCTGAGTGGGCGAAGGCCTGACCAAATTTCTCGTGCAGGAGCGAGCTGGCTCATAATGTCAGGAATAAGATGATACCAGCGTTTTAAAAGCGGATGCGCACTCGCCTCTCCAACAGTGCCGGACAAGCGCAACGTATCACCGAAAACTGTCATGGCTGAACGGGATTGCGCATCCATTAAGGGGGCTTCTGGCAGTTCAACCGCCGGACGGTCAAAATTCACGGCATAGCCCCGCGCATTTGTGACAGCCAGTTTCAGGCCCAATGGCTCTAGGACAGTCGCACTTTGTGGACCTGCGCATATAATGACATGATCACAGTGAAAAATATGACCGCGAAGTTGAGCCGTAATACCGTCTTTCCCGCGACGCAGACGCAAATCACTCGCCCCATATATAAAGAGTGCGCCGCGATTTTCTAAAACTGACTGGAGGGCCAAGCCATATTCAAACGCATTACCGCTGCGGTCTTCCGGAAAATATAGGGCCAAATGCCCAAGCGTTTTGACCGCGTCCGACATCAGCTCCGCTTTTATACCGACCAAATCATACTCTTTTTGCGCGGCCTGCGCCGCCAAGCTGTCTTCAAAAATCTGGTAACACCCCGCTTGACGCGACAGCGTTTCGGTTAGGCCTAAGTCCTGAAAATTTTTCATGAGGCTGTGTTGAGAATCTCGCGACAGGGCCAAGACATTTTTAGTCGCCTCTCGATCAAAGCTCACATCGCCGCTTGGTATCCAAGATTTGGCTTGGCTCGGATGTATCATGCCGGAATTGGAATAGCTCGTCCCGCGCATGGGTTGAGAGCGCGCCTCTGTGAGCGTGACCTCTGCCCCACCTTGTTGCAAGGCATAGGCGGTTGAGAGCCCAATCAGTCCCGCCCCGACGACCAAGACTCTGGGCCCCAACTTTGACGTCTTTATGGATGGGGCATTCACCATGGCGCGCGGTATAACCAAGCCATCCGAAAGAGAAAGTCAGTTTCGCAGAATTTCATCCGATAAAAATGCATAGACAGCTCCTAAGCTGAAATATGGACAAATAAGGCGAATACATTCGGACGAAGCGAGCGCAGCAAGTTAGTGATAATGCTATTTCAGACTCTCGCCATATCCGAAGGCTTACACGTTCGGCGCTTCATTGAGTGCACAATTAAAATTCAAATCCTGCAAAGCTCTGTTTGAATTTTCATCACATAACGTCATTTCGTAATTTGGCAGTCCGGAGTTTTTGATAAATTTTGCAGCGTCGGGTTTAAAACACTCAAGCATCTTCTTTTCCCCGATGCGCAAACTTAACAGCCCTATTCTCCTTTTATAAATTTTGGGAATAGGGTTTTTCTTTGCCTTATTCTCAATCGGGCGAAATACCTTCGGGTGGTGTCCAATCTGGCGGGCAGGCTTTGAGACGTTTCACATCACTCAGGACTGTAATCTGCGGGCCGCCCATAGGCGATTGTGCTACGGCCGTTACGTCATACTGCGTGCGCGTATAATTGGCGGTCAGAGTCCCAGTCACAGGAAAGCCAAGCTCAGTATTGTCACAAGAGACATCGGCAGAGCCTTTGCCGCCGCCAAAGCTCACATTGGAAACGGTGCACTCCCCCTCACCAGACAGCGAGTCCAAAAGCTCGGATAAGGTGCGGCTGTTATTATCTTCGAAGATACAATATTGATAATCATCGGTGTGCAGGACCTGCGGCCCGATTTTTACAACATGATTATATTGATAAAGCCCCGGATCGATCTCGACGCGGGACTCAGAATTGTTCGACGCCGTCACAGTCGGTACAAAGGTCAAAGCAATGCACCCGATAAGGCCAATGCGCGCATAGTGTGATTTCAGCAAAGCGCTCTCTCCAAAGCTTTCCCCAATTATATCGCGCTAGGCAGAGAATAAGGCGAAATTGTGGCGCGGATTATTTATAGACAAGACTCACCGTCTTATTCGAATTTTGGAGGAAAACTCGCGGTCTTTTTCGGCGTTCCAGCCATGTGCCGCTTTAATGCGTTTACGACGCTCTTCTTCTGTAATGACCTCTTCTTGCTTTATAAATTCCAGATAAAACCACGCGCCGAAGCGGCCCAAGAAAAAGAAAGCAGGAACTGAATAAATCGCTATTTGTAAAAGGGGTGGGAGCATCAAAAAGCCATCTATATAGACAGCGAAAGGATTTGTACGACCCGTTGTAGCACTCGCCGAAGCCCCGACAAGGATGATAGGCCTTAAGAAAAGGCCGCCTAAAACAAGTGTTGTAAATAAACCTGATAAAAATAGTTTCGTTTGATAGGTGCTGAGAATACCTAACGACACTCCAA
>CAYTAJ010000055.1:5593-7370 GCA_964435725.1 uncultured Algimonas sp.
CAACAAATCATCAGACCACTGTAACTCACTCCGATAATGGGCCTTTAACAACGCCAAGCGAATAACTTCGCCGTCCCACTCTTTGAGCAGGTCGTGAATCAACGTCACATTCCCCAAGCTCTTGGACATTTTTTCAGAGCCCATATTGAGGAATTCATTGTGCACCCAAAACTTTGCAAACTGTGCCGTGTCATTGGCGCAGCAGCTTTGGGCTTTTTCATTTTCATGATGCGGGAATTTTAAGTCCACACCCCCACAGTGAATATCAATCGTATTGCCATAATCCACGTCACAGAGGGTCGCCTTCGCCATGGCGGAACATTCAATATGCCAGCCGGGGCGACCTTTACCGAAAGGCGCGTTCCACCCCACACCGTCAAGCTCGGGTTTCCACAAAACAAAATCAGCGCTGTTGCGTTTGCGTGCGACTTCGCCTTCGCCGACACGGTCACCGCCGCGAAGCGCATCTAATGTATTGCCGGAGAGTTTGCCATAATCGTCATATTTCGAGACATCGAAAAAGACATGGCCGTCAGATTCATAGGCAAAGCCTTTGTCTATCAGGCCCGAAATCATCTCTATCATATGCGAGATATGATCGGTCGCTTTGGGTTGATGCGTGGGCGGCAAGCAGCCAATGGCAGCGAGGTCTTCATTATAAATGCGCGCATATTTTTCGGTAATGACAGAGATATCAACGCCCTGCTCTTTGGCCGCTTCGATAATCTTATCATCAACATCGGTTATATTGCGGGCATAAACAACATGGTCTTCTCCATAAATATGCCGCAACACGCGGAATAAAACATCCGCCACGACGGCGGCACGGGCATTACCGATATGGGCGTAGGAATAAACCGTTGGACCACAATTATACATCGTCACGCGTTTTGAATCTTGCGGAACGAAGAGCTCTTTCTTTCGCGTTAGCGAATTATAGAGCGTTAATTGCGGCGTTTCAGTCATAGGCCACCCTCTAGCCAATCCCGCCCTTGTTTAAAAGCCCACATATGCCCAAATAAGTCTTATGCGGTCTAAACAAATTATTGCGGCTGTTTTGGTGCTGATTGTCTTGGCAATGGCCACGCATAAGGCCATTCAGCACGATGCAGGGTTGTTGAAGTTTAAGGTCAGAGATAATATCGCCTATGGCTATGGCGGAACGGATGCCCGCTCTGTGGGCGTGGTACGGGATTTGATCAGAGAGCATCCGCAGGTCACCACACTTGTGCTCAAGAATATGCCCGGCACCTCTGATGCCACCATGAATTTGCGGGTCGCCCGTCGTATCCGAAGCGAAGGGCTTAACACCCATCTCGACAGTAATTCTTTTATCGCTTCCGGCGCAGTTGATTTATTTTTGGCAGGGAATGAACGGACAATGGAGTGCGGGGCCTTGATCGGGGTTCACACCGTCTATTTTCTGGCAGAAGGCGGCCTTGTACGGGGTGAAGCCTTTTACCCGGCTAAGACAGGCTATGATACACATGAAAAGCAAGCCAAAGCCTTCCTGCGGGATATGGGTATTGATCCGGCCTTTTATGATTTCACGCGCAATGCAGCCAAACCAGAAGAGCTTTATTATCTGACGCCCGAAGACATCAACCGCTTCAACCTGCTGACCGAACCGCTGAATTGCGATTAGGTCTTTTACGTCCGACAGAGAGGCATGGTCGTATTACAGCATTAGAGGCTGGCCATTAGGGTCGCTCTTGCGCTATAGGCCCGCTCATGACTGCTGAACCGACAAAAAAGCCGACACTTAAGTCTGTGGCAA
>CAYTAJ010000055.1:7470-9483 GCA_964435725.1 uncultured Algimonas sp.
ATGTGGCTTATCTGCCGACAGATAAGGTCGTCGGTATTTCTAAATTGGTGAAAGTGGTCGAGATTTTTGCCAAACGTCTCCAGACACAAGAAACAATGACGGCGCAAATTGCTGAAGCCATTGATGAAGCCCTTAAACCCCGAGGCTCTGCCATTATGATTGATGCGCAACATCAATGTATGAGTACGCGCGGTGTCCATCATCCGGATGTGTCGACGATTACGACCCAGTTTACGGGTGAGTTTAAAACCAATCCTGCACTACAGGATCGTTTCTTAAAACTTATCGGAAAATCCTAAGCCGGCATTTTATTCGTAAAACGCCGGTCGGATTTCTGACAGAGGCGTTTTAGCTTCCGCAGCATGCCTTCTTGTGAAATGGAGTGTGTTCGGCTGGGCGGCCGAAACGCGTGTTGCCCATAAGTGCAGCGCATAGGGTTCCTTCGCTGTGACGTCTGTGACATCTGCTATCGACCCCGAATCGATGACACTGTCATGACGGTTATGCAAAGCTTGGACAAAACGTGGTTAATGAACCCTTAATTTGTTTCGTGAGCTGAAGGGCGCGCAACCCTGCCTAAGTCTTGTGCGTATAAACACTATGAGTGATAGAAAATTCCCCGATGACTTTATACCGGCCACCCCACGCGATGATAAGGGCACGCTCACCACATCTGAAATTGTGGCGATGGCGTGGGATGATGAAACCTCTTTTGACGATATCAAAGCGCAATCGGGACTCTCAGAAGCTGAAGTTATCAAAATCATGCGAAGCCACATGCAGCCCAGTAGTTTCCGCATGTGGCGCAAACGTGTGAGCGGTCGGGCCAGCAAACACAGGGCGAAGCTCTGAAACACTTGAGTATAAAAAAGACTGGATAGGATACATCTGCCCGATTAAGTCAGGGACATGACATTCCGAATTCCACCACCTTTGCAAGCCCTCTCTTGGTCTGCCATTATGTGGGCAATAGCTGTCTTTATGCCGCAATTCACCTATGATTATGCTGGTCGATTTATCGTTGCCGTATTTGTTGCCGCGTTTGGCATTTTCATCGAAGCCATATCTGTTGGCGCATTCATAAAGGCGCGTACGACGGTTAATCCTATAAATTTAAGCAAATCATCTGAGTTGGTCACGGATGGGCTCTATAAATTTACGCGTAACCCCATGTATCTTGGCATGTTGTGTTTACTACTCGGGTGGGTACTTTTTCTTGGAAATTTGGTCAGCCTCTTGGGTGTGTTTGGATTCGCTATGGTCATGAATGCAATACAGATAAAGCCCGAAGAGGCCGCTCTGGAAAAGATATTTGGCGAAGATTACCGTGTGTATAAAACACGCGTCAGACGCTGGATATAAGTCGTGATGCATCATTTTTGGGGGAATTATGTGGAGAACATATCTTATTAGCAGCGTGATATGCTTACCCGCTTTTTTAGGGCCCATAAGCACCATGGCCCAGGATGAAGAAACACCGAGTTTAGAACTCTATGGCTCTATCAGACTGCACACAAATTATGTCACTGTGGATGAGGCCTCTAGGGGTGAAGATGATGATTTCATTGGACTCAGCGATGCCTATTCCCGTTTAGGGGCCGCCCTTCGGCTGGGTGATGACGACATTAAAATCACGGCGCGGTATGAAGTGAATGTCAATTCGGCCGATCTTGAGTTCGGCGATCCGTCCTTTTTTGATGATGAAGACTCTCGTCTTTACAGCGTTAAAGCCGAAACGAAATATGGGACCTTCTTAGTCGGAAAAGATTGGCTGCCTTATTATAATAATGTCGGCTATCCCGTTGATTATTTCAGTTCTGTTTATGCGGGCTACACGACCTACGCCTTCTTCAGAGAAAAACAAATTGCCTATACAACACCTACACTCAACGGGTTTTCAAGTACCCTCGCCCGTATTGAGCGCACAGGGGGCGGGCCGAAAGGGTGGCACTATGCGCTTTCATACTCAAAGGGTGGATTGTCTCTCGCTGCCGGGCGTGAAGATATGGACGG
>CAYTAJ010000055.1:9583-14306 GCA_964435725.1 uncultured Algimonas sp.
AAAGCTCTACTCGCCGGTTTCCGTGTTGACTTTTCAACGCATCAGTAAAATTTAGCAATCATCACAATTAACAGCATCAGGAAAAATGCCGGGAAGTAAATCGCGCGATAGACCTGATTATCATTAAAGTCGAACAGGCTCGTTTTGCTTTTTGTGTAAGCCATTAAATTGAGCGTTGAAGCGACAATCAAGAAATATGTGATAAAGTAGAAATACTCCATAAACATAACATCGGCGGTCACGACGTCCTTGCGCAGATCAATGTGAGAGAAAATCAGTACAAAGAAAAATGCGGCCATACTTTCGATAATACCTTGGCGGGCTTCGGTTTTGGTCACAGCCATTATCAAAATATAAATGAGACTCAGAGCCACAAAAATCGGGATAAGATAAGTCACGAAAGCGTTCAGCAACAAACGCTTAATATGCACATTAAAATGCAGAACAGGTATATTTTCTAGATAGGTTTTAGACCCATAGCCGAAATCCGAATCATACGTCTCAGTTGTAAAATTAAAATAACTCCGCGTGATTTGATTGCCTGACATTTCAATATTGGGATCAAGCCCGCTTAATTGGGCCGGGCTTGTAAAATCATAGCTTTCCAAGTCTGGCACCAAAAGGAGATTATCTTTGTGTGACATCGGCTTTAATTCAATATCCAAATGCCGTTTATCAAAGGGATAGAAAGCGTAATTCAAATTGAGCCGTAATGTGATACGAAAATCCCATCCAATTAAAAGATAACTCTCTTCCCCTTCTTTGCCACTAATTGTCTCTCTATATGTCTCTTCAAGATAGGACGCTTCAGCAAAAGGTGAAACTTGCGAAAAGCGAACACCTATGCTCACATCATCCGCAATATCCACTGGATATTTTTGCCAGATAATCCCTCCCATATTCACATTGTAACTATCGACAAAATCAATGCGCTCGACGTAAATACCCGTTGGAATAATTGTTGGCGGTTCAACCTTTAATCGCTCCGCTCGGCTGGTTTGCTGTCCGACATAAGAGCCTAAACTTGTTGTATCGATGATCGGTGGGCTGTCATTATCTCCTAGCTGACCTAAAGAATTATGTTCGATGAAACCAATAAAGACGACATTAGCAATCAAAAGTAATGTTGCGAGAACACTAATGACCTCAATTTCTGTTCGGTCTAAAATATCGCGACCGAAATAGAGTGTTAATCCCAATACAAATAAGACTGACAGAGTCAGGCTCATTTTAATTATGCGTCTATTTTTCGCACGTTGGTCATCCATCAAATCGCGTTTGAAAAAGACCATACCCATGCCGTAATTCGCGGAAGGCAACTGATCATAGAATATCAAAGACGTATCATCTTGTTCAACGTCTAAAAATTCTGAAAAACCGGACTTTCCTTCTATCACACCTTGATAAGCGGTCTGCAAACCACCCCGGTTTTCTGTAGCCAAGAGATCATTTATTTTCGTTGTGCCAATATAATCAATAATAGGGTGCGAGATAAATAATCCATTCTCGGCCGTGATAAAACCATATCCCGTTTTCCCGACGGTCATATTATGGATAAGGCGTTTGAAATCTCCGACCTCTATCGCGAAGTCAATTATACCGCGAACCTGACCTTTTTTGGGACCGGACGCATAATAAAACGGGACACCATAATCGACGAACCATTCTTCGGCCGCCGCCCCATAATAGGGGTTAGCCCATTTCGCGCCATCCGCAACAACATCCGTATACCATGCCGTTCCAGACCCTTTGACCGTGTAATCATAGCTGTCACCTACATTAATGTAGGATTGGGTCGATTTATTATAATAAGGACAGTAGAGCTCTCGCATTTCTGAAAAAGCAAATTTCTCATAACAGGCCGTCACGCCCCTAACCTCTGGGTAATCGAGAGAGACTTGTTTTATCAGCTCTTTAACTTCTTGATCTGTAAATTCCCTTTCGCCAAACTTAGCTCCTAAAACTTGAGCGGCCCCTTCGATCTCAGACAAAAACTTATTTAACTCGGCTTTGACCTCTTGTGTGGTTTCTTGACCGATTGCGATGACTTGCTGCTCTTGTGATTGAATATAACGGTTATAAGAGATCACTTGAAATACAAGATAGGCCGCCGTGACAAAGAGCAAGGCGTATAAGGCAAGACGTATAATTCTTTTCATAAGGAAGACATGCCCCATCACATCAAATCAGAGTTTTATCTTTAGGGCGTTTTTGGCGGGATGAAAGAGAAATCTATGCTTTATCCAGACCAATTAAGCCTGACTCTGTGATAGCGAAATAGATTGAATTGCCTTCTAACTCGCATTCTATCGCCGGATGAGACACATCCAATCCACCTGTAAATGTGCCAAAGCTTGGTAAAATAATACGATTATCAGCACAAGCAAAACAGGGCTTCCAAAATTTACGTCTAGATGTCTTAAGGCTCACTTTTGGATGCAAATGACCACATATATTGAGGCCGCTTCCTGGGTTAGTCGGCAGGTGTGTGAGTAAGAAATCACCGAATTGAATGTGGTCTTCCTGCCGCCCTCTTAGGCCCTTTGGAATATCCGGATCGTGATTACCGAGTATCCAGATAAAGTCTGAGACACTGTCTACAATGTCATTTATCGCGCGGAAATTTTCACCCGATAGACGTTCGCCTGCGGCAATATCGTGAAAACTATCGCCCAAAGCGGCGACTGTTTTGGGGCGGTAGCGTTTAATTAAACCTGCTAATCTCTCTAGCGTGTCCACCGTATCATAAGTGGGGAGCGGCGCATGACCTTTGGCTTGCAAGTAACTTCCTTTTTCGAAATGAAGGTCCGCGACAAGGAGGCACTTACTACCAGGCAAAAACGCCGCTTTTTCATTATCCAAAACAATATCACCCGCACATGTTGTAAGTACGAGGCGTTGCTTCATATCACCCTCTATCATCGACAAAGGCTCTAACCCTTTCCAACATTTTCATGCCTCGGTTTTGATGCTCCAAATCGGCAATCATTGCGGCCTCTGCCGCGCCTCGCACCGGTTCTTTGCCAACTTGTGCCATCGCCGGAATAGAAAGTGGGGAGGCGTGAGGCAATATCTGAAAATCAATGCATCCCTGAATATCTTTCAGCCAGTCTCGTAAGCGTTCTATATCCAAAAGATCGCTTTCAGCTTCTTCGCGGGCTATTCGTAATAGAATATGATCAGGGTCATATTTCATGAGCACATCATAAATCAGGTCCGTGCTGAATGTGACTTGCTTCATTGTACGTTGTTGTCCGGGTAAGCGTTGTTCAGTCAGACCTGCAATCGTTGCAATCTTTCGAAAGCTGCGTTTCACCATTGGGGATTGGACAATCCAATTATCCAAATCATCACCTAACATATCAGACGAGAGAAGCGGTTCCACGTCATTGACAGGATCAATAGAGCGGATTGTGAGGGCGTAATCTGTAATCGTGAAATTTATGGGTTTAAGGCCTGCCATTTCCATGCGTTTGGTCATCAGGAAGCCAAGCGCATTATTGACCTTTCGACCTTCGAAACTGTGAACGACAAGCACATGGTCTCTGTCATCAAAAAACGCCTCGACTAAGACACCTTTGCTTTTAGGTAGGGTTGAAAACTCGCTTTGTAAGCTAAGCCAGTCCTGAATTTGCTCCGGCAGGTCACGCCACGAATTCTGATCATTAAGCACCCGCCTCACCCCTTCTGACAAATAGGTCGAGAGCGGCATGGTGCCACCGGCATAGGCGGGAACTTTTGGGCGGGCCCGTGCAGGATAAGCTTCAATCGCCATGTCCCTCACACCCTTATAAGCCAGGACTTCGCCTCCAAAGGCAAAGGTATCTCCAGGATTGAGATTGATGATAAACCGTTCTTCGATTTCCCCAATCACACGTCCGCGTTTAGATTTGGATGACGCTATCCTGCGCACCTTTAATTTCGCGAATTCGACGATGGTGCCGATATTCATACGGTGACGGCGTGCCTGTTCTTTTCCGGCAATTTGATAGCCTTTGGATGATGCTTTCAGTCGATGAAAGCGTGGATAGTTTTTCAACGCATATCCCCCATCTTCGGCAAAACTCAGAAGGGCATCAAAATCCGCTTTTCCCAAATGTCGATAAGGCCAAGCCGAACGGATTTCATTGAGTGCTTCTCTCTTATTCACCTTGCCGGAACAGGCGCGATTGACCAGATATTGCACCACAACATCCATAGCGCCGCGACGATAGTCTTCGCCGTCGCGTTTACCTTTTGAAATCGCTTTAATTGAGACAGCACATTCTATAACTTCGAGTGGGTTCGTTGGGACTAAGATAGCCTGTGAGGGGTCATCTAATCTATGATTAGACCGCCCAATACGTTGTAAGAGGCGGGAGACTCCTTTCGGAGCACCAACTTGTAAAATGACATCCACATCGCCCCAATCAATGCCCATCTCCAAGGCAGAAGTGCTGACAACGGCGCGCATCTGTCCGCTCGCAATTAATTGTTCCGTCTTTTGGCGTTTATCGCGGGCGAGACTGCCGTGATAAACACCAATCGGCAGATTATCGTCATTCACCTGCCAGAGCTGTTGGAACAGCATTTCAGCTTGAGCGCGCGTATTTACAAATACTATTGCGGTCTTTGCTTTTTTTATCTCTGCATAAATATCTCTGACGGCGAAACGTGGGCTGTGTCCGCCCAATGGAAAGCGCGTATCGGGTTCGATTATTTTGACCTCTGGCGGGCGGTCACC
>CAYTAJ010000055.1:14406-15678 GCA_964435725.1 uncultured Algimonas sp.
GTTGTCAGTAAAATATCCGGCGGGGTCTTTTGTTGTTTTTGCCGTTGATAGGATTTGGTATCGCCAGTTCGCACGCCAATTTTAATCGGTAATTCCAAATCACTGACAGGCCGCATTAGGTTGCGTTCAATGTCATTGGTCAGCGCGCGCAGCGGCGAAATATAGAGCGTATGTAAAGCCGCCTTTTGCTTTGCAGGCTTATTATGCAAATCAATCAAGCTTGGCAGAAACCCCGCCAGCGTTTTACCACCACCCGTGGGTGCGATAAGAAGTGTATCGTCGCCTCGAGCGAAAGCCTGCACCATGTAGCGCTGATAGTCACGTATGGCCCAGCCTTGATTATCAAACCAATCCTCAAACTCTGGCGGAACCAAAGTCGCACCTATCCGCTTGTCTGTTTGGGACGTATCCAACATGTCATTCATACGTATGGCAAAGCGAAAGGGTTACAAGAATTATGAGCCATCCCGAAAACTGGATGACGGTGAAAGACGGCCTGCTTTATTGCATTCCGGCGGATTGTTTTATCGACCCGACAGACGCCGTAAAACGGGCCATCATAACCCATGGTCACGCCGATCACGCGCGTTCCGGTCATGAGCAAGTTTTCGCAACGCCCGAGACGATAGCCATTTTGCGGACGCGGTATTATACGAATGAAGGCACGAAAGAGACAGCCCTGTCCTATGGACAGCGACATGACCTTGGTAACGGAGTGGCTCTGTGGTTTGCCAGTGCCGGTCATATTTTGGGATCCGCCCAAGCTGTGCTTGAATATAAAGGCCAACGTATTGTGGCTGCTGGCGATTATAAACGTGCACCCGATCCGACCTGCGCCCCGTTTGAGGTTGTGCCGTGTGATGTCTTTATAACTGAGGCCACATTTGCGCTGCCGGTCTTTCAACAACCGCCCTTAGAACGCGAGGTTGATAAGCTCTTGCGCTCCATGGCAGCCCTACCCCACAGGACACATATCGTTGGCGTTTATGCGCTAGGCAAATGTCAGCGGGTCATGAAGACACTGCGCTTAGCAGGATATGAAGAGCCGTTTTATCTACATGGCGCTCTCAAAAAACTGACAGAGCTTTATGAAAGCTATGGTCAAGATTTTGGACCATGGGAAATGGTCAGCGATATTCCGCGCAAAGACCAAGACAGGTTTCGCGGCAAAATCGTTCTTTGTCCGCCTGCACAAATTAATGATCGTTGGTCTCGTCGTTTCGCCGACCCGCTTCCCACAGTTGCAAGCGGATGGATGCAAATTCGGGCGCG
>CAYTAJ010000056.1:0-3876 GCA_964435725.1 uncultured Algimonas sp.
CAAACTGCGACAAATTACACTTACTTGCGACTATTCGGCATTGTCATGCGTATCTTAGCTACCACGGCCATTAAGGTCGTGCCGCGAAGGAGCGATAATATGAGTGAATATACTTTACCGGATGATGCCAGCTTGCTCATCCTGGATGATGACGGACCTTTCAGAACACGCCTAGGGCGCGCCCTTGAACAAAGAGGCTTTACTGTCGATACGGCCGAAACAGTCACAGAGGCGCGCGCGAAAGTCCGTGCACAACCTCCTGCTTACGCTGTCTTAGACATGCGCCTTGAAGACGGAAACGGTCTCGACGTGATTGACCAAATTCATCAAACACGGCCCGACTGTAAGATGGTCATGCTAACGGGTTACGGCAATTTAGCTACAGCTGTATCTGCTGTAAAACGTGGCGCTGTCGATTACTTGGCTAAGCCCGCCGATGCCGATGATGTCTGTAAAGCTTTACTCGCGCCAAAAGGCGAAGCCCCTGAGCCGCCCGAAAATCCCATGAGTGCAGACCGAGTCCGCTGGGAACATATTCAACGCGTTTATGAACTATGCGGGAAAAATGTATCTGAAACCGCCCGTCGCCTCAATATGCACAGACGGACTTTGCAGCGCATATTGGCCAAACGCGCCCCGCGTTAATCAGCTCTAGAATATTAAAAGTGGAACCATCCTTTAATTTGAGGGTGGTTTTTTTATATTCTCTTACAATCTCTTCTTGGCAAAAGCTCGGCCTGAACCAGATTTAAGATAAGCTTCGAAAGCGATAGCCTTAGTCTCATCAGTAAAGGCAACATAAGTCTTAAGAGTCCAAGGTTTAAATTTCGCCGTCGACGGCACTTTACCTGCGTTATGTAACTCTAGCCTTTTTTCAATATTCTGTGTCGCCCCCGTATAAAAATGGGCAGGGTTTGTTAGGCTTTCAAGAATATATACATATTTCATCATGAAACTTTAAGGCAAGCGTCCGCTTACGCCAAGGCTTCAGCGCGACAGCCTTCGCAAACTAGAATATTCTAATTATTTTAAAATCGACGGTTTACCGAGCCGAAGCTTTTTCAAGAGAAAAAGCGAAGGCTGGTAGTGAGGGGGGGACTTGAACCCCCGACCTCAGGATTATGAGTCCTGCGCTCTAACCAGCTGAGCTACCCCACCTTACCAAGGTGCACTTCATTTCAAAGTGAAGCGGCCATATAGACGCTTCCCCCTGCCCTGCCAAGCGCAAAAGTGAGTGTAACCTGTCAAATTCGCCTTAGGCTAAAAACATCATTTGCGGGTCTTCGAGAAGCGCCTTTAAGTCCTGCATCATCGACGCCGCATCATAGCCATCAATAACCCGGTGGTCACAAGAGACAGAAAAGTTCATCACTTTACGCTCGATGACGTTGCCGTTTTCTAAAATGAGCTTCGGTCTAATTTTATTCGGGCCAAAAATAGCCACTTCGGGGCGGTTCACAACAGGCGTGGTGACAATGCCACCCAGCGGACCAAGAGAGGTCAGCGTTGTTGTGGCTCCACTCATCTCTTCGGGCTTGAGTTTATTCGTCCGTGCACCTTCGGACAGGCGCGCAATTTCTTTGGCCATATCCCACACAGATAGTGTTTGCGCTTTTCGTAAGACTGGGACGACTAAGCCAATATCGGTTTGCGTAGCGATACCCAAATTAAGATCGGAGAATTGCGAGATATAATTACCCGGTGTACCCAAAGAGCCATCATTATAAAGCGCATTAAATTGTGGCCAATCCCGCAGCGTTACAGCCATAGCGCGAATAATAAAGGGCAGAACCGTCAGCTTGGGTCTGTCTTCTGATTTCCGTTCATTGGCCCGTTTGCGGAAGGCCTCGAGTTCTGTGACATCAATTTCCTCGACATAGGTAAAATGCGCCACATGGCGTTTGGCTTCTTGCATACGCTGCGCAATGAGACGGCGGAGACCAATGACTTTAATCCGTGTTTCGCCTTCGAGTGGCTCCAATGCTTTTTCTAATACGTCCAAATCAGCGTGAGTGACTTGGCCTTCAGATCCACTCGCTTTGGCTTTGGACAAATCTATACCCGCCTGGGCTGCCCGTTTTCTGACGGCCGGACTGGCGAGGACTTTTGACGATTTTGGTGCCGTCGCCAAAGCTGGCTCGGTCGGGGCAGGCTTCGGTTTTGATACGTTTGGTGCTGGCGCAGGTGTTGGCTTTGAAGGGGCTGCTTGAGGAACCGCCTGATCTTTTGTTTTGAGTATAACCAAATCGCCACCGACCGGGAAGGTTTCGCCTTCTTCACATCCCAATTTTGAAACAATACCTTTCACCGGAGAGGTCAGCTCAATTGTCGCTTTATCCGTCATCGCATCAGCTAACGGATCGTCCTCCTCGACTTCGTCGCCTTCCGAAACATGCCAAGCCGTGATTTCAGCTTCGACAACGCCCTCACCGATATCTGGGAGTTTGAAAATAAAATCGGCCTCTGATGTCGGCGCGTCTTCCGAACGCGGTTCAGTGTTCTCCGCAAGATTTATTGTTTTGTCTTCGGCGGTCTCACCCTCAGTTTCCAAAACAACTAAGGCACCACCAACGGCAAAAATGTCACCTTCTTCGCAACCCAACGACGACACAGTACCGGAAACAGGCGAGGTCAATTCGATCGTCGCCTTGTCGGTCATAGCATCTGCAAGCGGCGCATCCTCTTCAACCACATCACCCACGGCAACATGCCAAGCCGTGATTTCAGCCTCAACCACGCCTTCGCCGATATCCGGTAATTTAAAGACGAATTCGCCCACGACTTATGCTGACTCCAAAACGGCACTTATGGCGCGTGTAACGCGCTTTGGTCCCGGAAAATAGGCCCATTCTTGCGCGTGTGGATAAGGCGTATCCCATCCCGTCACACGCTGTATCGGCGCTTCGAGATAATAGAAGCAATGCTCTTGCACTTGCGCTGACAGCTCGGCGCCAAAGCCTGAGGTGCGAGTCGCTTCATGCAAAATAACACATCGACCTGTTTTTTGAACAGAGGCCTTAATCGTCTCAATATCTAATGGCAGAAGCGAACGCAGATCAATCACATCAGCACTTAAGCCCATCTCTTTAACCACGGCTTCGGCCACCCAAACCATGGTGCCATAAGCAAGGATCGTCACGTCATCCCCCTCTGAAACAAGGCGGGCTTTTTCAAACGGCACAGTGTAATGGCCTTCCGGCACCTCACCTAATGCGTGATTTTTCCAAGCCAGAGCCGGCTTATGCGGGTCGCCATCAAATGGGCCGTTGTAAAGACGCTTTGGTTCAAGGAAGAGGACCGGATCATTATCTTCAATGGCTGAAATCAGAAGTCCTTTAGCGTCATAAGGATTAGAAGGAATGACCGTTTTCAAACCTGCGATATGCGTGAACAGCGCTTCCGGGCTTTGGCTATGCGTTGTGCCGCCATAAATACCGCCACCCACGGGGGTTCGTATCGTCAAGGGCGCTGTGAAGTCACCATTTGAGCGATAACGCAAACGCGCGGCTTCTGAGGCGATTTGGTCATAAGCAGGGTAGATATAATCCGCGAATTGAATCTCTGCGACAGGGCGCAATCCATTCGCGGCCATACCAATGGCAATACCAACAATTCCGCCCTCAGAAATCGGCGTATCAAAACACCGGTGCAAACCATGTGTTTCTTGCAAGCCTGCTGTACAGCGGAACACCCCCCCGAAATAACCCACATCTTCACCAAAGACCAAAACGTCAGGGTCTTGGCTCATTTTTACATCCAACGCATCGCGGATAGCTTCAATCATTGTCATCTGAGGCATTAGTCTAACTCCTCATTAAACATTTCGCGTTGTTCGCGCAGGTGAGAGAGCTCTGTCTCATAGACCTGCTCAAACAT
>CAYTAJ010000056.1:3976-15540 GCA_964435725.1 uncultured Algimonas sp.
ATCAGTGTCGCACCGCCACCCTTGCGCGCCCGTTCCGCCGCCCATTGTGTCGCTGCATAGACAGCCAAAATATCATTGCCATCAACCCGTAAAGTGGCCAGTCCATAGCCTGTACCCCGTGCCGCAAAGGTTTCACCGCGACCCGCCGCAATGCCTTGGAAACTAGAAATAGCCCATTGGTTGTTTACCACATTAATGAGGCAAGGCGCCCGATAGGTTGACGCGAAGTTTAGCGCGTAATGGAAATCACCTTCTGCCGTCGCCCCTTCCCCTGTAAAGACAGAGGCGATGCCATCCGTGTTTTTATAGGCTTCCGCCATAGCCCAACCCACGCCCTGAATAAGCTGCGTACCGAGATTGCCCGAAATCGAAAAGAAGCCATGCTTTTTAAATGAATATAGCACAGGAATAGATTTACCATCTAAAGGGTCACCTGAATTAGAGAGGACCTGGCACATCATCTCTTTCATAGATGCGCCACGGGCCAGTAAGATGCCTTGCTGACGATAAGTTGGGAAGGTCATGTCATCATCGCGCAAAGCCATGGCGTGACCCACACTCACAGCCTCTTCGCCCGTTGACTTCATGTAAAAGCTCATTTTGCCTTGGCGCTGCATTGTAAACATGCGCTCATCCATGGCGCGTGTTCGCATCATGATTTTCAGAGCTTCTAACTTGCGCTCTACGCTGAGATCCGTTTTCCAAGGTCCTGTTGCCTCCCCGTTAAAACGCAAAACACGAATGAGTTTGAGAGCATGATCTGCCGTATCAAACGCATCACACAAAGGATCCGGACGTTCGGGCGTATGGTCTGTTGGTACTGAAATATGGGAGTAATCAGGTGTGTCCCCCGGACGAAAGGGCGGTTCCGGCACAAATAGGCGAGATTGATTGGACAAATTTTTACTGTCCGTCGAACGGTTTTTAGGCGTTTGACCCATTTAAAAGCCTCTTTGTGAGAGTTTGACATCACAATTACGTGCAAGCAGCGCGTATCGTTTCGCAATTTTTTAGAATTCAGTGTATTTTATCCAAGAAAGACACTATAAACATAACAAGATAGACGTTTATTTTGATTTATAAGCGATTATTTTGCGCAAATTGACCGACTGGGAGGCTGTCATGCCCGAAATCATTGATAACATTGATGCTAAAATTTTACACCTCATCCAAAAGGATGCGGGCCTATCCGTGGCCGATATTTCTGAACAAGTTGGGCTCTCTTCCTCCCCTTGTTGGCGTCGTATCAAACGGATGGAAGAGCTCGGCATAATCCAAAACAGGGTGACCATTCTCAACCGCTCCAAACTCGGGTTAGATTTCGAAGTGTTTGTTGCCGTAAAGCTGGCTCTACCCAATCGGGTGAATATGGAGAAATTTGAAAAGGCCATCGCCCGCATGCCCGAGGTGGTGCAATGCGCTGTTGTCACGGGCGCTGTTGATTTCATGCTACGCGTGGTTACGAAAGACATGCATTCTTACGAAGATTTTTTGCGCGAGACTTTGCTCTCAATTGATCTGATTTCAGATGTGCAGTCGCGTATTGTTCTTCGTCAAAGCAAAGACTCCTACGCCATACCGCTTAACCTCATCAGCAATGCTGTTCCGCGTCGTTAGGTCTCTCTGATAAACTTAGAATATTTTGCCGTAAACCATGGCTTTTGAGGGCTTGTTTTGTTGACTTAATCTCAGACGACCCTTATCGCGGAAAGCTGTTTTAAAACGCGAAAAGTCATCATGCCTGTCCCTGTCATCGTTCTGAATTTCGGTCATAGTGTCCTCCGGTCTTTGGAGGATTATACCAATGCCGCCTCGGAGATTTATCGGCATTATCGACAAGGACAAAATGTTGTCGCCGTAACGTCTGCTCAAGGCGATCAAACGGATGTTTTAATGGCAGAAGCCCGTCGTGTGGGACCTGAGGGTCTCGCCAAAAACCTACCTGAACTCATCCAATTGGGCGAGCGCCGCTCCGCAGCGCTTTTGGCCCTCGCTTTGGAACGCATTGGCGCCCCAGCTTTTGTTCGGCAAGCGCGCGACCTCGGCTTGAAAGCCAAAGGGGCCTACACGGATGCTGAACTCATCGGCCTTAATTCAGAGCAACTTTTACTTGACCTAAAAAACCATGATATTGTCGTCATGCCTGGCTATGTTGCGATTGGTGAAAAAGACCGCTCGGTACTGTTAGGACAAGGCGGTGCTGACCTTACAGCGCTTTTCGTGGCGCAACAAATCAACGCCCCTGCCCTTTTGTTAAAGGACGTAGACGGAGTTTATGCCCATGACCCTAAACAAGGCGGTGATACTCCGGCGCGATATAAAAACATAAGTTGGGATGATATGAACCGTGTCGCGGCCCCACTTGTGGAACGCAAAGCCTTGGGTTTTGCGAAAAAATATGAACAATCCTTTCGTATCGGGAAACCCGGCATACCGCATTACACGACCATAGGCCCCAAAACAGGCGAACTATCGACGGCGCCTAAAATAAAAAAACTACGGATTGCTATGATGGGCTGCGGCGTTGTCGGTGGGGGCGTTTACCGCCGCATCAAAGCGCATCCTAATCGCTTTGAAATTGCGAAAATCATGGTGCGCGATATAGATAAATATATCGATCAAGGTTTTAAGCCAAGTGAACTCACAACCGACTTCAATAATCTTTTGTCGGCCCAAGCTGATATTTTCATTGATGTATCGGGTGGGATAGAACCTGCGCTCTCTTATACAAAGAAAATGATTGAGAACGGTGTTCACGTTGTAAGCGCCAACAAGCAAGCCATAGCAGAAGGTGGCCGCGCTTTGATTAATTTGGCAAAAGACACAGCCGTTGACTTGATGTTTTCTTCTGCTGCAGGCGGTGGAATGCCAGTCTTGGAAATGTGTCTACGCGAAAAGGGCCGTATCACACGGGTGCAAGCGCTTTTAAACGGCACAACAAATTATATGCTCGGCGAGATTAGCAAAGGTCGGTCATATGAAGACGCGCTTTCTGATGCCCAAGAAAAAGGCTTTGCCGAAGCCGACCCCTCCGCAGATGTGAATGGGGCTGATGCCGCCGCCAAAATAAGGCTCGTCTCTCTCTTAGGGTTTGATGAAGAGATTAGCCTCGACTCTATCCCACGAGATACAATCGAAAACTTTAAACCAACAGAACCGCCTAAAGGCGCCATTAAACGTATCTCCACTGTCTGGCGTGACAGTAACGGGTTCTCGACCAATCTGGAATTAAAAGACCTAAGCCTCAATAATTTCATTGCACAAGCAGACGGCGAAGAGGCGCATGCCATTTTTGATTTCGACGACGGCGATCAATACCGTATTCGAGGCAAAGGCGCAGGGCGTTGGCCGACAACAGAATCGGTTATGGCCGACCTCTTCGATATCTCCGCGAAATATTTATAAATTTGCAGTAGATTAATAAATGTCAGAAATCGCTTGACTAATAATCATTAGTATACTAATCATAACTACACAAATGGAAGTTATTGATAACAATATCTCAGTATCACTCACGCAATCTTTGCGCAAAATTGCGCACGGTCTGGATTGTCAGTCGAGAAAGTGCCTTAAGGAAACGGGCCTAACATCTGCACAATTACTTTTACTGAAAGCCATCTCGACAATGTCGGAAAGCACGACCAAAGGCATTGCAAAATCGATTAGCCTGAGTCCCGCGACTGTAAATGTCATAATTGATAAACTCGTTGCTAAAGGATTGGTCGAAAGAGAACGTAGTCTGAAAGACAGACGGATCGTGCATAGTCACTTGACGACTTTAGGGCATAAAACGCTAAAAACGGCCCCACCCCCGCTACCGATGACAGTGATGGACGCCTTACAAAACAAAAATCAGAAAGAACAAAAAGCTCTCGTCGAGAATTTGCAAGTTCTCGCGGACATGTTTGAACTCGAACCCCCTATGGTGGGCGCTTTATAATCTCCATTTCCGCGGCAACGTCTTACTTTTCGCGCTGGCCGCGGACGCGAAATATTACAAAAATGGAGAAATTTATATGAGCAACATTCAAGCTTTAAACGTCAAAAACAAAACCTTATCACTAGAAACGCAAGTCAGTATTTCTGATAAGAAAACGATTGCGAAGCTCTTGGGGCATGCTTTGGCCGGAACATATGTGCTTTATCACAAAACGCATAGTTTTCATTGGAACGTCACAGGACCAATGTTTTTGAGCATACATGATCTTACAGAAGGTCAGTATAAAGACCTCGCTAAAGCAAGTGATGACATTGCGGAACGTATCCGCAGTTTAGGACTAACCGCACCGACAGGTCTATCTAACTATGTAAAGGACAGCGCTATTAAAGATATGGATAGTTTGCCGACAGCCGGTGAGATGCTCCATATCTTAGCAAATGATCACCTTACACTCGCAGATGAATTTCGCAAAATGGCGAAACAAGCGGATGATGTCGACGATATATATACCGCTGATATGGCGACCGCTCGCATCGGTGTGCATGAGAAAGCGTCATGGATGCTCACAGCATTGGGGGCAGCTTAAGCAAATCCAAGAACAAACAGAAAGGACAATATTCATATGACAGCCGATGCCGCACGCGCAGGACGCATCACAAGTTTTATGCCTTGTGTTTTAGGGTATTCATTACTAGGAGCCGTTCTTTTAACGCCCGTAGCCGCAATATTATCGGTAAATCTTTCATAAATGACAAAGCCCTCTTTAAGAGGGCTTTTTTATAAGAAGAATAGTTTCTAAGAATTTCACGGTCAACCCCTACAATATCTCAGTGCTTTATTTGTAACCTTCAGTCACTGCATGCTGCAATTTGAGAGCTTATTAGTTTTCAAAGACACGCGCCTGTAATTTGTCAATTCCGCTTATTTTATCACGATAAACCTCTTCTCCATTCACAAAGATACAGGCCTTGACGCTAAATACCTCAATGAAAAACACTTGGGGCGAGTCAATATCTGGTGCAACATCTTCCAAATCAAAAAGAGGAATATGAGGGTTAAGGTGCGTTATTTCATTACTCTCAGCCAGCAGAACCCCATCCAATTCTAGTGTTGCTTTACTTTTTAGAGGAAAGAGCTTCCAAGAGTTTTGAAAAACAATTTTATGGTCATTAAAATTAACTATAGCGTTTAAATTTGTAGACCTAAAAATACCCATAAAAATTAATTAGGGTTAGATATTAAAACATCAAGTCGGTAACTGGCCTAAAACGGCAAAATACTTCGCTTCCGCGTATAACTCGTATAGCCCACATTCGCACCTAACCTCACGCCTACACCAGTCCTGACGGGGGCGAGGGTTATACCGTTGGCGCGTTGATAATTAATCGCCATACCTCCAACGAGGTAAGCTGAACCATCGACGCCCGGGAAGCGTTGATAGACAGAAACGGGATCTTCAAGACCATACACGAGAGTGAAAACTTTTCCAGCTTCCGCACCCGCATCAAAACCAATTGTTGGACCTTGCCAATAAACTTTTTGGCTTCGGCCATCTTTCATCCAAAGTGTGCCTTGGCCGTATCTGGCGCCAACCGTCAGGGCACCGCCACCCTCTTCACCGGTAATATAGGCCGTTGGTCGGCCACGATCTTTAAACAAACGTTCTATCGCTGATGCGGCGCTTTCACTGGTCACACCTAAATGCGTTGAAATCGCCGCGACCAGCTCGCTCTCATTATAGCTCTCTGCATTTTGCCCCGCCTTGGCTTGGGCCTCACGAATATCTGAATTGGAATTTGGATTATTCGGCGCTGTTGCGCAGGCTGATAGAATTAGGGCTGAAGCACTTGCTGCAATAAAGCTGCGTAAAACAGACAGGGACATGGATGACCTCTTATTTAACATAGCTCTTCAATTCGACGAGTATAGTTAATAAAAGACGAAAATAAGGCGGGTGTGAGCGATTGTTAATGTTTAGCCCACCACCGCAGCCTACTCTAAAAATTAACCCCGAATATGTAGTAAGGGGGCACTCATATTCGGGGTATTGATACCAAGCTCAAAGGGGACAGGCTTGGCTGGGGATAAGTATAGGTTACCGCATATAGCGAAAATCGTCTAATCGATTGCTTTTATAATTTCCATAGGCTTTAACTATCGTATGAATTTACGGGATTTGGACTATATTTGTGCCGTCGCCGAGCATCGGCATTTTGGGCGGGCTGCGGAAGCCTGTTTTGTGAGTCAGCCCACATTATCAGGCCAAATTAAAAAACTAGAGCTACAACTCGGCGTCACTTTGTTTGAGCGGAGTCATAAAGGCATTCGCGTGACGGATGTTGGCGAAGACATCATCCGCATTGCCCGCGAAGCGCGTGATGCGGCACAACGCATCAAAGAAGTCGCAGAGGCCGCACAAGACCCGCTGGCCGGCACGATTTCACTTGGTCTTATCCCAACGATCGCGCCCTATCTCATCCCCCGTTTTGTAGGGCAGCTAAGCATGGACTTACCAAACCTTTCGATTAATTTCCGAGAGGACATTACTGACCGCCTCAATGAAGCGTTAATTTCAGGCGATTTGGATATGGCCGTTCTCGCGACGCCGCCAGAAGATGATAGCCTAACGGCGATAGAATTATACTCGGAACCTTTCTGGTTAATCTTCCCAAAACATCACGCCCTTCAAAATTTAGAGCAGGCCACCATGGCGGACGTCAAGGACGATGACGTCTTACTCTTGACCGAAGGTCATTGCTTTCGCGATCAAGCCTTATCTATTTGTCGCCCATCCCAGAAACGTCGAAAACAGAGCTTACGCGCAACAAGCCTTGAAACCCTTATTAATTTGGTCGCTTCCGGCCAAGGCGTAACACTTGTACCGGCTCTCGCCATGCGCGGGAGTTGGGTTTCTGATTTGGAATTAGAGTCGCACAAATTAATCGATAAAGGCGCAGCGAGAAGTATTTATCTGACCTATCGAAAGCGATTCCCGCGTGTGAAAGCTGTAGAGGCTCTAGCCGATATTATCCGGGAAGGCCTGCCAGAAAGCGTAAATAAACCTGCCTCTTGAAACGAAAAAGCCGCCTCGGATGAAGCGGCTTTTTATAATTATTAGCTACAAGCCTAGCATTTATAATACATGTCAAATTCGACTGGGTGTGGGTGCATGGCAAGGCGATGCACTTCTTCCATCTTGAGATCGATATAAGCGTCAATCTGATCATCATCAAACACGCCGCCGGCTTTCAAGAAGTCACGGTCAGCATCGAGGCTTTCCAGAGCTTCGCGAAGTGAACCACAAACCTGTGGAATCTTTTTCGCTTCCGCTGGAGACAGCTCATACAAATCTTGGTCCATTGGATCGCCAGGATGAATTTTGTTTTTGATACCGTCAAGACCCGCCATAAGAAGCGCTGTATATGTGAGGTATGGGTTACCTGCCGGATCCGGGAAACGGACTTCGAGACGCTTACCTTTTGGTGACGCTGTCCAAGGGATACGTACAGACGCTGAACGGTTACGGCTTGAGTAAGCCAACATAACAGGCGCCTCAAAACCCGGAACCAAACGCTTGTAAGAGTTGGTCGACGCATTGGCGAATGCATTAATCGCTTTGGCATGCTTGATGATACCACCGATATAATAGAGGCAAGATTCTGAAAGACCCGCATACTCATCGCCGGCGAATAATGGCTTTTTGTCTTTCCAGATAGACATGTGAACGTGCATGCCTGTACCATTATCATTCCACATTGGCTTTGGCATGAATGTCGCTGTCTTACCGTAAGCGTGGGCAACATTGTGCACGATATATTTATAGAGCTGCATATTATCAGCCATGTCGAGCAATGTGCTGAACTGCATACCAAGCTCGTGTTGGGCTGGCGCAACCTCATGATGGTGCTTTTCAGGACGGAGGCCTAACTCTTCCATGACTGAAATCATTTCAGAGCGCATGTCTTGGCAAGAGTCCACTGGCGGAACAGGGAAATAACCACCCTTTGGTCCCGGACGGTGGCCCATATTGCCGCCTTGATATTGTGTACCCGTATTTTCAGGTAATTCTGATGAGTCGATTGAATATCCTGTGACATTCTTTTCGGTATTCCAACGCACGTCATCAAATACAAAGAACTCGGCTTCCGGACCAAAGAAGACATCATCGCCAACTTTTGCGGCACGCATATATTCTTCAGCTGATTTCGCCGTGCCACGTGGGTCACGGTTATACGCTTCACCTGTGTCGGGTTCTAAGACGTCACAGAATAGTGAAACTGTGTCTTGCTGATAAAACGGGTCCATTTTAGCCGTTGACGCATCAGGAAGAAGAACCATGTCAGATTCGTTAATATCTTTCCAACCGGAAATAGAAGACCCGTCAAACATTGTCCCGTCTTGGAAAAGATCTTCATCCACAAGGTCTGTGTGGAAGGTGACGTGTTGCATTTTACCGCGCGGATCTGTGAAACGCAGATCAACGAATTTAATATCTTCGTCCTTAATCTGCTTAAGTAGTTTTTCAGTATCTGACATTTTTCCCAATTTCCTTTTTAGTATTGCCTGATGTTTTTGGAGTTAAGTTAAAGTGCAGCGTCGCCTGACTCGCCCGTACGAATACGGATGGCTTGGCTGACATCTGAAACGAAGATTTTACCGTCACCGATTTTGCCTGTCTTAGCGGCTGCTTGAATGGCTTCTAGTGCGCCCTCAACTTGGTCGTCAGCGACAACAAGCTCGAGTTTCAACTTAGGTAGGAAGTCGACGACATATTCTGCACCTCGATACAATTCTGTGTGGCCTTTTTGACGTCCAAAGCCCTTAGCTTCGACAACTGTCATACCCTGTAAACCAACGCCTTGTAGCGCCTCTTTGACTTCATCAAGTTTGAACGGTTTGATGATGGCTTCGATTTTTTTCATAGTGGTCTCCCGCAGGTCAAATATTGTGTGTGTCATGCGACTCTGTGGGCGCAGAGTCGATATGCGGCGTGCTGAACCTCGTGAACATGTCGTCGCCCCTTTATATTTGCACATAATTGCGTCGGTTGCATATGGGGCTGCACCAATTTTATGCGCTTTTGTTCAAATGAGCGCACCTTGATTAGGGATTGCACAAAGTCTGTAACACGCTAAACCCCCTGCATTGCTTATGATTTCAGACAGCATGGGTTCGCGACTGCAGTTCACGTGTGAAATTACAGCATGGCCTCGTCCTTAGGCCTTAATCGACTTAAAAACAGAGTTGATCAGGGACAATCATCGCACTGTACGCAGTGTTAAACCCGCATCATAAACCGGCTGTTCGCGACTGCAGTTCACCCGGCGGAGATAGACATGAAAAAACTCACCCCCCGTCCGCCTAAAAAGGCTTATATAACCGATCAACAAGCGTTAGATTTCCACGCTAAACCTATTCCCGGAAAGCTTGCCCTTCAAGCCACAAAACCCATGGCAACACAACGTGATTTGTCGCTCGCCTATTCACCCGGTGTTGCCATCCCTGTTAAAGCTATCGCCGATGACCCCGATAGCGTTTACGACTATACATCCAAAGGAAATATGGTCGCCGTTATCTCAAACGGCACAGCGATCTTGGGACTGGGTAATCTTGGTGCGGCCGCCTCAAAGCCCGTTATGGAAGGGAAATCCGTTCTTTTTAAACGCTTTGCCGATATTGATAGTTTCGATATTGAAGTTGAAGAAGAAGACGCCGATAAATTTATCGAATGTGTAAAGCGTTTCGGCAATACATTTGGCGGTATCAACCTCGAAGATATTGGTTCACCGGAATGTTTCATCATTGAACAAGAGCTTCGCGACAAACTCGACATTCCTGTTTTCCATGATGACCAGCACGGAACCGCCATTATTGCGACTGCGGGCCTTATTAATGCCTGTCATCTCACAGGACGAAAATTTGAAGATTTAAAACTCGTCTTATGTGGCGCTGGTGCTGCGGGCTTATCTGTTCTCGGTCTCGTCAAACGACTCGGGGTAAAAGATGAAAACGCCATCGTCGTAGATAGTAGCGGCGTCATTTATCAAGGCCGCAAAGAATATATGGATCAGTGGAAAGCGCCGCATGCGGTTAAAACCGACATGCGAACCTTGGAAGAAGCCATTAAAGGCGCCGATGTTTTCTTTGGACTGTCTGTTGCCGGCATCGTCAGCAAAGAGATGGTCGCGTCTATGGCACCGAACCCGATTATCTTTGCAATGGCAAACCCCGACCCCGAGATTTCACCCGAAGACATCAAAGCCGTGCGGGATGATGCGATTATTGCAACAGGCCGTTCAGATTATCCGAACCAAGTGAATAACGTCTTGGGCTTTCCTTATATTTTCCGCGGCGCTTTGGATGTGCGCGCGCGCAATGTGAATGAGGAAATGAAACTGGCTTGTGCACAAGCCTTGGCAGACCTCGCCCGTCAAGACGTCCCCGAAGAAGTCGCTGCTGCCTATCATGGCAAACGTCCGTCTTATGGTCCGGATTACATTATTCCTGCCCCGTTCGATCCCCGCTTGATTTCAGAAATCCCGCCCTATGTTGCGGAAGCGGCTATGGATACAGGTGTCGCGCGTAAACCCATCGAAGACATGGATACTTATAAAAAGTCTCTTGCGAGACGTCAGGATCCAACAGCCGCAATTCTGCAAGGCATCACCTCTTCTGTTCAAGAAGAGCCTAAAACAATTATTTTTGCCGAAGGCGAAGAGCCTGCCGTTATTCGTGCGGCGCAATCCTTCCAGCAGCGCGGACTCGGCAAAGCCATTCTCATTGGTCGTGAAAAGCCCATTTATGACAATATGAAACTTTTGGGCATTGAAAAACCTGACAGTCTCACAGTGCTGAATGCGCGCCTGTTTGATCGCAATGCCGAATTCACCGAATTTCTCTATGGCAAGTTACAGCGCAAAGGATTCTTGCGCCGTGATGCGCAGCGTCTGGTCAATAATGACCGGAACGTCTTCTCGGCCCTTATGCTTCATCATGGTCTAGCAGATGGCATGGTGACGGGTGTGACACGGAGTTACGACATTGCCTTGCGCGATGTAAAAATGGTTTTGGGCCATACACGCCATGAACGCACAATGGGCGTGAGTGTTGTCATCAATAAAAACCGAACATTATTTATCGCTGATACAAACATCACAGAATTACCGGATGCCGAAGACCTCGCCGATATCGCAGAAAGCACGGCGCATTTCGCACGGCAGTTTGGCTTTGAGCCCCGTGTGGCCTTCTTGTCCTATTCAACATTTGGCAATCCTGTGGGTGAACGCATGCAGAAAGTCCGTAATGCCGTGCGCATTCTGGATGAGCGTGAAGTTGATTTCGAATATGAAGGTGACATGGCAGCAGATGTGGCTTTGGACCCAATGCATATTCTGACTTATCCCTTCTCGCGCCTTACTGATGCGGCGAATGTGTTGGTGATGCCGGCCATTCATTCGGCCTCTATCTCAACGAAACTTTTGGACTCTGTCGGCGGTGCTACCGTGCTCGGGCCATTTCTGACGGGTCTCGAAAAACCTGTTCAAATTTGTAGCCTTGGCGCAGCCGCCTCAGAAATCACACGCATGGCGACTTTGGCGGCCTACGCGCCATCGCATCGCGATGA
>CAYTAJ010000057.1:0-5875 GCA_964435725.1 uncultured Algimonas sp.
ACTTCGACGCTAAAGCTCTGTTTTTGCGACTAATTTTGTGGGCCCGTGCATTTTTGTGAACAAAAATTGCACTGAGTGACCCCATCCTTTTTTGCCACTGCCGTGGCCTTCTGCGCCTTAAATCATTCCCCCGGAATGATTTATCTGGCTAACGCCAGACCGTCTCCGAAGCCTGTAGAATCCTCAATTAATTACCCTCTATCCAATCGGGACTCTTGAGGTGCAATCTGTTATACTACCAGTATGGCCCATGATGATGAGTTCATTATCGGCGGGCGGAAATCTAAGAAATCCAGCTCGTCGCAAGGCACACCTCTTCCACAATCGTTCCACCTTTAGCTCACTAGGGTGATAAAGCTTTTCAGTCGCTTAGATGAAAATAACCGTGTTTAATCCTGACCTTTTAAAATCGTGCCATATTCAAACTGTTCTTTTGAACAGGGACAGGTGAGACGTCGCTTACTGGTTCAGGAGACAGCGGGACTGAGCGACCCTCTTTGACAAGAGGGTGTGTGCCGGGTCTGAAGAGATGTGTTAGCCTGCCGTACCGGGCGGTTCCGCGCTGAAATAAACGCGGCGAGCTCGACTGTCGGAGAAACAAGAGGCCGTCTCTTTATAAAACCGCTGCCGTGGGGTGAAAACCTTACGAAACACATATCTACTACGGTCTCCGGTAAGGTGACCACCTCACGGGCTGTCCTATCGCTCCTTTAAAGCTCGCCACTGGATTGGCAGTCGCAACGTCCGCTTTGGTGCAGGGTAATTTAAAGAACATTCATAAGGGCGGAAATGAGCCAGATTGAAGAGGGGCGAACATACGATCGTTTAAATGAAACGCGTGGCGGGCGGGGAGGGATTCGAACCCCCGATAGACTTTCACCTATGCCGGTTTTCAAGACCGGTGCATTCAACCACTCTGCCACCCGCCCACGGGTATAATTGAGAGCGTGAGCGCGGCTTAATGTGTTTTGAAATAGGGTTCAACCCATTTTTAGCTCTGAAAACGTCCTATTTTCAGTCAGCCGAAGGCGCTGTTTTGTTAACCCTTCGCTTACCTAGAATTTTGAGGGCTTGTTACCCTTGTCTTCTAACGTGGATTTAAAGCTGTCCGTTTAGGTTACTACCTAATGAAGATGGATAGAGAGGCAAAAGCCCACGCCATTTTCAAATAAATAAAGGCCTGGGTGGGCGTTTGTGAGAGTTGGTAAAATGACAGTGAATTTTGTAAAGTCGAAGCGTGTTATACAGTTAGGGCTATCAGCCATTATGATGGTCGGCCTGAGTGCTTGTGCCTCTACGAGTGTTGTCAAGATGACTGAGTCAGCGCCAATTACTTACAAAATAGGGCAGGGTTCCGCACAATATGCGTCTTTGACACTACCCAAGTCAACGCAACATACCAAAAGACCCTCCGCTTTACCGGTTGTACCAAGACAGTCGGCACCACAGGTCAATACAGGACCAAAATTTGACCCTCTTGACGTCGATAAAGAACTCTACGCCCATCAACGCGTTGGTAAACGTTATACAATTGCCGGAAAGTCTTACACGCCTAAGCATAAGCCAAATTATGATGAGACAGGTATTGCGTCTTGGTATGGCGAAAAGTTTCATGGCCGCCCGACTGCCACGGGTGAGACATATAATATGCATGATATTACAGCGGCACATAAAACATTGCCTTTAAACTCCATGCTACACGTTGAGAATTTGGAAAATGGCAGAACTTTGGTTGTCCGTTTGAATGACCGTGGCCCCTTTGCTGATGGTCGGATTATTGATTTGTCCAAAGCAGCTGCAAAAGCCCTTGGCACTTTAGAAGGTGGCTTAGCGCGTGTCCGTGTGCGTTATATCGGTCCGGCTGATCCGAATGCACCGAAAGGTCCGATTGCGACCCCGCCTGTCTATCAGGAAGCACCAGCGCAAATAGTGGAAGCCCCTGCAATTCCCTATGTTCAGCCCGAAACGGCTCTACCGAGCGTCCCGCAAGACTTCTTTGATGTTCCAAGAGCGGCACAATCGGAGCCTAACTACAACCCAATCGCCCCCTCCGCGCCTACACCGGCTCCGGGCTTGGATTTGCCAGAAGATGGAGGCCAAGTGACCTTAACCATCAAAGGCCCCATTCACATTGCAAAATATGATGGAGAAGCGGACAAACCCGAAATGATTATGGCCGTTAATCGTCGGACTTATAAAACCACTGACTAAACAGCAATAATGCCTTTATGGTAGCCTTGCGATTGCCATAAAGCTATGTGAATAAAAAGGTGTCGTCTCCGACACCTTTTTTGATTCTAATTCGGATATCACGCTTATCATGCGATTATTCACGTCTCTGCTTTTGACCGCATTCACAATTCCCTCATTAGCCCTTGCACAGGTTTCGGGTTTTACCACAGACGCCCCACATGCTGTCATTATTGATTTTGATACAGGCGAGGTTCTTTTTGAAAA
The DNA here is from genome assembly GCA_964435725.1 of uncultured Algimonas sp. GTDB lineage: Bacteria > Pseudomonadota > Alphaproteobacteria > Caulobacterales > Maricaulaceae > Litorimonas. Next base: position 2,458 of record CAYTAJ010000057.1, read on the forward strand.
AGATGCCACTAATCCTATGCCACCTGCCTCTATGACAAAAATCATGACAGCGTTCATGGTCTTTGAGGCGTTAGAGTCCGGTCAGATTACTTTGGATACGGAGTTTACTGTGAGTGAAGAAGCTTGGAGACGCGGTGGAGCAAAGTCCGGCTCATCAACCATGTTCTTGAACCTTAATTCCCAAGTGCGTGTCGAAGACCTTTTGCGCGGCGTCATTATTCAATCCGGTAATGATGCGTGTATTGTTTTAGCCGAAGGCCTCGCAGGTTCAGAAGAAGCTTTTGCGCAACTCATGACCCAACGCGCCCATGAACTTGGGTTGAAGTCTGCAACGTTTTTAAATGCAACAGGTTGGCCCGACGCCGGTCATGAAGTGAGCGCTCTCGACCTCGCACGGCTTGCAGAGATGATGATTACAAAATTTCCACAATATTATGACCTCTACAGTGAGCGTAGTTTTACGTGGAATGGTATTGCACAAAACAACAGAAACCCGCTCTTAGGACGCTTTAACGGCGCTGACGGTCTTAAAACGGGCCATACCGACATTTCAGGATATGGCTTGGTTGGTTCTGCCAAACGTGAGGGTGAACGCCGCATTATCGTCTTTAATGGCACTGACAGCCAAGCGGAGCGCAGAAGTACCGCGATGACGCTGATGACAGCCGCATTTACACAATTCAAAATTTATGACGTCTATAAAGCTGGCGATGCTGTTGGCAGTGTTGATGTCTATATGGGTAAAGCCAAAGACTTAAAGCTTGTGGCGGCAGAAGATGTTTCTGTTGGTCTCGCACGGATTAGTCGTTCTAATCTTCGTGCAGAGCTTCAGGTAAAAACAGCGATTGCACCTATTTCAACCGGTGATGAAATCGGCGATGTTATCATTTTTGATGGCGAGAAAGAGCTTAAACGTATTAAAGCTGTTGCGGCAAATGATGTGGCCGAGAAATCCGTATTTGGCAAAGTGTGGACATCATTAATCAGCACCATAAGGGGTGAATAATGGAAACCGGGCAATTCATTACATTTGAAGGGGGCGAAGGCGCCGGCAAATCGACGCAAGCCAAGCTTTTAAGCGAAGCACTGGAAAGTGCGGGTGTTGAAACTTTACTGACACGTGAGCCCGGAGGCACTTTTGGCGCAGAAGCCATTCGTGATCTTGTCCTTACAGGGACGCATGAGCGCTGGTCAGGTATGACAGAATTATTGCTCATGTATGCGGCGCGTTTGGATCACGTTGAAAAGCTTATCAAACCAGCTCTTGCACGTGGTGTTTGGGTCATTAGTGACCGCTTTGCTGACTCTAGTTTAGCCTATCAAGGATATGCACGCGGGCTTGGCGCAGATAAAGTAAAAGCGTTGCATAATGTTGTCATGAGCGGATTTGAGCCCGACTTGACGATCCTATTCGATATAGACCCAATCTTGGCGCAGAAGCGTGTTGAAACGCGTGGTGAAGATCTTTCCCGCTTTGACAAGGAAAGTATTGAGTTTCATAATCTTCTGAGGGATGCCTTCTTAGACATTGCCAATGAAAATGCAGATCGGTTTTTTACCGTTGATGCAGGTGCCACACGGGATGGAGTCCATTCTAGAATTATTCATGCTCTAACCACCCGCTACCCGCAATTAGCTGGCAAATTAAGCAGTGCTAACGGCTAAATGGCCCGTGGTTTTGAAACCGAGGAGCTACCGGAATCAGACCGTGCCCCCGGGTGTAAACACCCAAGAGAGACTTACGACCTTCTAGGTCATTCGGACGCTGAACAACGATTTCTATCTGCTAAAGAAAGTGGCCGCTTACATCATGCGTGGTTGATTACCGGGCCTCCCGGAATTGGCAAAGCCACGCTTGCCTACAGGATGGCGCGCTCACTCTTAGGCGGGCAATCTCTTATGGTGGATAGTTTAGACATCCCGGCTTCTGATCCTGTGGCACAACGGATAGAAAGTCGCGGCCATGGCAATCTATTCATCGTCAATCGACCTTGGGATACGAAAACCAAAAAGTTCAAACAGGATATTCCGGTTGATACTATTCGGTCCGTTGGAAGTTTCTTACAAGGTACGCCAGCCGAAGATGGTGAGCGTCGGGTTGTCATTATCGACAGTGCTGATGACCTGAATACAAATGCTGAGAATGCTTTGTTGAAAATGCTCGAAGAACCACCATCCAAAACCGTCATGATATTATTATCCGCGTCGCCCGGTCGATTATTACCCACGATACGATCACGCTGTTTGAGCCTAGCCCTGAAAGCTGTGCCGCAAAATGACATAAATGCGTGGTTGGAAAGGCAAGGGAATGGTTCGCCGGATATGATCGAAGCCTGCGCCAAACTCAGTCGTGGCGGCCCCGGCAAAGCCGTTGCATTGGCACAAAATGCGACAGAGGTTTTAATGCCTTTAAAACGTTTTTTACAGTCTTTGAGCGGCGGCCAGGAAAGCATTGATTTTGCAATTGCAAAGTCTCTGGCCCCACAAAATTCTGCCGTTGCACGCGCACTCTTTTGGGATGTTTTGGAAGATAGTGTTCAGGCTCTCGCTGTATATTCTGAGACAGGTCAATGGGACGGAGCCTTTGCGGCCCCGCAAAGCAAGAAGTCGTCAAAGCGATGGTTGAAGGCTTGGAGCATGGTCCGCGACCAAAAGGCTGTTGAAGCAGCCATAAATACGGATAAAACTGCGACTATGTTAAACACGTTAAGCGCTATAAGAGCTGCATAAATGCTTATCGACAGTCATGTAAATTTGCACGGAGAGAAATTCTCTGATGATCTTGATGAGGTTATTGATCGCGCCAAAGCAGCGGGCGTCAAAGGCCTACTCAATATCTGCTGCAACATCAAAGACTTCGAGGCGATGGTGAATGTTGCTGAACTATCAAACGCAATTTGGGCCAGTGTCGGCACGCATCCGCATGATGCAAAAGATAACCCGTCATTGAAGGCTGAGGAATTGTTGGAAATGGCCCAACATCCGAAGATAATTGGCATTGGTGAAACGGGGTTTGATTTTCACTATGGCTATAGCTCTCAAGACGAACAGGTTTACAATTTCCAAGCTCACATAGAAGCGGCACGTGAAAGCCAATTGCCGCTTATTATCCATACCCGTGAAGCCGATGAATTGATGATTCAGACGCTTGAACGTGAAATGGGTAAAGGCGAATTTTCAGCGATTATGCACTGCTACACATCGGGCGAAGCACTAGCCCAAACCGCTATAAATATGGGGTTTTACTTTTCTGTTTCGGGCATTGTGACCTTTAAAAGTGCGCATGACGTCAGGCAGATAATCGAGATTATGCCGGATGACCGTATTTTGATTGAAACAGATTGCCCCTATCTTGCGCCTGTGCCTTATCGCGGGCGACGCAATGAGCCCGCTTATGTTAAAGAAGTCTGTGAAGGTT
>CAYTAJ010000057.1:5975-10513 GCA_964435725.1 uncultured Algimonas sp.
CCTTATCGCGGGCGACGCAATGAGCCCGCTTATGTTAAAGAAGTCTGTGAAGGTTTAGCACAAGTAAAGGGCTGGAGTTTCGAAGACGCAGCCCAGAAATCAACGGATGCTTTCTTTAGCTTGTTCCAAAAAGCTGACAGGACTTTGTTATGGGATTAAGAGCTGTCATTTTGGGGAGTGGCTCTTCCGGCGGTGTTCCGCGTGTCGGTGGCGATTGGGGAGCTTGTGACCCAAATAATCCAAAAAACAAACGGTCGCGTTGCTCACTTTTGATCGAATATTGGGACGGTGACGTTACTCCAACCGATGAGCGGACGACTGTCCTGATAGATACAAGTCCGGACCTTAGAGAACAGTTTTTGGCTAACGATGTTAAACGTTTGGATGCCGTTTTCTACACGCATGAGCATGCCGATCAAACGCATGGTATAGATGATCTACGCGCCCTCGCTTACCGCATGAGAAAGCAAATTCCGACTTACATGGACGAGAATACAAAACCGCATGTCCATGGGCGTTTTCATTATTGTTTTGAAATGCCAGAGGGTCGTGTTCATCCGCCAATATTAGAACTACAGCCCCTCATAAAGGGAGGAGATGAAATTATTATTTCAGGTCCGTCCGGCAATCTTTCAGTAAAAGTGCTTCAATTAAGTCACGGGCCAACCCCGTCCTTGGGTTTTGTTTTTGGCAACAAGATTGCCTACGCCCCAGATGTTTGGGATATTCCTAACGCTGCTATAAAAGAGATATATGGCATTGAATGCTTTATCGTTGATGCGTTGCGTTACAATGATCATCCAACACATGCCAATGTGGACAAAACCCTGTCTTGGCTGGCGCGTTCCCGCGCAAAAAAAGGCGTCTTGACTAATCTCCATATCGATATGGACTATCACGAAATCAGTTCTGAGCTGCCGCCTATAGCTGTACCTGCCTATGATGGTATGGAAATTATCGTCTAATTAGAGTGGCGGGCGTTTACCCCAGTATCGCAGAGACCAACGGCTTTGATTATAATCCAATCGACTGGCAGAGCCGGTTTTCATTTTCCTCTCAGAGATATCGATATCTAAAGCCTCTAATAGAAAACGCGCGACGCCATTGCTTGTAACAACAAGGGTGGTTCCTTGATCCAAAGACTTTATAAAAGTCATCCATGAGTTGATGTAAGACTGAGGGTCTACATTCCATCCTCTGGGTACAATTGATTTTGTATCCCAATCTGTGATGGCTTGTTTTCCAAGTCGCGCCACGACCTCTGTTTCGGGTCGGTTTTCATCCGGGCCGTAGTCAATTTCTCGCAAAAATTCCGCATCGCGAATTTCAATGCCATGACCGGCGCAAATGGCTTCAGCGGTTTGGCGCGTCCTCTTTAGAGGTGATGAATAACAGGCATCAATGCCTCGCTTGGAAAAGGCTTCTGATAATTTTGCCGCTTGCACTTCGCCACTTTTGGATAAGGGTAAATCTGTTAAACCGCCCACGCGCGTAACGATGTCGCCCGCGTCAAATGTGTTGCCATGTCGAACGATATAGAGCGTCTTCGTCATAGCTGAGCCAGTAAGGCTTCAGCTCGCGCTAAGTCTTCCGGTGAGTCGATACCGGAAATCGCGACTTTAGACGGCTCAACTTTTACGCAGCTTATGTGCAGACCGTTTTCCAAACACCGGAGTTGCTCAAGCCCTTCGAGCTCTTCCCAATAGCCAACAGGCAGAGAAACGAAGCGCTCAAGAGCGGGTTTTCGATAAGCATATAATCCAATGTGACGACGGACAGGGGAGAGAGTGTCCTCTCGGCGTAAATCTTCTTCTTTGCGGATTGCCGGGATGATATTTTTTGAAAACCAAAGCGCCCGATTACTTTTATCGCAAACGAGTGTTGTCCCGCTAAAAGGTGTCTCCGTTTTTTGTTGTCGTAACTGGTCAAGACCATCCCAATCGAGTTGGACATAAGGGGTAGCCACGTCGATTAAGGCGTCAGATTTCAATCTCTCGACAACCGCTACAATATGCGAGACAGGCGTAAAGGGGGCGTCACCTTGCAAGTTTACGATAGTGTCGATTGTGATGCCATTTTGCGCTTCATACGCCATGGCCGCCGCCAGAGCTCTGTCACTACCCGACGGAAGATCGGATTCAGTCATCACACAGGGTATGTTTTCAGCCTGACAATGCGCCATGATACGGTCATCATCCGTTGCTACCAAAGCGATTGAATTGCCAATCTGGTCAGCCGCATCTTGGGCGTTCTTCGCCGTACGCGCCACCATGCTGATGCCGCCCAGCAATGCTAACGGCTTTCCTGGAAAACGGGTGGAGCCGTATCGGGCCGGAACAATAATAGCGTTAGACATAGCCCGCCGCCAAAAGCGATTTTAAATCTATCAAAGCCAGAGGCTTGTCGTTCTGCGTGACAAAGGCGTTGGCAATACGTCTTTCGGTAAAGGTCGAAATAACATCACCCATAGTCTGATTTATAGAGACCGAAAAAGGAGAGGCCGTCATGATATCCTTTGCCGTTTTTTCAAAGAAATCAGAGGTCATGGCGCGACGTAAATCACCATCTGTCACAATACCAATCAAAGCGCCATTATCACCTTTGATACCGACACAGCCATATCCACCCTCAGTGATGGCCAAGATTGTTTCCTGCATAGAGGCGTCTGCATGAATGAGAGGATTCGTCGTTTCATTGCGTTCCATCCAGTCTTGGACAGTTTGTAATTGAAGCCCCAATTTCCCACCGGGGTGACGGCGGCCAAAATCTTCTGATGTAAAGCCGCGGGTTTTCATCGCACTGACAACCAAAGCATCCCCCAATGCTAGCGTGTTCGTGGTCGATGTTGTTGGCGCTAAGCCATTAGGGCAGGCTTCCTCAACGACAGGTAAAATGAGTCCGACATCTGCCGCTTTAGCTAAGCTTGAGTAGGGTCTGGACGTAATAGCAATGATTGGCACGCTTTCTTTTTTGGCGTAATTCAAGACATCTGAGAGTTCACGGCTTTCGCCTGAATTTGAGAGTGCGAGTAGGGCGCATCCATCTGTAATCATCCCGAGGTCACCATGGCTGGCTTCGGTCGGATGTAAGAAGAAAGCGGGTGTTCCGGTTGAAGCGAAACTTGCGGCTATTTTTTGTCCGATATGACCTGACTTTCCAACACCAACAACAATGACATACCCATTGGTTTTTTCAATAATATCAATGGCATGTTGAAAGTATTTTGTGTCAATGGAAGCCGCCAAAGCGGTTAATCCATCACGTTCTTTCAGAACAACGCCTTTGGCAAATTCTGTGATATCATCAGTCTCAGACATAAAGCTTCTATACGGATAGTTTCACAGCAAAACGAGCTAAAATTTCAAACGTTGAATTTCAGCGACTTTGGCCACGTCTTTCGTACGATCGTAGAGCTTGGTTGTTGTTGAATTCGAATGATTGGCCATGATGCGCGCATCCTCCAAACTACCACCATTATTGAGATAGGTCGTGATACCGGTAGCGCGGAAACTATGATTGCCAATATCACGATGGACACCAGCAACGAGGGCGCGCTTTCGTACCATGCGCCAGGACGAATTACGATCAAATGGATTACCATTGAGTTTTCCACTTCGCCCAACACATGATTGGAATATCAGGGCATTAGGCTGGTTCATTAAACCCGTTTCTTGCAAATATTCATCCATCATGGCTTCTAGGTCTGGATGGACAGGCATTTCATGACGTTTAGAACCTTTTTCCTCGCCAATGAGCCATCTTTGATCACCACGTAGCTCATAATCACGCACTTTCAGCGCAAGAGCCGCTGAAATACGGAAGAATGAATATACCATCAGGCCAATTAAAGCCCGATCGCGCAAATCAATCTCGCGCATTCGCGGAATACTATCTAATATCTGCCGAACTTGTTCAGACACAATAACAGGCGTTTTGCCTGTGCCGCTGCTGGAACGCGGTAATTTAACCGCCTTAGCCGGATTAACTGATATAACGCCGCGTACCACACAGCTGTCCAAAAACATTCTCACGGCCGATAAATATTGTCTCAGGCTCGCTGTACCGTAATTCTTTGCAAGGATTGTTACATTGAAGTCCTGTACGTGAGCCGGTTCAATATCCAATATATCTGTGATGCCTAAGCTCTCACAATGCGCAAAGAACAAACGCAATCCATTGGCATAGGCTTCATTTGTATTGGCGTTGATGTTAAGTGAGAAAAACTCAGCATAGGCTTTCACCATCTTCGTGCCATTACGAACAACAAAGTCTGGCGGCAAATAAGACGATGGATCAGAAGAGTGGCGCGGCGCTATCATGAGACCCTCACGTAAGACTTAGGATTATCATACCCATTATACAACATAATCTGCATTATGTTGTATTAAGAATTCGTGTATTTTTGGGTGTTTCTCTGAATTTTTAATGCTAAAACTCCCGCTTCATAAGCTATATTTTAATGACTGATAGACGGAATCAGCCACTAACGATCGGAATATACATAACAGTCGGCTAGTTGCGTTAATTCAGTATTTTAG
>CAYTAJ010000057.1:10613-15051 GCA_964435725.1 uncultured Algimonas sp.
GGGCATATCCAAGGCTTCGCAATTTTATTGGCTACAGACCCAAAGTTGGACATCATCACGCATTGTTCTGAAAATGCCTTTGATGTTTTTGGTGAAGAAGTTTTAGGTAAGTCAGTCAAAGATGTTTTCGATAAGCGTCTTAGACATGATTTGAATAACACCCTTAGTCTTTCTTCAGCCCAATATCAGCGTGAGCGCGTGGGCGAGTTTGAGACAAATTCGAAAAATTATGACGTGTGGGCCCACTTAAGTAATGGATTGCCCATTATTGAGATAGAACCGATACAAATCGAAGACCCAGATCAAAACCAGTCCATTCTTCTCGTAAGGTCATTACTGACAAGGCTTCAACGAATCGACAAATTACAAAAAACTCTGGAAGACGCTGTCATCAGCCTGAAAGGCTTATCAGGTTTTGACCGTGTCATGCTTTATCAATTCGATTCTAATGGAGACGGCGAAGTTAAAGCCGAAGCGCGAAGCCCGGATATGAAACCTTTTTTAGGACTTCGCTTTCCACGGTGGGATATCCCCAACCAAGCCCGTGAAATCATGAAAAAGCTTCCACTTAGGATGATAGCCGATGTTAATGGACAGCCAGTTCCTATCACATCTCTAAATCACGAGGCTCCACCATTAGACCTGACATTTGCTGCCTCTCGCGGACAATCCCCTATTCACAGCGAATATCTCCGCAATATGGGAATAGGCTCGACAATGACTCTGACTATTTTGGTGGGCGGAAAGCTTTGGGGATTATTTGCTTTTCATAACCGCGAGCCTAGTCATATCGGAGCGAATCTTCGCGGTGCTGCTGAATTATTCACTCAGTTTTTTTCGTTACAAATGGAGCAAAGACTTGAGCGCATGCGAAATGCAGCGCGTTCTAAAGTTCTTTCCTATCAATCTGCTCTTTTAGATGTTGTTGATAAAGCCCAGAACGTCAGTGGCTTAGTTGAAAATATCGCAGAGCCATTCTGCACCATTTTAAAAGCTGATGGACTAGCCATTATTGGGCCTGATAGCGTCGCAAATCATGGCTTATCGCCCTCACCCGAAGTTTCCAGAGCGATTGGTCAAAAGCTATTAAAGAATACAGACGTAAACTTGGAAGCGTGCGAATCCTTAGCTGAAATTGGCCTGAATGAAGGACTTTGCGCAGGTGCACTCGCCTTACGCTTAAATGAAGACAATAATGATGCTGTTATTTTCTTTCGCAAAGAAGCCTCGCAATCTGTAACTTGGGCGGGCGCTCCTAAAAAGGATGTTGTTGAAAGTGAAGACGGTATTCGATTGAAACCTCGGGGCTCATTTGCAGCTTACAAAGACTCGGTAAAGAATAAATGCCTTCCTTGGGAAACAGAAACGCTATTATCTGCAAATGAGATACGTTTGGTACTTGCTAAGGCTGATGCTGCCTTGTTCCGGCGGTTGTCGTTAAAGGAAGAGAGGCAACGCAGCATTTACATTGCGGAGCTTAATCATCGCGTTCGTAATATCCTCGCTCTTATTCGATCACTTTCACGGCGGGCTCAAGAATCTTCCAATTCTTTGGAATCATATGCGAAGGCACTTGAACAGCGTATTGCTGCATTGGGTGCCGCACACGACTTGGCAGCAAACCAAATCACATCCGGAGTTAGTATAAACACAATCTTTGAAACTGAAGCAAAGCCCTATTTGAGTGAAACGCGTAAGCAACTCCATGTCACAGGTGAGTCATTCCTTATGAGAGCTGACTCGGCGCCTATCTTTGCTCTCGTTATTCATGAACTCATGACAAATTGTGTAAAGTATGGCGCACTATCCAATACAACGGGTAGTATTCATATCAATGTCCATCGTGCCGACTCAGCCGTGAAGATTATATGGAAAGAACGCGGCGGGCCGCTCGTTAATCACCCAACACGTCGTGGTTTTGGCCTTGGATTAATTGAAAATGCCATTCCTTATGAACTTGAGGGCGATAGTAAAGTTGACTTCCATCCTGATGGTTTGAATGTCACATTATGGCTTCCCGAGTCTATTGTTGAACCCCTGCCCGATGCCTTAGCCACACACGATTTTAATATCGCATATTCAGATCCGAGAGATGAAACCATGCCCAAATCATTGCTAGTCCTAGAAGATAGCATGATGATAGCAATGGACATGTCCGATATGCTCCAAAAAATAGGTGTAGACCATGTCGAAACATATGCGACGGTAGAAAAATCTCTCAAGGCGATAGAGGTGAAAAAACCGGATTTTGCGATCTTAGACATCAGTTTACGTAACGAAACGAGTTTTCCCGTTGCTAAAGAATTATTAAAACTAGGTGTGCCTTTTTTCTTTGTGACAGGCTATGGCTCAGAAATTCAAATGGATGAAGACTTAGAAACCGTACTAAAACTAAAAAAACCTACTGACATTTTAACGCTCAAGACGACCATCTCACAAATATTCAAGGCATTAGAAAAATGAAAAATATCTTGATTATGGAAGATAATCTCTCGCTTGCGATGGATTGGCGAGATGCTTTTGAGCTGAACGGTCATCAGGTTACATTATGCCATACAGGGGATGAGGCCATCGTCAATTTAGAGGAATTTGAATTTGATCTTGTTGTTACGGATATGTTTGTTCCAAAGGGTAAAGGTGGTCTACATGTCATTGGAAAACTGGCCACAATGGGAGCGGATGCCCCAGTAACCATTGCTGTAACAGGCGCACGGGGCCAATCCGAATATCCGCTTGAGTCAACAAATATATTCTTGAATCAAGCAAAGCGATTAGGCTCTTCAGTATGTATTGAGAAACCTTTTCCTGCTGCCGAGTTACTTATGTTGGCCAGGAAACTTTGGGACGATGATATTTAATTGGTGTAAGCCCGCATTATGAACGAAAAAGATAAAACGTGCCCGATCATTTGCATATTAGATGACGATAGTATTGATAGGATGCTGGTCAAGCGTTCTTTAAAAATGATGGAAAGTCCTGCCTCTATCATTGAAGCACATAATCTAGAAACAGCTCTCTCTCAACAAAAAGTACACTCTCCAAGTTTATATATCATTGATATAAATTTAGGTCTTGATAGCGGTTTTGATGTGGCTAAATCACTCTTAGAAGACAGTCATGAAAAATCGCCCAGAATTATCTTTATGTCAGGCGTAATACATGCAGAGGAACAAGAAATCGCAAATACAATTTCTTCATTCCCAATTTTACTTAAACCCATGAACAAAAAAGAAAATGAAGCCTTTGCAGACAGTATTCAAAGGTTTTTAGGGGCATCAGAAAACCTATAAGGGCCTGTCCAAAGAGATGATAAGTTTTGAACAAGATTAAATAACTCTTTTTGTTGCAATGGTTTCACAAGATAACCATTCGCCCCATTTTTATAACTCCGCCGAATATCCTCATCACGATCAGAACTGGAAAAAATAAACACTGATATATGCTGTGTTTGTTTATTTGATTTTATTTCCTTAAGAACGTCAAAGCCTGTGACGGCTGGCATACTTAAGTCTAAAAAACATACCATTGGCTGCGGGGTAATTTTCTTGTCCTCTGGGAACAACAATTCCAGAGCTTCTTTTCCCGAACTGCAAAAAGTCATTTCAACAGGAATTTCAGCCTTCAAAAAGGCAATCTTTAAAAGCTTCTGATCAATATGACTGTCATCTACAACTAAAACCTTTAGCGGATGTTGCTTATCTATATCAGTTGTCATTCGATCACATCATTCAAAAGGCATTTTCACGACAAACCGACTACCACCCTCATAAGAAAAGTCTAGATTGATTGTACCGTTATGAAATTCAGCAATGCGTTGACATGTGGCTAGTCCTACACCTAATCCCTCATACTCATTATCTGAATGTAATCGCCCGAATAGTTTGAAAATGTTTTGCGCATATTCTGGCGCAATCCCTATTCCATTATCTTCAACACTTAACACAACATGATCTTCGGTTTTAAGTGTTTCTATTTTAATTTTAGGACGCTTGCCCTCTACCCTATACTTAATTGCATTTCCAATTAGATTTTGAAGTAAACGCGTAAGAAGCGCTTCATCACCAAAAACTTTCCCAAGACTTTTGGCCTCAATCTTTGCACCACTATCTTTTATTTCTTTGGCAAGAAGCTCTTTAGCCGATTTAACACATGCTGTAAGACTCACATCCTCAAAGAAGGGACGCTCACGCCCTAGCCTTGCATAGGATAATAACCCGTCAACCATATCTGACATTTTAGACGCGCTTGATGCAATAATATCAAGATACTCTGGAATTGTCTCAGATGTTCCGTCAACTTCGTCTTTCATCATTGAACTGAATTGCGTTATGTGACGCAATGGAGCCCGTAAATCATGTGCGACGACAGATGCAAATTGTTCGAGGTCACGATTTGAAAGGGCCAGTTCTTCTGAACGAGATTGAAGATCTTGTAGTGC
>CAYTAJ010000058.1:0-3079 GCA_964435725.1 uncultured Algimonas sp.
CTGTCTGGATCGACACCTTTAAATGGGCTTCTGAAAGTCGAAATAGACCGCCCAACATCAGTTTCGGCTAAATTGAAAATATCACGTGCTAAGGCTGTAAAGCGTGTAATATTTAAATCTTTGTCCAAAAAGACCACGCCAATTTCCGTGGATTGAAGTAATAGATCAAAATCACTACTTAGATTGGTAAGTTCGTCATTTTGACGATGATATTCCGCATTAACCGAATAGAGTTCTTCATTAACGGAGCTCAATTCTTCATTCGTGGATTGAAGCTCTTCATTAGAAGACATCAATTCTTCATTTGAGGATTGAAGTTCCTCATTCGTTGTCTCAATTTCTTCAATTGTCGCTTGCAAGGCTTCACGCGTGCGATCTAATTCAAGCTCTAACTTCTCAATACGCTCTTCGGACAACTTGTCACTGGATATCACAGCAACGGTTTTCGGCTTTTCTTCTTTTTTCACGTATGTTGCAGGATCAATGATAACAAGAACATGCGTGGGATCAGATGTTTCCTCAGCCATTAAAGGCTTCAATTCGATATCAACAAACGCCCCGACTTCGGGAAATTGATCAAGTTTTATTTTTGTGAAGTTGATGGCTGCTTTATCCCTTAAACAGCGTTCTACGCCTGCAATCAAAGGACTACGGAGGGCCTTATCAACCATATCTGCAGCATCGAAATGCGCAACGCCATCCGGTGGCCGAAGATAGGCGCGCGCATTACCAAAGCTATGTAAAAGCTCCCGTTCCGCAGACAATAAAAGACTGGGTGGCGCATACTCATTTAACAGGGCCGTATAAGCAGGTTGTAAAGCGGCCTCTCTTAGCTTTACTGTCCGACGTGACGTGCCAATTCTGGAACTCCCCTGTAAAGGCACACCGAGATTCGTTGTGTTCGATGTAGGACTAACTCGTCTTTGCGAAGTGCGTCTGAAGATACGGTTCTTGGCATCAATAAACTCAAATGATTCCCTCTGAGCCCCTACCGTCTCACTAGATCCCAAAAATAGAATGCCCTTTTCATTTAATCCAAAAGCAAAACCGCCAAGAATTTTCTGCTGAGCTTCAATGGAAAAATAAATCAACAAATTTCGACAACACACCATATCTAATCTGGTGAAGGGGGGGTCAGAAATGACGTCATGCGGTGCAAAAACAATCATTTTTCGAATATCGGGGTCTATTTGATATAATCCTGTTTCCGTCGAATGACTGAAGAATTTTGACCTTAAGTGCTCCGGAACAGATCCGACTTGCTCTTCCGTAAATTCTCCGCGCGCAGCAATACCTAAAAAGTCACGCTTAATGTCGGTGGCGAAAATTTGAACTTCTAATGATATAGGCAATCCTTCAAAGGCTTCCGCAAAAAGCATTGCAATACTATAGGCCTCCTGACCCGTCGCACAGCCCGGAGTCCAAATTCTGATAGTGCTATTCTCAGTCTGTGCCTGTTGAATGAGTTCAGGAATAATTTGCTGCTTCACGACAAGAAACGCTTTTTCATCTCGGAAGAACTCAGTCACTCCAATCAGAAGTGTATCTGCTAAGGTCTTGGCTTCAATCAAGTCCTCTTCAACAAGGTCTGCATAAGCTGTCAATGACCCTATCTGGAGATGCATCATCCGTTTTCGAACACGACGTTCAAACATAGAGTGCTTATACTGGCCGGCATCGATATCAGAAATACCAACAACGGCACTCAAAATTTTCGCGAGAGCTTTATCATGATCAGAAATGATTGCGACATAGGGTTCTGCTGATGGAAACAACATTCCGTCAACAGCAATAGCACCTAATTGATCGGGCGCATCGATTGCCCGGACAGAGTTCGTGCTAATAGCTGCGAGAGGCATTGAGTCAAACTTGGCTGTTTCCGGGGATTGAGCACAGGTAAAACCACCTGCTTGACGAATAGAGATGATACCTTCAGCGCCATCTGAACCCGAACCGGAGAGAACAATACCACAACTTTTCTCACCCCAAGAATTTGCGAGTGACCGAAAGAAATCATCGATGGTTGAAACAGCACCTACAAAATCAACAATTGGCCTAGACTGAACCTTAAACTGATTACCGCTTAGTTCAATCGTTGTAGCGGGTTGAATAATATAGACAGTGTTGGCTTGTAGTTTTTCACCATCAATAATCGGTTTGACTGACATTTTCGTGTGTCGGGCCAATAGCTCATCGAGCATGCTTTTAAAGTCTCGTGACAAGTGCATGACAACAACAAAAGCTGCACCTGAGTCATTCGGCGTCTTACCAAAGAAACTCTCAAGAGCTTCAAGCCCACCAGCCGAAGCTCCTAAACCAACAACAAATTTAGGCAATTTTCGCTTAGCCATGAAATCATCTTCTAAGTTTATAATTCTGTTTTACAGTAACGATACAAAAGTTCCTGTCACGTAATAATTTATCATTTTCGAAGCGTGAAGTCTGATGTAAATCTGATTATAAAATATAGGTGCTGTTCTATCCTGAAAACCTACAAAGTATGGCACAAACAATGGACCACTAAGCTCTATCCGCGGGCTTCGCGGAAAGAGACACCCTCGATTATGAAAAACCAGCTAAACGGTTCAGCCAATGTCTTGCGGTGACCTGTTTAACTCACACCCCATGACTGAATTGAGTCGCAGTATAGCGTAGTCATTATTTGACATTAAATGTGAGAACACCATTCTCAAAAATAATGGCAAAAATGCTATTCAGACTTTTTGAGATAATCGGACGCACTTGAACGACGTCCAGACGTATTTTGTTCCCGGTTAACTTTCTTTATCCGATCAAGCGGACTAATCGGTTCAGCGTTGCTTGCCGCATTTGTCACTTCTGGAGTCTCTTGTACTGCATCTGATTGAGATTGGCTTTTAGCTTCGGCCATTGCTTCTGTTTGAGCTTCTGCTTGAGCCTGATCTTGCGCTTCAGATTGTGCCTGCGCTGAGCTATCACTTTGTGACTGATTTTCTGCCTGTGACTGATTCTCATTTTGTGATGGAGATTGACCTTGCGTGCCTTGGCCTGATTCTCCTTGAGAGCTTTGAGCTTGTTGTGCCTGTCCTTGTTGTGCCTG
>CAYTAJ010000058.1:3179-15028 GCA_964435725.1 uncultured Algimonas sp.
CTTGTTGTGCCTGTCCTTGTTGTGCCTGCCCTTGCTGTGCTTCACCTTGCTCCTGCCCTGTACCACCAGTCGATTGACCGAGGCCTTTAATGCGATTCATAATATCAGAGACTGAAGCCGCGGACCCGCCGCGCATGACGGAGCGTGATTGACCATTATCTTGTTGCTGGCTCTGCTGTCCTTGAGACCCTTGTTGACCCGTCTGTTGCCCAGTTGAGCCAGAGATAGCCCCATCAGCTACTTGGCCTTGACCATTTTGCCCTGCTTGATCACTTTGACTTTGTCCGAGAGGTCCCTGCCCCTGATTATCTTGACCCTGTTGTCCTTGATTAGAAACCCCATTCATAGACTTAGACATTTCTTCCCATGCGGCCTTTTCATCCGCCTCGAGGTTGGAATCTGATTTTGCGGCTTCAGAGGGTTTATACGTCACGTCTACGGGTTCATTCGGTCCGGCTTGCGCCATACGTTTGGCGCGCTCTTTCATCAAATGCCGACGGCTCTCTTCTGGCAGAGCATCAATGGGAGAATAGCCACGCCCATTTCCAACGCCACTACTGCGCGTATTCTTAATAATATCAAGGATTTCTTCCGTACTGCTTCCACCTTTTTTCTTTGATTTACGCCAATCTTCTTCAGATTGATCGGTCTGGCGTGTATCCGGAGAGGATTGCGCAAAGGCGTCGGCCGAAAGCGCAAAAACGCTTCCTGAGAACATTAAAGCGAGTAAAACTGATCTCATCATAAGGATTTCATAACATATCTAAGATGAGCAAGCCATGAACAGCATTTTAAGGGCCTGTTTTACGAATAACGCGAAATCCAGTGAAGTCATTGCTGTCTCCGCGGCGTTGCATAAGACGTGACGCATACCTCAAATCCGCAGGGCCATTAAACCAGCTTCCGCCGCGCACGACACGTTGATTACAAGAACCGCGCGCATCTGCTGTGCCATCCGTCGGCGCATCTCTAAGATTAAGCGTGTTACAATCCTGCGTCCATTCCGCGACATTCCCTATCATGTCTTTGACACCGAATTTATTAGCTGAAAGCATACCCGTAGGAAGCGTCCTATCCGCCGCAGGATCTGTACAGGCATTATTGGCCCATTGCAGTCCACTCTCTTTAGAAGCCCCATTAGCGAAGGCACAGAGCGCTGCCGCAGAACCGCCTATTAGAGAGGAAGTGTCACCTGCACGGGCGGCATACTCCCATTGCGCTTCGGTTGGGAGAGCATAGGCCTGACCTGTTTTAGAAGACAGCCAACTCGCATATTTTTGGGCATCTTCCCAAGAAACATTTATGACAGGACGATTACCGCGTCCCCAACCATTATCACTTGGCTGTCCCGAACACCCCCCTGCTCTGACACAAGCATCATATTCATCAAAAGTCACTTCTGTAACGGCTATTGCGAACATATTGGCAAAAGTAACAGGACGTTGCGGCTTTTCATTCGGCCTTGCATTCGGCTCGTTTTCTCCGGCCCCGAGCGAGGCCGTTCCGGACGACAGACTCACCATCATAGGGCATTCGTTACAGTCATTGAAAGTCTTACCTACTGCCGGACGAAGATTATCAATCGCAGCTATCGCCTGCGACGCAAAGGCGCCTTGCGGATAACTTGTGAGATATTGCTCATAAGCATTGACCGTGTTGGAGGCTTTGGCCGCATTCCATGCAGCTTCATCGGCGGCATTGGCCGCCGCCAAGGCTTGGTCCGCTTTGATCTGTTCGATACGCTTTTGCGCCTCATCAACATATTGCCCGGTCGGCTGCTGACGCAGATAGCGGTTATAGCTTTCGATTGTGTTTTCTGTAGCTGCCGCTTCCCAATGCGTTTTATCGAGTGCTGCACGCTCGGCCGCATCTTTAGCTCGCGCCTCTGCTGCTGCCTTTATCTCGGCGATGCGCTCTTTGGCTTTTGAGGCATGAAGTCCTTCTGGCCAAGCTTCAAGGTAATCCTCATAGCCCGCTAATGTATTACGCTGCTCGGCGGTTGCCCAAGCTTTATTGTCATAGACATCAATTTCAGCTTGAGCTTTCTCTTTGTGCTTGCCGTCAGGGAAGCCTTCGAGATATTCGCGGTAACCCTCGAGTGTGTCTTTCTCTAGAGCCCGTGTCCATGCTGCATCATCAGCGCCAATTTTTGGAGCCTCTTTTTCGGGTTCCGTTTGGGCTTGCTCTTGAACAGGTAAGTCACGCGGCACAACAACTTTGGAGGCGAGCCACAAAGCCCCTGCCACCACAAGTCCCAACACGATGAAACCTAAAATCCAACGCCCCCATGGTGCACGTTCTTCCCGCACCGAAAATTCCTCACGCTCATGGGGAGCTTTCCAGCCATCTTTATCTTCAGAGATTGTGTCGTCGTTCATTATGCTTTACCGCCCAAGCGTAGAATTAGGTTGTCCAAACAATATTGCCCGGCTTCATTGAGCGCGCGTTCTTCTTTAGCTTGGACAAGAGATTGCATGAATACCAACACGGCACTCATAATAAGCGCCAACAAGGTGGTCGTGAAGGCCACGCCCAAACGTGACGTGACTTGATAGAGAAAGTCTTCACTTTCTGCATTGGTCGGAACACCTGCATATTGCAGAGCAAACATAATGCCCATCACAGTCCCAATAAACCCAAGAGACGGAATAAGCCAAGTAAGATAACGCAGCATCGAATAACGAAGATCAATCTCGTGCATATAAAGTTCAAGAGAAGAATTTAAGACTGATATGGCCTGATCTTCTTTACCGGATACGGTATATTGATCGATTGTACGGCTTATCATACGGGGTAAAAAGGCGGCACGGCCGAAGCGACGGTTCGTAATACCCTCTTTAATTCGCGTCAAAATATCAGCGGTAAGTTGCTGCCCGTCCGTAGGAAGATATCCGCGTTTTAATTGACTTTCCTCATCACTGGCAGCCGACCATCTCAAGAATAGTTCACCAAAGCCAATAAAGAGCGCAACCCACATGACGTTTTGAACGGTGAAAGGCCAGAAATCCGCATCTGCATCCAGCAATATTTCCTGCAAAAGGGGTGAGGCCGTAAACCGGATGATACCAATCACAACGATAGCCGCAATAATGGCGACGGTGAAAACGAAAATTCGTCTGACGAGTCTGGAATATTTATTCATTAATTTACTCTATTCACTTTCCGATTAATCACAAATGCCATTCTGCGTCGAGGCGAGTGCCATAAACTGCCCGTTATTGCGCTCAGCAAGGCTTTCCATAAATTCAACTGTCCCACTATAGTCGAAATAGTTCCCAACAACGACCGTATGAATTTCTTTGCGTCCATTATTTAGTCGTGTAATTTCTTGTACAAGTCGCCCTGGCCTCAATCCATTATTGGCACTTGGATTTGGAAGACCATCACTTACTAAAAAAATGGCTTCACCGGGACCATTTATCATCTTTGTAAAGGCATCAAGCATAGAAGCCGAGCCACCAAAACTATTGGTTAAATTTGAGGCAAATCGTGTGGCTTCGTTCTTACTACCGGCATTAATGCGCTTTAAACTACCCGTTGTTGGCCATATGCGAGTAAGCGGACCACTATCTGTTTGCTGAAAGCCCATAATGCGCAAGGCATGATTATCTTGAAGTGAGTTTATGATACGTGACGTCGCATTTTTGACGGACTCTTCATGCCCTCCAAGACAACGATTCATATCCATCGCTACGACGATATCATCTTTCTTTGTCTTCATACCAAGAAAGCTAAATGTAATCGTTGCTATTTCTTCCGAAGGTGCGGGGGCCGGTTTGTCATCAATGGGTTCGGGTTCAGGAACAGCTGGTGGAATGGCAGCCGCCTTTTTCTCTAGTAAGGCCGCCTCAGCTGCACGTAGTTCAGCCAGCAGCTTTTCAGCATCACTTTTGATATCAGACACATTCTGGGCGGCCGCGGAACGCTTAGCCTCTAAAGCCTTTTTCTTCTCAACTGTTTCGATTTGGCTATCCTCAGCCGCGCGTAGCAAATCTGAGATAGCATTCTCTGGCGTATTCTCTCTAATTTCTTTTTGATAATAGGGCAGCAATAT
This sequence comes from uncultured Algimonas sp., assembly GCA_964435725.1. Taxonomy (GTDB): domain Bacteria; phylum Pseudomonadota; class Alphaproteobacteria; order Caulobacterales; family Maricaulaceae; genus Litorimonas. Next base: position 7,234 of record CAYTAJ010000058.1, read on the forward strand.
AATGGCGAGCAAAGCGAATGCTCCCATAGCGGCCGCAAATAAATCGATAGCCGACATTGAAAAAACTTCAATATTTCTGGTATTTCGACGTTTCATCGGGCACGACCCACGAAATCGCCGCTATTCCTATTTGCAAGCTCCTGTAGAAAAATCGTTAGAGCTTTATCTTGGGTATAATTCCCTATGGCAACCGTATGTATTTCCGCGCGTCCTCGATTGCGATTACTGACATTGGCAATAATTTCACCGGGCCTCCCATCATCGGGGGCACCATCTGATATAAGAATGACGGCTTCCGGGCGCATATTAAGGGCACGTACCATGGCTGCCTGTGTAGGCGTCCCGCCACCGAAACGACGCGAGAGGCCTGAAACAAAATTACGGGCTTGATTGATTGTAGCGGGATCAGCTCTCGTAAAACTTCCGCCACGTGGGAATGTGTCATACGTCGGGCCGCCGCGATAACCAATGATTGCAAAGCGGTTATCGGATTGCATGACATCAAGAATTTCATTGAGAGCCCGCTCCACATTACGCGTATGCGATTTCATCGAACCCGACATATCAACGACTATAACCACTTCTTTTTTTGTCGTGGCTAATCCCAAAATAGAAAATTCCACGCCTGTATTCGTACTGCGGGGTGGTTCAACGACAGACTCAGGTTCCGGAATGGGTTCTGGGTCAGGTTGTGGCAATGGGGGCGGATCGGGAATTTGAATTTCGGCAGTCTGCTTTTGAACCTCTCGTAAACGATCTTCAATGACTGACATTTCAGTTTCAGTCGTCCGGTATTGTTTATCGAGCAATCGGATTTCAGCTTGAATAGCCCGGATTTCGCTCATTTCTGATTGTGTTGAACTGGCAACAAGGCGACGTTTTTTTACCAGCTCTTCCAGCTCTTCCATCGATTGATCGGTTCCCCCTAATTTATAATATGGGAATAAGACCAAAACAATCAGAATGAAGGCGCCAAGAGCAGCGGCAAACAAGTCCAATGCAGAAATAGAAAAGACGGAAACATTGCGCCGATTTGACCGCATTAGCCACCGCCACCCAAAATACGGATAAGTGTATAAAGCTGGCGTTGCTTCGCTTTCTTTTTCTCCGCCTCATTCATTGAGTCTGACAACGCAACGGAGTCACCCAATATTTCGTGATCCATTTCTTCATTGATAATATCATTTGAGCGTTTCAAGCGACCATCAAGATCATCCATATAAAGAGCTTCAAGATCGTCCAGTTCAGATTCAAAGGCGGTAAATTCAACCTCATCACGCGTTGTTACCAAAGCATCCGCATATTGGGTGACCGACAAGCCATGTATAAGGTCTTCATTTGCACCAAGACGGAATAAAGAGTCCGATAATATCTGCCTCAAGAACAGTGCATCTTCTACAATCACTGCATTGAAATCCACGTTATTCAAAGCATTATCGTAAGCGCTCAAACTATTGACCTGACCTGTTATGGCAGACTTACAAAGTGTTGCAAAATCTATGACATGAGCCATGTTCGTGATGGTAATGTCTGGCGCCGCCTGGCGTAAAACAGGGTTGGCAATATCCTCGATAACCTCAAGCAAGGCTCGATCTGTGGTACTGTCCTGGTAACCATATTTATGGAGCGCATTGCGGAATTCAGGCGTTACATCACGTGCCATTTCCTCAGTAAGGCGGAAAAACTGATATCGTATCTCATGGTCTTCAGATGGAAACTCTGCCATTCTATTGATACAAAAATCTGGATTAAAATCCTCAGTCTTCACCTTAGGCGACATAGCAAGTGTATTATCTAGGCCCACAGGTGAAACGGATTGCGCAATTGCTGGATTTGCTACGAAATTAACGCTTAATAAGAAACCCAAAGATGACAGAATACGCAGCATTATTTTGCGGCAACCACGTTAAAAGGTGAAGCTGGCGCCGTCGAAGATGAACCAACATCCTGACCGGCGCGGTATGTACGAAACTTATCTTTTTGACCCGCTTTGGACACACGCACAGGCCCATCTGCAACGCCGTTGATAAAATTCCCTTCCAACGCATATGTTCCATCTGCTTCATGAACGAGCATAAGGCCCGATCCATTGGCGAGACCATTTCGCGCATAACCATAATATTCAACAGAAGAGCCATCGGCCTTTTGATAGATCCCGACGCCACTACCATTGGCTTTGCCACCCTCACAAACACCCATCCATGTTCCAGATGTTGATGTATCCGCGCCAAAGGCACATCGCGTTGCGACCGTATCCAGTGAGCGTTGACGTGTTGTGTAAAGGTCTTGAAGTTTAGATTTTAGGTCCTCATAGCGAATAGCGGTAATCGTTTCACTACTATCAAGTAAGTTAACTGTGACGCTTGTTTGTTGTTCTAATGCAGGAACGATGGATGACAAATAGTTACTACCGACCGCTTTAGAACGACTGTTAAGCGCGATGGCCTCTTGAGTCGCGACCATCGCACCTTGAATAGCTAAGTTCGTGAGAACTTGGTTGCCATAATTCGTGCGTTGCGCACGGCGAATACAATTATTGTATTCACTTTGCGTTCTGGCACCATTACATTGTCCACCACTACTCCCGCCGTTCGCAATGGCAGCTCCCGCCGCCACGGCCCCTAATATTGCCAAGGCCGTCGCTTGATTCTGCTTTCTGGCCAGTCTTCTACGCTCTTCAAGGACTTTATATTCCGCCATAATCATATCGCGCATTTGGGCACCCATCTCACCATTATGGATACCGTCGAAAACCCGAAGCGATTGCACTGACAAATAATTGCGCTCCGCATCAAGTAGTCGCTCTGCATAGCGCAGACGCGCATTATAATCGGCCTTGTCAGAGCCCACATAGGTTAAGGCCGCAAGAGAAGGGTCATAGTCAGCAATAGCCGCCGCTTTATTCGCCATGACGGCCTTCTGAACATCTGTACGATTTATGATATTGATCACTTTATCGGCCATGGCATCCGAAAAGACACGCTCTAGGGGATCAACAGACCCATCATTCGCCGTCTTTAGTCTGGAGAGAGCGACACCATCGAGCTTTATTTTCTCAACTGGATAGGATGTCACCACATTATCTTTCAGCCCGCTATTAAGATTACCGCTTGAGACATTCAGAGGGTCTTCTTTTTTGAGATAAGAGACAAAATCAAGCTCAGGCACCCCTGCATTAAACTGGCCTTCTTGCATTCCTTTTAACGTTCTCACAGCGTCTTCGCGGCTATTACCTGCCGCATAAGGAATGAGAGGCGCACTTGCAAACAGAACCCCCTGTGTTGGGGCCGAGGCGAGATGATCGGTACGCACCGTTACGAGCGGGGTTACGAGGTCTCCAAATGTAAGAGGCTTTTCTCCCATCATTTTTTCAGGATCGGGAAAAGAATAAGTGGCGAAATCGACACTTACAACGGTTGGAAGGCTCTCAGCTTGCGTAATCGGTTCAGATGTTAATTTGCCATTAGCGTCAAGTTTCACAGCATGGGGCGACAGCAAAACCGAATGTTCAGGTAGTCGTGCGGCCAGTTCTTTGTAAAGCGAGAGGGCAAAGTAATTTGATTTAACAATAACGCTATCGGCAATACTCTCGCGTTCCGACGCATCACCGCTTACTTTAGAACCACCAATAGCTGAAGTTTTAAAAGCCTTGTAATAAGCCTCTTTGGCATCCGTTTCTACAACAGCGGGGTAACGAATGACTGCCATAACACTCCCGTCAGGGGCCTGCGTGTTAAGTGTCTCGACTTGGGATAGGCCGACAATGGCTGATTGTTTAGAGCCTTTAGCCGTTGAGGCACATCCCGTCGCAAATAGCGCAGTCGTGCCCAGTAAAATTGTCGCCATACATAGTTTACGGGTCTTGTTCAGAACGTTCTGGGGAACAAAAACTGCCATAAAATCCCTCATTATCATGTTAGTCTTATAAACTTTACCAAGCCAAATATTAACCTGTCCTGAAACTTAACCAAAAGTAAAGTCGCTTTAAAATAAGTTTTGTTAAATCCAACTAATACAAATCTTTTACAAGGTATGGTTTTTGCTCTTCATCAAACGTAGAAATAAACTCATTCTTACATAAAATTAGAGCTTAGCGGCACGATAAATCTTGCATATTTGGAAACACCTTTTAGTCTTTCAAATGCATTAACCTTGAAAACTTATACTTAGGTGCAATAATGAAAATTCTGTACAAATTAATATTACCGGCGGTAGCAGTGTCGGGATTATTAGTCGCCTGCTCAGATCCCTCTTCTTCTGAAACCGACACTTCTATTGAAGGTATGGATGTATTAAAAGGTGATGCCCCCGTTGCCGTCGAAGAGACCAACGAAATTGTTGCAAAAGACCAAAGTGGTGAAACTATAGACGTCCAAGGTGCTAACGGTCATTCGCATGATTCAGGTGATACAGTTAGAGCGGCAGAGGCTCATATACATGGTGCGGCTGAACTGTCTGTTGTATTAGAAAATGATCTTCTGATTGTAGAGCTTGAGTCTCCCCATTATAATATTTTGGGATTTGAGCATGCGCCAGAGACTGAAGCGCAAAAGGCAGCCGTAAAAAGCGCAGAAACACAACTGATGTTAGGTGAAGCCCTCTTTAGTTTTAATGCGTCAGCGCAATGTCAGTATCAGGCGAATAATGACGCCATAACTTTATTCAAAACTATGTCTGACGGTGATAGTCATGACCATCATGGCGAGGACCATGACAAAGATCATGATCATGAACATGCAAATGAACATGATCACTCACATGATGATCATGCCCATGATGCCGACCATAATCATACGCATGAAGACTCCGATGATAAAGATCATTCACATGGTGATCATCATGACCATGCTCACAAAGATGTGGTTTTACAATATACATTTAAATGTGAAGACAGCTCTCAGCTCGGTATGATGACGGTTGGGCTATTCGATGCATTTGAAAATATGTCAGATTTAGATGTTGTTTATCTTGGCCCATCGACACAAAAGCAGGTAAGTCTTAATCGCAATCAAACAAAAATGGATTTGACCCCGTGACACGCGCTCTACTAGCAGGCTCTTTATTACCGCTCTTCCTCGTTTTAGGAGGTTGCAGTGGGAACACGTCTGGCGAGACATCAAAAACTGAGCAGGCGCAATCAAGCTCGCAAACCGAAGTCTTGCGGTGGGAAGATCTTATGCCGGAAGGTGAAGATGAGGTTTTAGCTGAGCTTTATGCAGAATTCTACGAAGATCAAGAAATGCGCATGATCGAGCAAATGAATTTGGCACAAGCCGCGCGTGAAAACACCGACATTATGAGTCTCATTGAAGAAGGCAGTGCAGCCGATTCAATGGAGCAAATAGGCACCTATAACGTGGTCGATGATTTAGACGGTAAGAGCATCAGATTGCCCGGCTATGTCGTACCTCTCGATTTTAATGCAGAGTCAGAGTATCAAGAATTTCTTCTTGTCCCCTATTTCGGCGCCTGTTTGCACACGCCACCACCACCTCCCAATCAAATTGTTTTTGTGAAATCCGAAGAGGCAACAAAAATTACGGATATTTATGAACCTGTTTGGGTTGAAGGCGTTATGAAAACAGGAAAGTTTGGATCAGATTTAGGCAATAGTGCTTATGAACTTTCACTGTCCAAATTAGAGCCCTATGTCTACTGATGATGTTTTGTCGCTTGGCCAATTACAGTTTGGCTATGAGGCGACACAAACAATTATCGATATTGATAGCTTTCATATTAAAGCCAGAGAGAGCGTTTTTCTAAAAGGGCCCAGTGGCTCCGGTAAGAGTACGCTTTTGGGCCTCATTGGTGGTGTTTTGACGCCGAAGAGCGGCACACTCGCCATTTGTGGCACGGAACTCTCTGATATATCATCGGCCCGTCGCGATAAAATCCGTGCGGATTATCTTGGTATTATTTTCCAACAATTTAATTTGCTTCCTTATTTAAGCGTTTTGCAAAATTGCACCCTGCCCTGTCGTTTTTCAGAGCGGCGGCATCAGAGAGCTATTGAGGCAAAAGGTTCCATCAAAGAGGCAGCACGGTCGCTGACACTTGGTCTTGGCCTTACAGAAGCAGACTTAAAACGTCCGGTTGGTGAGCTTAGCGTCGGGCAACAACAACGCGTTGCTGTCGCGAGAGCGCTGATTGGTGGGCCAGACATCATTATCGCAGATGAACCCACCTCAGCGCTGGATCATAATAACCGAGACCGATTTATCGAATTGCTTAATCAAAACCGGGAAACCTTTGGCAGCAGCCTCTTATTCGTGAGCCATGACCAAACGCTCTCAAAACACTTTGACAGGGCCGTCTCGCTTTCTGAGATAAATGCAAGGGTCACGGCATGAGAAATTCACCTGTCCTCACCCTCGCCTTGCGCTCTTTATGGGCCCGTAAAATCACAGCGATTTTGACAGTTATTTCAATTGCGGCTGCTGTATTGCTGTTCGTAGCCGTTGAGAATTTACGTCAGGGCGCAAGAACCAGTTTTGAGCGCACGATTACGGATACGGACATTATCGTCGGTGCGCGCTCGAGCCCAATTAATCTCGTTCTTTATTCCGTTTTTCAAATTGGAGACCCGACGAATAACATTACTTGGGAAACCTATGAAGACATTAGGTCTCGTAGAGATGTGGCTTGGACTGTTCCTATAAGCCTAGGAGATTCACATAGAGGCTTTAGAGTCATCGGCACGACACCCAATTACTTTGAGCATTATAAATTCGCTGACTCACAGTCTCTCGAATTATCCGAAGGACAAATTTTTTCTGATCTCTTTGATGTTGTTTTAGGCGCGCAAGTCGCACGAGAACTAGACTATGCGCTTGGAGACAAAATTACGTTATCACACGGCTTAGGCGGGACAAGCTTTGTCAATCATGACAACCTTCCCTTTCGTATCACCGGTATATTGAGACCCACGGGTACGCCTGTTGACCGATCTGTCATGGTGAGCTTGGAGGCCATCGAAGCGATTCACAAAGGATGGCAAAATGGTATGCCAACCGCTATCAGCCGACTTCAAACATCTGAGCAGCTGCGTGAAAGTAGCTTAGTGCCTGAAAGCATTACGGCCGTTTATGTGGGGGCTACGTCCCGAATACGCACGCTTGGATTACAAAGAGATTTAAACACATACCGTGCTGAACCCCTACAGGCCGTTATTCCGGGCGTAGCACTCAGTCAGCTATGGAATGTTGTATCCGTGGTAGAAAAAGCCCTCGCGCTTGTTTCCGCCTTTGTTATTGCGGTTGGACTTATTGGGATTTTGACGTCTATCCTCACCTCATTGAATGAAAGACGTCGGGAAATGGCTATTTTACGCGCTATGGGCGCCCGCGGACATCACATTGTGACGTTATTGGTTAGCGAGGCAGCATTACTGGCCTTCATTGGAAGCACAATAGGCCTGACGGTTTTATATGGTCTGCTTTGGATTTTTAGACCGTTATTAGAATCACGCTTTAATATAGGCGCTCTACGCCTCTGGCCAGGGACATTTGATTTATGTGTATTGGCGGCGGTGACCATCATAGCCGCAATACTGGGCCTGATACCCGCTATTATAGCGCTAAAGCGTTCACTTGCAGACGGATTAACTATCAGAGTTTGACGTCTGATCTTTTGTTTCAGTTTTGGTATTACTATCTCTATCCGCCTCGCGGTTTTCAGCACGCTTAGCAAAACGCATTTGCGCTGTCATAGCCGCCGAATGGGCAGCGTTTGAAAAGCTCGGCTTCGCTTTCGTTCTATATTGCCTATCAGCATTCAAAGCACGCGCCATAATATC
>CAYTAJ010000059.1:0-14760 GCA_964435725.1 uncultured Algimonas sp.
TATCCGCGCCCCAGCGTGTCGCCCAGACCATTTTTTCGACTTCTTCTTCGACAGACGATGCCACGGCAGAGTTGCCGATATTGGCATTGATTTTGACCAAGAAGTTACGGCCGATGATTTGCGGCTCTAACTCGGCATGGTTGATATTGGAAGGGATAACCGCGCGGCCTTTGGCGATTTCATCACGGACAAATTCTGGCGTGACAAAAGCGGGAATGTCTGCGCCAAAGCTCTCCCCCGCATCGACACGGTCTTGCGCCCCGTCGAGCATTTTCTGACGGCCGAGATTTTCGCGCTCGGCGACATAGATCATTTCTTTGGTGATGATGCCCGCGCGCGCATATTCGAGCTGTGTAATCGGCCCCTCGCCCGTGCCGCGTAAAGGCTTGTGCTTGACCGGAAACTCCCGTGCGAGGAAGCGCCCTGTCGCCCCGCCATTATCTTCGGGTTTGACATCGCGGCCATCATACTCTTCGACATTGCCGCGCTCTTTGACCCACACCCTGCGGTGACGCGCGAGGCCTTTTTCGACGTCAATCTCAACGCTCGGATCGGAATAAGGTCCAGAGGTATCATAGACAGGCACATCCGGCTCATTCGCGGTGGGGTGCAAATGAATAAGGCGATGCGGCACCCGCAAACTCGGGTCGGCTGCGGGAGCCGTGTAAACCTTAGAAGAGGACGGGAGCGGCCCCGTCGTGACTTCGGGCGTTTGAAATTCAGATTGATCAACGGGTTTGTTCATTTTTAAATTTCCTCAGAATAGAGTTTATTTCTTTTTCTGCTAGTGCTGGGTTTTCAACTTCATGAAAATCCAAATTGGACGGATCATAAATTATGTTATCCAGAGCGGGCAATATCTTCTTTACCACTGATATTTTTTGAGCGTCGTCCATGGAACTCTGCAAAGGTCCAATTTCAATTATGCCATAATCTTCAAATCCAGACTTTGAAACAGTTGTCTCATTCGTAAAATACCCCCCTGAAATTGGGCTATATTCTGGGTCATCATAATTCCTTTTGAACCCCTCACTCTTGACCCATCGCCAGCTTGCTCCCCAAATGGGGCGATAATGAAAAGCGCGCCTGTCTGTCACAATATATCGATATTTTCCAAAGTTCCATTTGTATAAAAACCAAAACCCTCCAAACCCACCAACAAACAATAGAGTTGATGGTAAAGCGCTTTTGAGGGTCACAGGTTTTCCTTCATACATTGGGGTTTCCCCTTGTATCAATGGAATGCCAACATCCAAAATCACAGCCACTGCACATATTCCGAGGAAACCATAAACAACTCTGAAAAACCAAATGAGTAATTTGGGCATCCGTGCAGGTTTTCCAATCCATTTCACGATTTCGCCAGCCTCAAGCGCACGTTTTGCAATATCGGGTAAGTCATCCATAGAAATACTCATGGCCCGCTCTTCCCAAACCGGGTCATTTCACTGATGATCTCTCCATTCTTTTTATGAGTGACAGTGTAGAGCCGGTCATATTCATACGCTTCTACTATTGGTTCGAGGCCATTTCCGCCCAAAAGTTCCGTCAATTGCGGCGTGGTATTGGAGTGACCGACAACCAGATGTATTCCGCCTGCGTCTTTCAAATAGGTCGCCATGTTTTCAAGCTCGCGCGGATTATAAATTTCAACTTGAACACCAAGGCGCTTTGCAAGAGGCACAGCCGTATTGCGTGTGCGTCGATAATCACTGCTATGAATTCGGGTTATCCCTTTTTCGAAGAGCAACTCCGCAAGTAAGTCTGCTCTCGCCTGCCCTGCCTCTGTTAGATCAGGATCCTCTTTATCTGTAGTCTTTTCGGCATGACGCACCAGATAAACTTGCAAAACGATATCGTCTTGTGACGATACATTCTTTTCAGCGCAGCCAATAAAAAACAACGATATAATGAGGGCCATCAGCCCCAGTTTTATAAGTTTCACAATCCGTCCTTTTCGCGGGCATTACCCCGATCAAGTTCAAAGGATACGTCTCAGCTCTTTGAATTGGGCTTTGCCTCTTCGCGGAGCGCTCCTCGGAAGTCTGTCTATGCGCTGAAATCACTGACTCGGCAAGTCATGCACGCAGAAACCTTGGGACAGTCCACCAAACTCTTTCATGGAATTTTCAAGGGTCTATTTGTAATTTCAAATGAATGTGACCCAACTGTTAAATCGGTCGAAATTGTCACATTTTACAAAGGTGAATTAAAAGTAAGACAGTTGAAACCATTTTAAATTTATGACGTAGCTAGGTTATGGTATTTCGACTCATATATCGCTCTCAGGCTGTTGATGGCCTCTCTGATGCAGATCTCCGTAGCATTGCGATGTTTTCTTCCATCAAGAACAAGCAACTGGGTATTGCCGGTTTATTACTCCATTTCGATGGTCATATCATGCAGGTGTTAGAAGGCCCGAAAGACGCCGTAGAAACGCTCTATGCCCGAATTAAACAAGACCCTCGGCATATGAATGTCGATTGCGTTTATGAACAAGAATGCAATGCCCCCGCTTTTGAGACCTGGTCTATGGGCTTTCGCCCAGTTGAATGTGTCGAAGATCTGGATGTGTTCTTCACACTCTCTAAAGAAAGCCTGGACGAAATCGTTGCCAACGCGAATGAACCCGTGCGTGAGACGATTGAAGACTATGTCAGCAATGTGGGACTGGGCGAGTAATAAATCCCGAAGCTCTTTCGCACCACATAACACACTATATTGGTGTATTTATAACGCTTAATTTACTTTTCCTAACTAAGTTCATGTCCCTGATGGGGACGTAGTTCGTAAGGTTTAAAATGCTTCATCAAGTGATGTTAACCGGGAATATCAAAAAAGGTAACTCCCCCATAATAAAACAAGATCACGCTCAGCGTATAGTAGACCACGCTTTCGAGCGTTCTTACAAAGGCTTCACTGTTTATATTGATGGGAACTACACCACGCTTTACGAAGGAAAATTAGAGCAGATTGAAAAAACCATTGCCTATTATGCTGACTCCGAAACCTACAGCAAAATAACGACCATGGTGTCACGCCCTGTCGAAAACCATATGTTTGAAGACTTTCATTTGTACCTTCGGAATATTGATTGTGATAATGTAATTGGAACAGTTGCAAACTGCGTTACTTTAACGCCCGATTATTTTCAGAATTTAATGCCTGAAAATATGCGACCAGAATATAAATCACTTCTCAAAACTTTCGCCAGAGTGAATAATATGGTCTTACTGGAGAACGCGGCCTAGAATATCAGTTCTCCAATTAAGCGAATTGAATTTACACCTTACAGTCAAAATAATATCCTCACACGTAATGGAGGATTTTATGAAAAAGCTTTTCACGCTCACATTGGCGACAGTTTTACTGTCATTGCCCGCACCTTCCTTGGCACAATTGGATGAAATCGTCGTTACTGGCATGCGAATTGTATCATCGGTTGGCGATACGGTGAAATCTCCACCGGGTATATTTTATGAACGAAAGGGTGACTTTCTCTTACTCGAAGTCAAAATCGAAAATGACTCCCGCGAATTTGGAACGCGCCTGGAAGAACTAACCGAGACCGTTGAAGGCATCATCGAAGCCGCAAAGGATGAACCTGAAATCACGCTTAGCCTCTTGGATGACAGTTTTGTCCGTCCCCTCTCCATAGCAAGTTTTAGAGATGGTATTTATGGCGGCCCGCGTCCGGACACGTCTGTCGCCACGCTACAAGTAAAAACCGATATTCCGGAGAATGTCGAAGACTCCTTCAAACTTGCGACAAAGCTCGGAAAATTCGTTGATAGCCTCGAAGAAATCGGACGTACAACAATTACGAATTCAGATGAAATCAGTGTTTCCGTTGTCAATCCTTATCAATATAGAGAGACAGTTATGGCCATGGTCTTGACCGAAGTGAAAGACATCAAAGATGCCTTGGGCCCTGACTATCGCGTGGTGTTAAGAGGTCTTGATAAAGAGTTAAATTGGGTCCGCAGCGGTGACCTTAATCTCGCTTTCACCCTTCCCTATACCTACGATATTATTCCGAATAATCTGACGACTTATTCCATAGAATTGGAAGAAGACGACTATTAACGGCAATACCCTTGCTCATTATTGCGTGGCAGAGACGTGACGAAGTCGATAATATCCTGCTTGAGAGACGCTTCGCCGTCGAAATGACGGGATAAAACTTTGACAGCATCTGTGTGATTCATGTGGTCATACACTTTAACTTTGGCGACACCACCTCGCGACTTTATGGCTTCCGCGAGCCTTTCAGAATTCTGCGGATAGACCGTTTTATCATCCGCACCATGCCCAAAGAACATAGGCGGCGTTGGGCCTTTCACATTATTCAGAGGGGCATCATCTGCGGTAAATCGGTCTGGGAAAATTGTAATATAGGGTTCTTCTTTTAACGGAATTATACCCGTCGGCCCGGAAAGACTAACCACTCCTGCGACTGTCTGACATAAAGTCGCGCCTTGATTAGATAAATAATCGGGGTCCAAACCCAGCATCAGCACATTATACGCGCCGGCCGAATGCCCCATGACCACAAGCGATCGGTCCGGATATTGTTTCTTAGCAAAGGCAACAGCTTTTGCGCTATCCTCTATCATTTGTGGGTACACAGCGTTTGGATAAAGCCTGTAATTGGGCACAACGACATCAAAGCCCTCTGACGTAAACCCTTCTGCCAAGAACTTATAAATGTCCTTACTGCCATCCGTCCAACTCCCACCATGGATAAAGACGATAACGGGTGAATTGGCACGAGCGTTTTCAGATTTGTAAATGTCGAGCGTGTGGCGTTCCAGCTCGCCATAGCTTAAATCTTTCGCCTTCGAAAAACTCTCCGATGGCGTAATTGTATTTAACAATGTCACAGGGGCACAGGCGACCATTCCAAACACTGAAAATGCCGATACCGCAACAACAACTAAACCATATTTAAGAAAACGCTTAATATTCATGACATTGACTACGTTTAGAGAGCATTTTTGGCTTGCTAATATCGAGGCTAGGCTTTGACATAAAGCCAAGCCCTTCGCCCTGAGACAAGCGCCACTTCAACCCGTTTATAATCCTCAACCTCATAGTGATCAGCCCGTGCGAGTTCCTGCTCGGTTATTTCAAAGACAGTGCCTGAGACCGTATCAGATGTGTCATCGGAGGGGACAACAATCGGATGAAAGGCTTCGCCACTCGATTTCAGAACCGCAGGGTCTGTGATTTCAACGCGCTCCAACCGAAAACCAATCAACGTATCAGCCTCTCCCTTGAGAGGCCGCCCAAACGTGTCCATTTGAACGCGTGGCAATTGCAATGTCCCATAAGAAAAAAGGTGAGGCATATCAGGTCTTCTGCCAAACTTGTCTTGCCTCATTTCTTTCTCTGAGGCTGCGGCGAAACCTTTCTACATAAACAACAAACCCCAGGAGAATTAGGCTCAACCAAAAATGTAAGACCCAATTCGGAAGATCGTTATCGTTGCTGTCCGTAGCCGAGCCAGGCACGGGTTTTTGTAAGGTAACACCCATGTCATCACGAATATCATCAATCCGGCTCATCGTCTCTTTGAAGGTCTCCGGTTTAATATGGTCTTGTTTGGCAAGGTAGGTATAGGTCTCTCTGTAGAGGTTTTTCTCAAAATGTTCATCTCGCGTGAATTTTAAAGCGTCTGTTTCAAAGGCTTCATTTTCTGTTGTTATATTCCAATCGTCGTCCAGTAAAAATTCAACAACATGTTTGGTTTTTTCAGGGAAAGAAATTTTGAACGGTGTCGTGCGGTCTCCACCTTGGAAAGATGGCATATCACCCGCAAGATCGTATGGTCCTGCATAAAATGTATTCATCGTTTTACTATCATTTAGCGACCACGGCTTCGGCACTGAGAAAAATGTCTTAATGACCATTTTAGCCGCCGCTTCGTCATAAGAAATATCGAAGGGCTTTTCTTGCTTAACGCCGGGAAAACGATCGGCATAGTAATTCAAATATGACTTTTCAAAACGGCTAATGCCATCACGCTCTAGCCAACTACGCGAAGAGTCTGCGGCTCCGCCATACAAAGTCTCAACGGTTTTAAACGGGACGGGTGAAATATCCTTAGACAAATCAAATTGATAAAAAATATCTTTGCGCCATTCGTAATTTGTTGGCTCTTTATCAATCAGACGAGATCCTTCTGGATCTAACAAAACACCTTTTTGAAAAGCACTCTGGTCATAATTCTCTATATCTCCAAGTTGAGGGTCCTTTGTGGCATCCATGAAATAATCTTCACCATCAATCAAAGTCCGTAATAAAATATGATCGAAAGCGACATGATTAGGCTGGCTAAGTACGAAACCGCCGTGACGGTCCATATCCACCAATACGGGATGTGACTTAATTCCAAGCCCTTGCAAAATAACCTTCAATAAAAACGTGACATCTTTACAATCGCCAAATCGACGCGTCAAAACGACCTCTGGCTGACGCGGAATAAAGCCGGTTTCCCCAAATTCAGATGCTAGATAGCGTATATTTGTTTGAACATAATCTAAAGCTTCGCGTGCTTGTATTTTCGGATCATTCGATATCGCGCTTATCTCATCAATAACAGTTTGGATTGATGCTGGGATAGGCTTCTTGTAAACATAATAAGGAGCAAAAAGGTCCCCAACCTCCCCCCAATTCTCCGCGCTGGAAATCTCAATTGTTGGGCGTGAATAATGCCAATCAGGCATGTCACTATCAAGGGGGGAGCCTTTCCTGTTTTTAACAGAAACATCAAAGACCCGGTAATCGCCTATTTGACTTTCCTTACCTTCGACAGCATTATTTATATTTTTCCGATGAACGGGAAGACTTTTATGAACCATAACGCGACTAAAGAGGTGTTGATATGGTGTTGTATATTCTTGGCTTTGGCTATCGAAAAACGTCCCTTTCAATGCAGGATTTTGCCCTTTGATTGAGTAAGCATATTCGACAATGTCTCCAACACGAAGATCTTGAATCGCATAGTTTAATTGCAATTCTCCATTGTAAATAAGCTTATCCCTATCCGTTTCCACACGGAATAAATCGAATTCATCCAAATCTAAAACCGTTTTGCTTATACCACCTCGAATGATTGATAGTTGATGGAACTCAATTGACTGAAATGCCGGATCAAACTTTACAGATATCAATCCCTGATCTTCAACGGCCGTCGACGTATTTAACTCCATTGCAAAGTGACGATAATAATGACCATCATCAGGATCGACTTTCATCTGATAGGAAACAATGCGCCATCCAACACTTAATTCATCTGCTAGTTCAAACTCGCCAGCTTCACGCTTTATAGGATAAACCCAATCTGGTTTTTCGGTAATAGAAACATGATCCTGTACATTTTGAGCAAAGGCTCGGTTCATAAATATATGAACTAAAAAAACGATACTAAGAGATATAAAACGCAAAATAGTCATGACGCTTCCTAGGATGTAAAAATGAAGGTGTGAAGGCTAATTATTCAACCTGAAAAAGACTTTTTGAACCGGGAAAATTTAACAGAGTCATTAATAGAGATTGACCTTGCAGAGCAATAATAGAGAGTAAGGAGATGACTAAGATACAAACCCTTACGCTCTACCATTACCCACTCTCCCGGTCGGCTCGAGTCAAATGGCTTTTGCACGAGCTCTTAGATGATGACTTCACTGTTAAACGCGTCGGCTTAATGCAGGGACAGCAGTTTGCTGAAGATTTTATCAAGAAGAATCCTAATCACGGTGTGCCGGTCTTGGACGTGAACTATGAAGATGGCACCGAACAAACAATTTATGAGTCTATTGCCATTCTGGTTTTTCTGGCGGATGCCTATGCCGAAAAGTCACTCGCGCCGGACCTTGATGACCTCGCAGCCCGTGCTGGTTTTCTACAGATGATGGCCTTTGGTGGCTCTTGGATGGACATGATGTTATGGCAAATTCGTCTCAACGAAGACCTCCTGCCCAAATCCGTTCGTTCTGAATCCCTTGCAAAATTCAATCGTGATAAGTTCGCCAATGAAGTGGAGCCTCAATTGCTTAAACGTCTCACTGCACATCCCTATATTTGCGGCGATAGTTTCACAGCAGCTGATTGTATGATGGGTCAAAATATTAATTGGGCGCGTGCCTATAAGCTTTGCCAAGATGATATGTTTTACGCCTATATGAAGCGCATGAAACAGAGACCGGCATTCCAAAAAGCCTTTGCCGATGCGCATGAATTTAATACCTAGTTTATTTCATAAAAGAGTGCTTCGATGAAAACAATTACACTTGGGAATACGACAGAAACTGTCGGCAAAATCGCCTATGGCTGTTGGCGATTTTCAGAAAGCACAGCACAAGAAGCAGATACAAAAATTCGCACGGCGCTTGATAGTGAGATGACCTTTATCGACACAGCCGATATTTACGGTCTTGGAGAGACCCGTGGCTTTGGTAGCGCGGAAGAGGTTTTAGGAGACGTGCTGAAAGATTCCCCTTCCCTTCGCGAGGATATGTTTCTGGCCACCAAAGGCGGGATTGACGCGGTTCGGCCTTATGACAGTTCTTATGACTATCTCATTGCGGCAATGAATAAATCTCTGAGTCGATTAGGAGTTGATTATGTCGACCTCTATCAAATTCACAGACCAGATATCAGCACACCTTTTTCTGAAACTGCGCGCGCTCTGAATGATATGATTAAAACAGGTAAAACCCGTTATGTCGGTGTTTCAAATTTCACACCGGCACAAACGCGGGCCTTTCAATCATATTTAGAGGCGCCTTTGCTTACGACACAACCGGAGTTTTCTGCTTTGCATCAAGACCCAATGACAGACGGCACATTTGACCTCTGCATGGAAAAAAAAATGACTGCTCTTGTCTGGTCGCCCCTCGCCGGTGGGGCTTTGGCCTCAGGTCGCGCTGGGAATTATGATAAAGACAGATTTAATCGTGTTATGAGCGTTATGCAGCGCCTAGCCGAGACCCACAATACTGATACAGGCGCTATCGCCTTAGCGTTCACTATGGCGCATGGCGCTGATGTTATACCAATCATAGGCACACAAAATCCAAAACGTATTCAGGACAGTGCAAAAGCCGCTGATATCAAACTCTCAGGTCGCGACTTTTACGACATTATTGAAGCCTATCGCGGGGAAGCAATGCCCTGAAGGTCATTGCTATTTAATAACTTCTTCTGCTTCCATAACAATAGTCGTTCCATCAGATGACAAAACACCATTTGTTTTAATGGACTGGCGGGCGTTCGCACTTGTAATATCACCCACTTCAATGCGAGCGGAAAAGGCTCGCCCTGTTTCTCGACCATCGGGTAAATCAACGGTGGCTAAGAGGTTGAGATAGTAAACGCCGTCTTGACTGGCCGTTACATCGACTTCCCATTCATGCGGATCATTGCCAGACATAGAGAATTCTTTTTTATTCACTTCTGAAACAAGACGGAGTCCATCACTCGCATTTGCCTCCAAGCGGAGAGTACCACTTTGGTAACCCTCAAAAAAAGTAAGCGTAAGCTTTCCGTAATCAGCAGGCATGAGTCCTTTTGGTGCCTTATAAACGAAATCGATAGCTGCACCGGGTTTAACCGTCGCTACGTTCGAAACAGGTTCGGTTTCAGATACAGGGTTGCCCGCACATGCGGAGAGCATGGCTGTGAGAGCAGTAATTGATAGAAATCTAAACACTCCAATATACATGGATTTACCCTTAAGGCTGAACTGTGAAGCTATAACAACTATTCTGACCTGTCCCTTGCGCATTATTAAAATCACGAGCCGAAATCGAGTAATCACGCGCTGTCAGGCTCACTCTAATTGTCTCAGTATTATTGTCAGCACTATCTGCCACAAAACGGAAACCGTCATCGGTAAAGATAAAGAAATCCGGATCTGTCGACGTAGCGCCAGACGTTCGGGTCATCGTAAAAGTATAATTGCCCGCCGTGGGAATTGTTACATATACAAAATCAAAATTATTGAGTTTGTTTGGTGTCCCTGCATCATTGCTCGAACAAATGGTGACTGGCGTGCCATCCGTGGACACTGTTTTGAAGACAGGCAAAGAATTTGGAATATTACCATCATTGGTTTCACCCGCACCAAGCGGTCCTGTGCCATTAATGCTTTGTGCTGTTTTTAACGCGTTAATATCCGCGACATTAACGCCGGGTTCCGCCGCTAAAGCATCAAGGAATGGAAAAATTGTCGTGAAAGGACGTCCGTCTCTGTAGGACTCACTTGTCAAAACATTAAAAATTGGCTCAAGCCCTAAGGAGACTGTATCAGCCCCATCATCATCGGAGTCGTAAAGGTCATAAAGAATTTCCTGAATCGAGGCCTCATTAAACCAGCCGCGATTAGGAGCATTATCCCCTTCGACATTGATGTCGAACCCTTGCGTTTGGTTGGATCCAAAACTGTCGCGATAAAAAGGGTCGTCCAAAATCATACCTGACAAGGCATTACCAAACCCTTCACCAAAGGCGACACGCGGATCAAGACGGTCGCTGAGCGTATGTGAGCCGCCAATAGAATCCGAACGGGAGAGTTGGTCTTCGAAATAATGACCGAATTCATGAACAATGACATGCTTATCATATTCATCCGTATCGTTATCGTCGGCCCCTAAAATCAAAAGTGTGGGTTGTTCGAAGCTTCCATTACCATCGAGATCAAGACGCGTGTAGGAAGATGTTCCAATTTCACCTTGAGTGACATCCCCGCCAACGGGACGATTATTTGTGCTCCAGTACACATTCAGTTTTGGAAAATCGATGTCTGGATTAACCCCCTGAAAATCAGTCACCGACTCATATATCGAGTCCATTATGGCAAATGGTGCGGCAGCGCGTGTCCCTGTAGCAGCACCAGCCGCGCTAAACCCGGACCCTGCATTCAAATCCCTTGTCTGATCTGCTGTACCCACCGAAGTTAAGCTTCCTTGAACGGCATACACAGCATCATTTGATGTATTATCAACAATGCTAATATCATAGCTCGAAGCAGCTGTGCTTAGTAGTTGTGATTTAATACTCACACGCGCATCCGTGTCAGCGGTAATATCCGCAAAGCTATAGGCACCAGAATCTGTCGTCGTATCAGTTGCTAATACCCCACCCGAAGAATTGAGTAACTCAATGACAGCACCGCGAATGGGTCGCTGTTCGGTAGCGGCATAATCCAATCCATTTGTTACCGTATTGAAGGGCACAAAGTCATAAGTCGCTACGCCTGAGACAGTCACTGACGATTGTGTCGGGGGTGGTGGAGGAGGCGGAGGCGATACAGGTGGTGGAGGTGGCGGAGGCGGTGGAGGGCTCACAGAGACATTTCCATTTCCTCCACTACTACTACCGCCCCCACAAGCCTGAAGACTTGTTGTTAATACTAAGGCTAATGCTGACGCGGCTAATAGGCGTCCTGCTCCACTCATCCGTTTATTCATATCTGACCTTCGACAAAGATTTTAAGTACATAACCACAGATTCGCTCAAAACGCGAATAACAATGTCTGTTTCCAACAGTAGGCTAACTTATCCTCACAGACTCTTAACAACACGCCCACGCATTCAACTTGACAATTATGACCTTCCCGAGGCATAGAGCGCGTGGGTCACACTCCCCCACTGGAGTGCACTTTGACATCTGTACAAAAACGCAGATGAAGGAGACATTAATATGGCAATCGCCACGAAACCGGCTGTAAAGCCGGAAAATCCGCGTTTTTCTAGCGGACCCACAGCAAAACGTCCCGGATGGGACATTTCAAACTTAAACTTAGACGTTTTAGGCCGCTCTCATCGCTCGGCGCTCGGGAAAGAGCGACTCAAGCTCGCTATTGAGCTTACACGTGAAGTGCTCGACGTGCCGGCTGATTATAGAATCGGCATTGTACCCGCATCCGATACAGGTGCGGTTGAGATGGCAATGTGGTCATTGCTTGGGCCAAAAGGCGTTGATGTAGCCGCATGGGAGAGCTTCGGTTCCGGCTGGATTACAGATGCTCAAAAGCAACTGCCCCTCGAAGACCTAAGAATACTCAAAGCCGATTACGGTCATTTGCCTGATTTTTCTGACTATGACGGAACACGAGACCTCGTCTTTACATGGAACGGAACAACATCCGGCGTCACGCTCCCGAATGCCGATTTTATTCCAACCGATCGTGAAGCCATCACAATCTGTGACGCGACCTCTGCCGCGTTTGCCCAACCCCTCGATTGGGATAAACTCGATGTTGTGACCTTCTCTTGGCAGAAAGTCATGGGCGGTGAAGCCGCACATGGTATGCTTATCCTCTCGCCGCGTGCCGTAGAGCGCTTGGAAAGTTACAATCCGCCTTGGCCCATGCCGAAAATCTTCCGCATGAAAAAAGGCGATAAAATCAATGAAGGCATTTTCCAAGGCGCAACCATCAACACGCCATCCATGCTTGCCGTAGAGGATTATATCGACACTTTAAGCTGGGCGAAGTCTATTGGGGGCCTCCCGACGCTTCTTAAACGCGCAGATGATAATGCGAAGATCATATGGGATTGGGTGGCTAAAACCCCTTGGATTGAAAATCTTGCTGCTAATGAAAATGAACGCTCCAATACAGGTGTGTGTCTTGTCTTCAAGGACGACCGTATTCGAGACAGTGCCGCCTTTGCAAAATCTTTCGTGAAGCTCTTATCAGATGAAAATGTTGCCTTGGATTTTGGCGCCTATCGTGACGCGCCTGCCGGTCTACGCATCTGGTGTGGCTCTGCCGTCGAACAATCAAATCTCGAAGCCCTCACTCCATGGTTGGACTGGGCCTTTGACACTCTTATTCAAAAGGAAGGCTAGTCATGCCTAAAGTTCTTATTGCTGATAAAATGTCAGCCGCTGCCACGCAGGTATTCAAAAATCGGGGCGTTGATGTCGATGTCATCACAGGTCTGACTAAAGACGAGCTTATCAATATTATCGCAGACTATGATGGTCTAGCCGTACGCTCTTCTACCCGGCCAGATGCAGAGATTATTACGGCTGCCAAAAACCTCAAAGTTATCGGTCGCGCCGGTATCGGTGTCGATAATATTGACATTGCCGCCGCCACGGATCGCGGCGTCGTTGTGATGAATACACCCTTTGGTAATGCTGTCACAACCGCTGAACATGCCATCGCCATGCTCTTTTCTGCTGCCCGTCAAATCCCGGCGGCTTCCGGTCGGACGCAAAATGGCGAATGGCCAAAATCCGACTTCAAAGGTGTTGAGCTGTTTAACAAAACACTCGGCATCATTGGCTGCGGCAATATCGGAGCACTCGTCGCTGAGCGTGCGCTTGGCCTCAAGATGAAGGTCATTGCTTTTGACCCCTATCTTACCGAAGAACGTGCTGTAAAATTGGGTGTTGAGAAAGTCGAACTTGATAATCTTTTCCAACGCGCAGATGCGATTACACTTCACACACCTTTAGTCGAAGGTACTAAGGGTATCGTGTCACGCGAACGCCTCGGCATGACCAAAAAAGGTGTCATCATCGTCAATTGCGCCCGTGGCGGATTAGTCGATGAAGAAGCGCTTAAAGACGCACTCGAAGCCGGGCATGTACGGGCTGCCGCACTTGATGTATTCGCCGTTGAACCCGCTAAGGAACATCCCCTTTTTGGAACGCCTAACTTCATCGCAACCCCTCACCTCGGCGCGTCAACTTTGGAAGCGCAAGAAAATGTGGCCGTGCAAGTGGCGGAGCAAATGGCGGATTATCTTTTGACAGGCGCGGTGAGCAATGCGCTCAACACTCCGTCAATATCCGCAGAAGAAGCCCCTCGCCTCAAACCTTTTGTCGATTTGGCAGACAAGCTTGGCACTATGACCGGCCAGCTCTTGCATGACCCCATCAAGTCAATTGAGCTGACTTACAAGGGTGCTGTTACGCAGCTTAACACGGGTCCGATGACAGCCGCCGCGTTAGCAGGCCTCCTCAAAGCGGCCATGCCGGACGTAAACATGGTTTCCGCACCCGTTCTTGCGAAAGAGCGCGGATTGGACATTAAAGAATCCTACATTGATGAAGCAGAACGCGCTGAAAGCCTTATCCGCTTATCTGTCACAACATCAGAAAGGAAATTCGTGGTTGTCGGAACCATTTATCGCGGCGAGCCCCGCATTGTGCGTCTCTTTGGCGTACCTATGGATGCCGCCTTTAGTGCAAACATGATCTATGTCCGCAATGAAGACAAACCCGGCTTTATCGGTAAGCTCGGCGCAATCTTAGGTGATAACAAAGTGAATATCGCGACTTTCTCTTTAGGTCGAATGGCCGAAGGTGAAGAAGCGGTCTGCTTGGTGAGTGTTGACGGCCCCGTCTCAGACGATGTTGCTGCACAAATCAGAGACCTAGACCACGTTAAAATTGTGGATGTTGTTTCTTTGTAAAAAGGGCTTGGGATATTGAGAGATATCCCAATTTTAATTGACTATCACGACTCGCTTTATGGCGATGAGGTCGCTAAAGACTGAAAAAGTCTAATGGAATCGCAAAACGCGGTTTTCACACGGCGTGGACGGATAAACCGTCCCACGCCGTTTGCATGTAAAGGGCTTTAAATATGGCCAATGTTGTTGTTGTCGGTTCCCAATGGGGGGATGAAGGAAAAGGCAAGATTGTCGATTGGTTATCCAATCGCGCTGATGTTGTTGTTCGCTTTCAGGGCGGACATAATGCGGGGCATACGCTCGTTGTTGACGGCACGACCTATA
>CAYTAJ010000060.1:0-3583 GCA_964435725.1 uncultured Algimonas sp.
AAAATCGCCGTTGATATGGCCAAGGCGGGTCAAATTACCCAAGAAGAAGCGCTGTTACGCGTTGATCCGATGAGCCTTGATCAATTGCTCCATCCGACACTCGACCCAAATGCGCCGCGTGACATTATTGCGATGGGCTTGCCGGCCTCTCCGGGAGCCGCGATAGGGGAAGTCGTCTTTACCTCTGATGATGCAGAAGCCATGGCGAAGGCCGGACACAAAGTCATTCTTGTGAGGGTAGAAACCTCACCCGAAGATATTCATGGCATGCACGCCGCGCAGGCCATTGTCACCGCTCGCGGGGGCATGACCTCTCACGCCGCCGTGGTTGCGCGTGGCATGGGGACACCTTGTGTCTCCGGCGCGGGTGAAATTCGCATTGATTATGACGCGCAGCAATTCTCCGTCATGGGCCGTATCGTTAAAAAAGGTGATATTGTCACCGTTGACGGGGCGACAGGGCAAGTCTTTGCTGGCGCCGTAGACATGCAACAACCGGAGCTTTCCGGTGATTTTGCCAAAGTCATGGCATGGGCGGATGATGCACGAAAGCTCGGTATCCGCACCAATGCAGAAACGCCGACGGATGTGCAAACCGCGAAAGACTTCGGGGCCGAAGGCATTGGCCTTTGCCGGACGGAACATATGTTTTTCGAGGCTGACCGTTTGGGTTATTTCCGCGAAATGATTTTGGCACAAGACAAGGATGGCCGTGAGGATGCCCTCGCAAAAATCCTACCTGTGCAGCGCGAAGACTTCGCGGCGATTTTCCGGATTATGGGCGATTTGCCTTGCACAATCCGTTTGCTCGACCCGCCTTTGCATGAGTTCTTGCCGCATACAGAAGCCGATATCGAAACCGTGGCACAAGCGATTAATGTGCCTGCGCGAGAGCTCATGACGCGCGCACGTGAATTGGCCGAGAGCAACCCTATGCTCGGGCATCGCGGCTGTCGTCTCGGTATTTCATATCCTGAAATTTATGAGATGCAGGCCCGTGCGATTTTCGAAGCACAAAAATTAGTATCAGAAGAAAGCGGCGTTACGCCTGTGGCTGAAATCATGATACCCCTTGTGAGTTCTGCGAAAGAGCTGGATATCTTGAAGTCAAAAATCGACGCTGTCGCCAAAGAGGTTGGTGCCCTGACTTATACGATTGGCACGATGATTGAGCTGCCACGGGCGGCCCTTCGCGCGGGTGATATTGCCGAGCATGCGGAGTTCTTCTCTTTCGGGACGAATGATCTGACGCAAACCACATTCGGACTTTCACGCGATGATGCGGGTCGGTTCCTGCCCGATTACGTGGCGCAAGGCATTGTCGAAAAAGACCCCTTCGTCACGCTTGACCAAGACGGTGTTGGTGACTTGATTGAAATTGCCGCTGAACGTGGCCGCAAAACAAAAGCGGATATTAAGCTCGGCATTTGCGGCGAACATGGAGGAGATCCGGCTTCTGTCGAATTCTGTCACCGCGCAGGCTTAAACTATGTGTCCTGTTCGCCCTACCGCGTTCCAATTGCGCGACTGGCAGCAGCACAAGCGGCGATTAAAGAGGGCTAGTTACAGCCTTGGAGCGGCAGCTTCAAAACCTGTCCAATATCAATTCGCGTCGCATCTCGCAGATTATTCAGGCGCGTAATGGTCTTGACTGATGTGCAATGCTTCCGCGCAATGTCATAAACATTGTCACCGCGTCTGACACGGTAAAAGGTGTTGGTCGGAGCGACGGGCGCATTTGTGTTTATAACGGGCGAGGGCGTTGACGGTGCTTGACTGATGACACGTGTTTGTGTGCTCTGGTCATATGACGTCACAGGCGTAGCAGGTTCAGACGCGCGAACCGTTTGCATCACACGCATATCCGGGTCGATGGATTTTTTAAGGAAATAATCGCGGCAATTGACAGTAACTTCGCCAACCACAGTGGGCTTATTTTTCCCTTTTTCCAAAACAAGCGCTTTGGCCAAATCATTGTTGAAATTGCCGTCCAAGACCAGAGCGCGCATTTCATCTGTTTCGCAGACCTGTGCGGCTTCTGCAGTATCAATTTCAGTAGGTTTATAACTCGCCGCCACAACCATGCGCTTGGGTTTTTTCTTTTCGATTTTAACAACGGGGATAGAGTCAGAGACAGAGGCGCACGCACCCAAAGCGAGAGGTGCAACCAAACATGTTGAAATCAGAATTGTGCGTAACATTTCCCAAACCCTTTACATATTCCCCGATATTGCGGTGATTATGGTTTAGAAAGCCTTAAGGCGGGGGTGTTCTTTTCAGTCTTGAGTGATAGCGTTGATGCTAAACGGCTGAGCAATGTTTCAAACTCTTCGTATGAATGTGATCAGTTTGAGCCCTATATTTCACATATTAAACCTCTGTGTTGTTCTAACCTATCGACCTGGTGAATAAGTCACGTTAGAGCGCGGCTCATGACTCGTAAATTTGCAAAATATCTGACTCGCGCGCATAAATGGGCGGGATTGATTTTATCGATTCAAATCCTGTTTTGGTTTGGGTCTGGTCTATTTTTCACGCTCTTTCCAATTGACGAAGTGCGCGGGCGGCATTTGGTCGATGCGCCGACTTATTCCCTGACAGATAAATCTATAATCCCGATTGAAATTGCCATGACGGCATATGAGGGGAAATTAACGGGGGCGAAGCTAACGAGTGTGGCGGGTCGCCCCGCCTATATCCTCCTTGGCGATCAAGGCAGTCAGCTTTTGGACGCCAGAACCGGGAATGCTTGGATGGCTTTGGGTGAAGATGACATTCGTCTCGTTGCGCAAACATCCTATATGGGAGAGGGGGAAATAGCGTCTATCTTGAAACTGACGGAGCTGCCCAAAGACTATCGTGGCACTCTGCCAATTTGGCAGGTGAAATTCGATGATAAAGCTAAGACGCGCCTATATATCGACCCGCAGACGGCCGATATTCGTGCGACACGCACGCGCCTTTGGCGCGTTTTTGATTTCATGTGGAAGCTCCATATTATGGATGTCACGGGCGAAGATAATTTCAATGCCTGGTGGTTGAGACTCGCTGCGGCGTGTGCCTTTCTCTTTGCGCTGAGTGGGATTGCCTTGCTCTGGCACCGCATTGTTTTGCGCCCACGCCCAAAGCGCAAAATTAGCTAGGCTTTCTCTCGTGCGATAAAGTCGTCGATTAGGCGTTCGAGCACAACCATCGGCACGGCCCCGCCCAAAACCACAGCATCATTAAAGCGGCGGAAGTCATAGCGATCGCCCAGCTCAGTTTGGGCTTTCTGGCGGAGGCGGTTAATGGCCGTATGCCCGACTTTATAGCCCAAAGCTTGTCCCGGCCACGCACAATAACGATCGACTTCGCCGCGTACCTCATCAGGATTGGAGCCATTATTTTTGACAAACCACTCAATGGCTTGCTCTCGTGTCCAACGCTTGGAATGCAGGCCTGTATCCACCACCAGGCGACAGGCGCGGAAGGCGAGGGATTGCAAATAGCCCAAACGCCCTACAGGGAAATCATCATAGACGCCCAGCTCATCCGCGATTTGCTGCGCGTAAAGCGCCCAACCTTCGGAATAGGAATTAAACGC
>CAYTAJ010000060.1:3683-7604 GCA_964435725.1 uncultured Algimonas sp.
AGGGCTGTCATACGGTCACCCACGGCGCCTTCGGTATACCCAATGGAACGCAAAATTGGATCCATTTCAGATTGAAGGCTCGCCAGTTCATCCAACCCCATTTGATGCACTTCATCGGGTGTCATGGTTGTCGTTGTGCTGGCTTGAAGCGTCCAATCATAATAGGCATCGCCTTCGGGCTTGGCCCAAATGCCTGCATCAGACGTGGCTTTTGGAGCGAGAGCTTCCAGAGCCGCAATTTGACGTTCCATAGCCGGGCGGATTTTCTCTTCGGCAATGGCTTTAGCGCGAGACCCATAATCGCCTTCAAAATTACCTGCGCGGTTGGCGACAGAGGTTACTATGCCCCAAGAAGCCGCGTCTCTGGCATTTGTGGTTTTTAATTGGCCGAGCGTTTTCTCCATCAAAAAGTCAGGCAGGATGACCTCTTGCTCGCCAAATATTCGTGTACGTTCTGTTTCCCCATCAAGCTGGTCGGCATAGGCCTCCATACGCGCGAGGTAGGCTTCTGCATCTTCTGCTGTTTCAATAGAATGAGAGGAGTCAAGGAAGCTCGGAATTTCAACAAAGGCCCCCGTATTTTGTGCCACAGCGTAAGGGCTGTTGCGGTATGACCAGTTAGAATTCAAAAGCGCCATATCGCCATAAGGCAGATCAAACCCTTCGACCGATTTATCAAAAACGGCTTTGACAACTTCGACATTCAAAGCCTCGTCTGCGGGTAAGTCAGCGGTGTCGATTTTACCAAGTTTCGCTGCCATAGCGCGAACATCCGTTTCAATCGCTTTTTGCCCAGCCGCAGAGCGGTCTGTTAAGCGCGATTTCAGCGCCGCATTAACGCCTTTATCGATACCGTAACTCGACGCGGTTTCGGGATAAGCGTTGAGCATTAGATCTTTTGCGCTGTCCAATATTGTCTGTGCAGAGGGCGCGGTCTCAGTCGCGGGTTGGCTGCAGCCTGATAATGAGAAAGCCGATGCAGTTGCGGCGGCGGCAGAGGTTTGAAGAAGTGAACGACGGGAAAGAGACATGGATATATCCTTGTTTAACGTGTCGTTTAATTGGCATGAGCAAAAGGCAAGGGCAAGACCGTTAAAAAGGAGAGCCCATGCGGTTTTGGCATCGGCCGCCCCTTTAAGGGCAAGCGATGGATGGTATTTAACGCGGCGCAGTTTTGTGCATGCCGAGTGGCTAGAGGCGTATGGGAGTCGCACCGCCTTTCACAAAGGCTCTTTTACTCATGGGCTTAAACCATATGGTCTTAACCCAAAACTTATGGAGCGGTGAGGGGCACACATCTGAACGTCTGAGAATAGATAGGCTTATCCACGCCCGGTTTAGACTGTGGAACTCACAGTGTTTAAAATCCGCAAATCCTATACGGTTTTTTGTCAGGCGCATCGCGCTGCCAAACAAAGACGCGGCACCACCCACCCGTCGTGACATTTCAATTTGCATTTTGTCCTGTGAATATGCGTGTAGACCAAGAGATTTTGGAATGCCAAAAACGACAGCACCCGCCAGTTTCAAAACTGTCACGGCAATCCAAAAAAGATATGTCAAACGCACATAATTCATGATTAGAGTATAGGGCGAGTAATGAGGGCGTGGATGAGAAACTTTAAAACTGCTGTAGGCTTGGGGTAATCAATATCCTAAACGCGGAAGGAAATTTCCAAAAGTGGACCTGGGCTCAATGTCTTACTCGGGGCGATTTTAAGACGCTTGTGGATGCTCGTTTTGTAGAAACACTAAGAGTAAAATATTCGACTTTACTTGATCATATGAAATTCTGGGCAATTTAACCAAAACTCCAAGAATTCTACATCACAGATATGGTATGCCCATTTTTTTTCAGAGGCAGTTTTATATTTTATCGTATAAATATGCCCTGGCATATCCTTTATAAATTTTTTGAAATAAGGTTTGATGGATGACCAATTCGCTTTAAAAAAATACCAGTCACTACTTCTGTATCTTGGTAAATATTTAAATGAAAAAATAGCCCCTTCAAAATTAATATGCCCACCAAATTTTCTTGCCAGATATAATGTAATTTCACCTAGAACTTTGTGGTCCACATCATCGTTGCACATTGCTCCCAGAGAAACTGAATACTTGGGCTTATAACCTATTGATTTATAGATTTGTCTAAGCTCACCTTTGTCATATACAGAGTTATCAAGAGTAATTTTATCGTGAGTTATGATGAATGGGCGGCCATCACTTTCAACATTACCTCCAATTGGTTTTGTCGAACTCACCCAGAAGTCTTCATCTTTCCGGCTATCAGAAATGCTATCGAGAGTATTATTGATTAAATCCAATTGAGTGCCTTTCAGGGCGTCCTTTAAAATAATAGATGAGCCGGGCCCCATATTTCACCTTAGAGTTCTTATATACATCCAGATTTCGTAAAATGAACTCTCAAGGAATATTAGACAACCATTATCGTGATTGTTTCTGAGCAAAAGTTCTCTTTAAATGAGCGTCTTACTTTGGGCGTTTTAAGACACTCGTCCAATGTCCGTTGCGGCGGTTTAGCGAAAATTAAAAAACCCGGCAAATGACCGGGTTTATTTTTAACTTATGCGTAAAGACGCTTACAAAATACTCTGACCTGTTGCGGCCCAATCTTTCATGAAGGCTTCCAAACCTTTATCTGTCAGGACGTGTTTCGAGAGGCTCTCTATGACCTTTGGCGGAGCGGTCATGACGTCAGCGCCGACAAGCGCGCACTCTTTGACGTGATTGACGTTACGAATTGAGGCGGCGAGGATTTCTGTCTCAAAGCCGTAATTGTCATAAATCGTGCGAATGTCCTCAATCAATTCTAGGCCATCCAAAGTGATGTCGTCCAAACGCCCGATAAAAGGCGAGATATAAGTCGCGCCGCATTTTGCCGCGAGCAAAGCTTGGTTCGGTGAGAAGCACAGCGTGACGTTGGTCGGGACTTCTTCTTTGGATAATGTGTTACACGCTTTGAGGCCGTCCATCGTCAGCGGAAGTTTCACGCAAACATTGTCTGCTATTTGGCGCAAGTGACGCCCTTCGGCAATCATGCCTTCGGCATCTGTGGCGACGACTTCGGCACTGACGTGACCGTCTGTGATTTTACAAATCTCGGCAATAACGTCTTTAAAATCGCGGCCTGACTTCGCGATGATGGACGGGTTGGTCGTTACACCATCGACAAGTCCGATATCATTCAAGGCAGAGATGGCGTCCAGATCGGCACTATCAACAAAAAATTTCATGGCTTTATGTCCAATTAGAGGGTGTTAGAGTCGGCAGGTTGTTATCACGAATCGAGGCTATGCAAAACGCACAAGTTCTATTTCCTGTGAATGTCCCGGGCGCATTTGACTATGCGGTGCCTGAGGATTTGGATTTGGGTGTAGGGGACTTTGTTTTTGCGCCTATTGGCAAGCAAATGAAACTTGGGGTGGTTGTAGGGTTTGCGACCGCCGAAGAAGGGCGCGAGTTAAAGTCTATCGTCGAGCGCAAAGCGACTCGCCCTTTATCTGCCGCGCTCGTGAAATTCATACTGTGGGTTGCCAAATATAATGTGGCGTCGCCCGGACAAGTGCTCCGCATGGTCATGCGCTCTTATAAAGCGCTCGACCCCAGCCCAATCGTCTCAATGTATCGACCGACAGGACAAACACCGAAGCAACTCACGCGGTCTCGACGCGCTGTTCTGCGCGAAGGTGGCCCTTTCCCGGCACGGGCCAGTGAAATCGCCGCGCGGGCGGGTGTAAGCGCGGGCGTGGTCAAAGGCTTGGTCAAGGTCGGAGCGATGGATGAATTATCTCTGCCCGTCGATGCGCCTTTTGAAAATCCTAGTCCCGACCATCCGGGCATGGACCTAACCGAAGGCCAGCAAGACGCGGCCAAAGAATTAATCGCCAATATGCGGCT